>JBIKYT010000051.1:0-13803 GCA_044355095.1 Ilumatobacteraceae bacterium
TTGACGAGTACAAACCAACCTTGCCCTCGGCACCAAGTCGCACCGTGACGAGGTTCGGAACCATTTGACCGAAACGTTTGATATTGACGTTTGATGTATTCGGCAAAGCTTCTCCCCACGGGAAGACCGTCACATACCCTTCGCCTTCAGCGTCAATAGCGGTGACGTTCAGCACGACTGCAGTGGCTGTACTGGGAACTCCCGCCAGTCCGGCGATCACAACGGGGTTATACGAACCTGCAGTTGGTTTTGCTGTTTCCCGAGTATCCAAGACACGCAGCGGGGAAACGCCACGAAAGGCCGAAGCCCCCACAGGTGCCGCCGACACCACGGTTGAGCCAACTGTTGAGACTGCGACAAACGATGATGCAAGCAAAAGCACCGCGACCAACTTGCGACTCAATATCGCGAATGGGTGAAGTTGGCGACGCGAAGACTTTTTCATAGAACTATGAAATCTTAGAACAAGACCTTCAGTAAAAACTGTTTTTCAACTAAATCTGATCGGCTTGTTGCAAAAAACCCACAATTGTGTCCTGTATTGCATCCGCAGGTGACCAATCCAAAACGCGCAAAGTCTCTGCAGTCGAACCAGCGGTCCGACACAGCCGTAACCCAATCAATTCATGTTCGTGGTATCGGCGAAACTTCTGTCCGCGTGGTCCAACAATGGTGGCAACCACACGACCAAATACCCCCAGATCGGCTTCGATTTTACCAATGTCATGCAAAAGGGCCGCCGCGACATGATCACGAGTTCCAACGGGACATAAATCAACGAAACGACGCGCCACTTCAATGGAATGTCGTTGGTCGTACGACTTCATCCGCGACCACAACTCAAATTCACTCGGAAGCAAACTTTCGTTTGCCCAAGCAATGTCGCTTGAAGGAGGGGACGCACTTGAAAGTGACGTCACGAAACGTCGCGCTAAATGACGTTGGTTCGCCAAAAAGTTGGCCATCACGAACCTCGCGACACACTTGCACGCGGATGCGCCGAACGATACTGATCAATCAATCGTTCTTGTGAAACGCGCGTGTACACCTGAGTAGTTGAAATCGAGACGTGACCCAACATTTCTTGGACAATGCGCAAATCAGCACCATGGTCAAGCATGTGGGTCGCACATGAGTGGCGCAACACGTGTGGAGATAACTGCGCTGTCAGCCCAGCTCGTGTTCCGGTTCGTGACACAATCGCAAAGGCAGCCTGGCGACCGAGTCGCCCTCCGCGATTATTCAAAAAGATCGCTTCAGCATCGCCGCGCTTCAACCAGCGAACTGGTTCAAGTTTTTCGCGCCCTTCAATTAACCAACGATCAACGGCTTCACGCGCACATTTGCCGACTGGCACGAGACGCTCTTTTTCACCTTTGCCATACAAGCGAACAAGCCCTGCGTCTAAATCAAGATCACCCGTCGACAATCCACACACTTCTGAAATACGCGCACCAGTGGCGTACAACAATTCAAGAAGCGCACGATCACGCAGCGCCACTGGCTCATCCCCCGTGACTGCCGCCAACAGGCTTTCCACTTCATCCTCAGACAAAGGTTTGGGAATACCAGCGGGAACTTTGATGCCATCAAAGTCGGCGGTCGGATCATCGGTGCGCATTCCTTCAGCAGCCATAAACCGATGAAACATTCGAACCGCCGCCATATGTCGCGCCACGCTTGATGCTGCGGCCCCGGATGAACGTTGCATTGAAACAAACTGATTGATGTCAACTAGTTGCACGCGATGAATATCGCTCTTGCTTTCACGCAACCAATCGCAATAATTGGTTAAGTCACGTCGATAGGCCTGCAGAGTATTTTGGGAACGACCACGTTCGGCAAGTAGCCATGACAAAAATTCTTCAACTTCAAGTGGGATCGATTCGGTGATATCCACGAATAGTTACTTTACGACAGAATCAAGACCACGAAGTCGGCGATCAGCAAGCAATAACCCAATCGTTGATTTCGCATCAGCGATCTCTCCACTCACCACCATCGCCACTGCCTCAGCAAAACGAACTTCGAAAACTTCCATGTGATCTTCTTCTGGCCCATGAGTCTCTTGGCCAACATGTTCAAGCCCAGTCGCCAAGTACACATGCAAAACCGAATCAGTCATTCCGGTTGAGGGATAGAACTGATGCAATAACTCAAGGCTCGTTGCGGTGTACCCAGTTTCTTCAACGAGCTCTCGAACAGCGGTGACCTCAGGATCTTCGCCAGGAATATCGCGCATGCCGGCGGGCACTTCAATAATCACGCGATCAAAGGCTGCTCGATATTGCTTGATGAGAACGACGAAGGGCTCACCGGCGTCGCTATAGCGAATGGGCACGACCGCAACCGCTCCCGGCGACCGCACAATGTCGCGCGTGAACGTCTCGCCATTTGGCGCAACAAACTCGCCAACAACAACTTTCCAGATATAGCCGTCGTAAATCTTGCGATCCCCGAGATGACGAAACGCACCCATCTGTTCACCCGACCCTGAATCAGACAGAACGAACCTCGTCACGAGCGCTCGGTGCATCAGCGGGTCGTTTGGCGGCAGCGCGATACTCGAGCGAAGCCCCAATCATCTCTCGGAACAGCGGGTGCGGACGGTCTGGCCGGCTCTTGAACTCGGGATGGGCCTGAGTTCCGACCCAGAACGGATGATCCTTGAGCTCAATGAACTCAACGAGACGGCGATCGGGCGATGTTCCGCTGCACACGAAGCCAGATGACTCAAAACGGGTGCGGTATTGGCTGTTGAACTCGTAACGGTGGCGGTGACGTTCGCTCACGACGCTTTCGCCGTAAGCATTGGCAACCTTGCTGCCTGGCTCGAGAACTGCGTAATAGGCGCCTAGACGCATCGTGCCACCCTTGTCGGTGACGTCGCGCTGATCATTCATGATGTCAATCACCGGATGCTGAGTTGACGGATCAAACTCAGTCGAATGTGCATCGGTCATTCCTAAAACGTGACGCGCGTACTCAATAGTCATGACTTGCATTCCTAGACACAGACCAAGACACGGAAGATTGTTTTCGCGAGCAAAAGCTGCCGCAGCAATCTTTCCTTCAACACCGCGAATACCGAAGCCTCCAGGAATCACCATTCCATCGAGTTCGCTCAATCGGCCTGCAGCCAAAAGTCCTTCAACTTCTTCAGCTTGAATCCAATCAATTTCAACACTGGCACCGTGATGGAATCCGGCGTGCTTAATGCTTTCAACAACCGACAAGTACGCATCGTGAAGTTCGATGTATTTCCCGATCAAACCAATACGCACGGGCTTGGTCGCATTTTCGACCATCGTCACCACGCTTTGCCATGATGACAAATCGGGCTTTGCTTCGATCTGCAAAACATCGCACACAACGGTGTCAAGACCTTCGTCGTGCAACACCAACGGCAATTCGTAAATGTTGCGCACGTCAGCGGCGTTCACAACAGCACGCTCATCAACATCACACAAGTTTGAAATCTTGCGCTTCAAGCTGGGGCTCAACGATTCTTCGCTGCGACACACAATCACGTCGGGCTGAATTCCGCGGCTACGCAGTTCGGTCACCGAGTGCTGGGTGGGCTTGGTTTTCTGCTCACCTGATGGGCCAATGAATGGCACCAAAGTGACGTGAATATAACACACGTTTCCACGGCCGGCTTCTTTACGATATTGGCGAATCGCCTCTAAAAACGGGAGGATTTCGATGTCACCAACGGTGCCGCCGACTTCGGTAATGACCACATCAACATCATCAGTAGCCATACGACGAATGCGGCGCTTGATTTCGTCAGTGATGTGCGGAATGACTTGTACGGTCTTGCCGAGGTAATCACCGCGACGTTCAGCAGCTAGCACGGCCTGATAAATCGAACCTGTTGTTGCGTTTGAATTACGTGAAAGATTTTCGTCAATGAAACGTTCGTAGTGACCAAGGTCGAGGTCGGTTTCTCCGCCATCATCGGTCACGAAAACTTCGCCGTGTTCAAACGGGTTCATGGTGCCTGGATCGATGTTGATGTACGGATCCAACTTCTGCATGGTCACTCGAAGACCACGCAATTTCAGGAGTCGGCCGAGCGACGAAGCAGTCAAACCTTTACCTAAAGAACTTGCAACTCCACCAGTCACAAAGATGTGCTTCGGCATTTTGACCTCCCGTTTGGTTAAACCAACTACGGGAGAACACCTTACAACTATTCCTGGCACCCATATGCACTAGTGCGATCTCTGCCGAAGAAATTCGAAATTCTTTTTGCTTAATCGGTTGAAGTCCGCGAAGCCAGGAGTTCTTTGGCGTGCCGGCGGGCCGCTGTGCTGTCAGGACGACCCGACAACATGCGAGCAATTTCGTCCACTCGACTTGAGCCAGAAACCTCAGCCGCGGTTGCCAACGTGATCTCGGCACCCTTGCGATCAACAATGTTCTTTTCCACGACCACGTGATGATCTGCTACAGCTGCCACCTGAGCCAAGTGGGTGACAACGAAGATCTGATGCGCTTGAGCGAGGCGCGACAGGCTTTCTGCCATGGAATTGGCAGCCGATCCACCGATCCCAGCGTCGACCTCGTCAAACACCAAAATGGGCGGACCTTGGGTAAGCACCATGCGTATTGCCAACATGGTGCGGGCCAGCTCGCCGCCAGAAGCCACCTTGCTTAACGGAGCGGCCGGAACTCCCGGATTGGCCGCCAGCATCATGGTCACCTCGTCGGCTGGGTCATCTCCCCCGACCTCAATGTCAACGACCGCGCGCTCCATCGCCAACTGGGTGAGGTGACCAGTAATGGCCGACCCGAGGGCCTTGGCAGCCCCTTTACGCACCTTGGCGACCTTGACCGCGGCTTGGCGCTCACGCTTTTCGACGTCAACCCGCTGCTTTTCAAGGGCCTCAACTCGAACTTCAAACGACTGCAGTTCGTCGAGGCGCTGAGACGACTCGTCAAGATACGCCATCACCTCGGCAAGCGACTCGCCATATTTACGACGCAACTCGCGCAAGCTTTGGCGACGTTGGCGAACCTCCGCGAGCCGTTCGGGGTTGTCCTCACAGTTTTCGCCAACATTGCGAATGTTGGAGGCAGCGTCAGTGAGGTCGGCCACGATGTCACGCAGACGGTTCGCCTCAGATTCAAAAGGTGCCCGATTTTGTAGAGCAGCGATCACCGAGCCCAGAACGTCGAGAACGCCGTCGTCATCATTGATTCCGGCTAGCGCCACCTGAGCTGCCTCACGATGTGCCGTGGCATCGGCCAAAACATCTTCTTCAACTTCAAGAACATGCTCTTCGTTCGGGTCGTTCAGCGATGCCGCCAGGATTTCTTCAACCTGAAACTTCAGCAGATCAATTTCTCGAGCCCGGGCTCTGGTGTCGCCACCGAGAGCTGCCAACGAGGCATCAATTTCGGTCAATTGTGCTCGAGCTTCTCGCAAAGGACCAAGGTCGGTATGAGCAAATTCGTCTAAAGCTGCGCGCTGCACCGAAGCCGACAACAAACTTTGATGCGTGTGTTGACCGTGAAGGTCGACCAATTTCAAACCGATGTCGGACAGTTGACCAACGGTCGCCAATCGACCATTCACGTACGCTCGCGAGCGACCATCAAGCGGAATCACTCGACACAAAACGATCTCTTCATCGTCAGTGACAAAACGTCCTTCAACACGAGCTTCAGTAGCACCGGCACGAACTCGACCAGCATCGGCACGACCGCCCACCAAAAGACTGATGGCTTCAACCAACATCGTTTTTCCGGCTCCAGTTTCGCCGGTCAACACGGTGAGACCATTTCCAAGAACCAGATCTAAACGATCAATGATTCCGAGGTCTTCTATGTGCAATTCACTCAACATAAGACAGTGACCAACTCTTATCGATCAGCCAAACCGAATTTGGCTTTCAAAATCTGGTGGAAACGTTGCGGCTGCATCCGCACAAACAGTGCCGGGCGATCAGATGCCGAACAGGTCACAGACTCGCCGCCTTCCAGCGACGCCACTTCTTGACCATCAATGGCCAAACCAACTGCTCGTGATCCGTCAACATCAATGCGAATTGTTTCTGTTGGACCAAGAACAAGCGAACGGTCAAACAGCATGTGTGGAGCCAACGGCGTCAGCAACATTGCTTCGAGAGTCGGCGACACCACCGGACCGCGCGCCGACAACGAATACGCAGTTGAACCAGTGGGCGTTGCCACCAACAAACCATCAGCTTGGAAGGTGGTGAAGCGAGCGCCGTCAATGCTCACCGCCAAGCGAACGGTTTGACCCGTGCGTTCCTTTTCAAACGACGCCTCATTGAGCGCACGCCATTGCGAACTCGATCCGTCGTTCTTCACAACATCAACGTCAATCACTAAACGTTTTTCGATCTCGTAGTCACCAGCGAAGAACCGTTCAAGTGACGACACCAAATTTTCGGGTTCAACTTCGGCGAGGTAGCCCAACAAACCAACGTTGATACCGAGCACCGGAACTGCCGCGCCATTCAGCATCGTGACTGAACGCAACATGGTTCCGTCGCCACCGATGCTCAAGACCAATTCGGCCGATGCAATGTCAGATTCTGTGCAGAGATCGACATCAAGCCCGAGGGAGTGAATGTCAACAACTTGAGCAACCGGCACGTGTCCATGGTTGCGCAACCACTCGACAGCCTGGCGAGCGACAACTGGAGCCTCTGGCCGTTCAGAATGCCCGACGATGACGACCTTTTTGGGAGATGCAGACGTCATAACGACATCTTCTCACGCACGGTGGCATATAACAGGAACTCTTTATTGCCTTCGGCCCCAGTAATGGGTGAGGAAATGATCTGATTCACCGTTGCTCCGGCATTTTCACATGATTCACGAACCCCATCGCAGGCGACTTGATGCAATTCGGGGTCAGAGATGATCCCCTTACCCTTCGACACGTCGCGGCGGCCAACTTCAAACTGAGGTTTCACGAGCAATACCAATTCACTTCCCGGTCGGCACACCCCAATCAGGGCAGGCACGACAAGAGTGAGCGAAATGAATGACAAATCGGCGACGACCACATCGACTTCTCCCCCGATGTCGTCAATCGTCATGTCCCGCACATTGAATCGCTCCATGACGGTGACGCGTTCGTCGTCACGAATCTTGGGGTGTAGTTGACCGTGTCCAACATCAAGCGCAACAACATGCGATGCTCCGCGTTGCAACACACAATCAGTGAATCCACCAGTGGATGCCCCAGCATCTAACACTCGCCGACCAGCAACATCAATGCCACAAGATTCCAATGCTGCGTCCAGCTTCTCGCCACCGCGACTTACAAAACGCGCGGGTGGTCCACTCACAACGACGGCATCGGCGGGATCTACCTGATGCGCTGCTTTTGATGCGATCGCGCCGTTAACCAAAATGCGACCAGCGTCAATCAGTTCGGTTGCTTCACGACGGCCCGACACCAGTTGTCGACGCACCAATTCAGTGTCAAGACGTTGTCGACGAGCCATTGCAACTAATGATCGATGTCGTCAGCGAATCAGGCTGAAGTTGCGTCGGTCGTTGCCGACTGAGCAGCAGTCTTTTTGGGTGCAGCTTTTTTGATGGGGGCTTTCTTAGCCGCAGCCTTCTTCGCTGCTGCTTTCTTCGCCGGGGCCTTCTTGGCGGTTGCCTTCTTCGCTGTAGCCACTGGTTCAGTCGTTGCAGCCGTAGTGGCCATTGTACTCGTTGATGTTGTAGCGGCTTTGCGCTTGGCGACTGTGTCAGCCACCGACTTCGCAGCAGTTGCCACCAAAACAGTTCGGGTTGCCTCAAGGCTACGCGTCAAAGTTTCGACTTGCTTTTCTAATTGATCAATGCGCTTGACGGCCTTAGTCAATTGCTTGCCAACTTCGCGTTGAACTGCGTCGCTGAATTGTTCGGCCGACTTGCGGCCCGCAACTGCGACTTCAGCAATGATTTTCTCGGCATCGCGACGACGCTCTTCGCCAGCTTTCAATAACTCACGAACAAACTTTTCGGCGGCATCTGGTCCCATAGGGGACACAGTGTCGAACAACTTCTTCATTGAGTTTTTGTTGATCGGATTCTTGGCCATAACTAGACGCTACCCCGATTTTTCACGAGCCTTATTTCAGCAAGTAATCAGCCAAACCAGCGAGGTTTGGCACGTCAATATCGAGGGTGGTTCCCTGAAACCAACCTGGTTGATCAGCCGGCATCACCCCTGCTGGCGTCACCCCCGATCGCACGAGAGCAAAGCGACACCCCAGCGTGGTGGCAAAGCCGCCGTCGGTTGACGGTCGGTCTCCGACCATGACGGTGTCTGGGCCAACACTTGGCTCGTACGCTCGCACCACATCGACCATGGCCTGGTGGGGCTTACCCGCCACAATGGGGTCAATTCCGGCCGCTGTCGAAATGGCCGCCAAAATGCTGCCACCGCCCGGGATCGGACCATTAGGGGTCGGGTATGTGGCGTCATCGTTGGTGCCAACGAGACGCGCTCCCCGACGGATTGCCGTTGAGGCCCGGCGCATTATCTCGTAATCGAAATGGCGATGAAATCCCACAATCACCGTGTCGATGTGCGCTCCATCTTCACATTCTTCGTGCGACACCGAAATTGCTCCCACCTTGGCAATCGCTTCAGCCAGACCAGGGCCACCACACATCAACACTCGTTCACCCGCGCGCAATAAATGCGCTCCCGCCATGGCCGAGGTGATCACGTCACCGACCGCTGGTATTCCTACTGCCAAAAGCGCGGCTTCTTGATCGGCGACAGTTGCCGACGAATTGTTGGTCACAAACAACACGCGATGGCCATAAGCGCGCAAACGTTCAATTGCGTGCGCCGAACCGTCAATGGGTTCATGTGCCAACCACACGACTCCATCGAGATCGCATAGCACCGGAAATTTGGGAAAAATACTCATGACCTAGCGATCTTGTCACGCGCTCACCGACATCGGCGTGGCAATCTAGAGATGTGCCTCGTTTTGAACCTTTTCATGCTCTCCGATACGCCTCTGCCGACCTGAATTTGGTGGCTGCTCCCCCGTACGACGTTTTGTCCGAGGCCGACCGCGAAGCCTTGGCGCAACGTCATCCCAACAACATCGTGCACATCGATGTGCCCGTCGAATCTGATGGACCTGGCCGTTACGACGCCGCTGGCGTTGTGTTGGACAATTGGGTGACACAAGGCGTATTGGTTGAAGATGCCGAACCCTCATTCACGATTTATCGCATGACCTTTCGCGATGAAGCTGGCACCGAGCGCACAACCTTTGGTGTGATCGGAGCACTCGAAGTTGTGGACGAAGGTGCTGGCGGCGTGTTGCCCCACGAACGCACCACTCCCAAGGCCAAGACTGATCGGCTTGATTTAACTCGCGCCACAATGACGAACTTGTCGCCAGTGTGGGGCTTGTCGCTGACTGCAGGGCTCACCGAGTTGTTGCGGGCTCCCGGCGAATTGCTCGGAACCGTCACCACCGAAGGTGTCACGCACACCATTGAGCGAGTATCTGATCCGGCTCGCGTTGCCGCAATTTCGCAAGCCGTCAGCTCAAACGATGTGGTGATCGCCGATGGTCACCACCGTTATGCAATTAGTCGTACGTTCCGCGATGAACAGCGAGCGACCGACACCGGCAGCAACGGTTCAGCCGAACTCACCATGACCTACGTGGGTGAACTGATCGAAGAGCAATTGAGCGTTGAAGCAATTCACCGTTTGTACACCGGCATTGAATTTGCGGCATTACAAGCGACTTTTACCAAGTTCTTTGAATTCGTTCCTGCCGGCAAAGTTGTTGCCTCCATTACCTATGACATGCAAGAGAAAGGTGCGCTTGTACTCATCGATGATCAGGGCAATGGAACCTTCATGATTCCGCGACCTGAAATGTTCGCTGGTATTCGCGACCTTGATGGCGCACGGCTCGAGCATGCACTCGCCAACGTGTCACACGATGTGAGTTATCAGCATGGCGTCGGACTTGTTGCTGACATCGTCGCCTCAGGAAAAGCAGTAGCAGGCGTATTGATTCGTCCTGTGACAGTTGCGGAAATTCAACGGACAGCCGATGAAGGACTGCTCATGCCGCCGAAGTCAACGTTCTTCACACCCAAGTTGCGCACTGGTCCAGTCGTGCGACCACTTCACTAACGACCACTTCACTAACGACCACTGCGCTAAAAATTCTCACGTGCGTGAGGCGTCAAAGATTCCCTGAATGGTTGAGTCAAGTGTTGCGTTGAATTCAGCTTCGCTCTGCTTGGCCGACAAACCTTCGGTGAGTGCTCGCGAGAAGCTGGCGATCACGCCATGGTTACGCGACAAACGCTGATTTGATTCTTCGCGGCTGTAACCACCCGACAAAGCAACGACACGCAACACGCTCGGGTGGTTCACAAGTTCTTGGTAGAAGTCATCAACTTCAGGCAACGTGAGTTTCAACATCACGGGCTGATCGGCGGGCTGAGCATTGAGTTCAGCCAACAAAGCAGCCTTCAACAACACTTCGGCTTCTTTTTTGGTTGCGCTGTTGATGTCAACTTCGGGTTCGATGATCGGCACTAAACCGGCGGCCAAGATCTGACGACCAACGGCGAACTGCTGAGCAACAACTGCATCGATGCCAGCCTTGTTGGCTTCTTTGATGACCGAACGCATCTTGGTACCAAAGATGCCCTTGCTGGCGCCTTTGGCAAGCAATGCATCAAGTTCGGGCATGGGCTTCATCAACTGCACGCCATCGGCGTCGTCGGCAAGACCCTTGTCAATCTTCAAGAAAGGAATGACGCCCTTGGTCTTCCACAAATAGTCGGCGCTTCCCTGACCTTCGATGTCGCGGTCCATAGTGCCTTCGAAAAGAATGGCGCCCAAAACTCGATTGCCACCGAATGACGGGCTCGTCACCATGCGACTGCGCATGCCGTGAATGAGATCGAACATTTGAGCATCACCCGAGTACTCGTTCTCTTCGATGCCATAGAGGCGAAGAGCCTTGGGAGTACTTCCACCACTTTGATCGAGAGCGGCGATGAAACCGTCTCCACTGCGCATGCGGGCTAACTGCTCTTGGTTCATGTGGGAAGTCCTTTGTCGTCGTATGGCTACGAAACCGTGGTGTTGCCAAGCGTAGTCGTCACTCCAGCGCCGATCCCAGCCTCTCGAGGTGGCGTGTGACGAGTTTCTTGACCTTGGCTTTCTGGCGGGTCGGCACCACATCGGTTGCGACTACTTCGGTGCGGCTACCCGTCCCACCAGCGACTTTGAAGAAGCGGCGAGCCACCGCCCCCACCACGACCACTTCGTCGCCAGGCAACAACGACAAGATGTCATCGGGCTTGGCAGGGTCGAAGATCGATACTGGAACCGTACGAGTTGGTTCGTCGGCATGCCGAGTGGTCACTTCGAGGCTGACCACCGATGACCCAGATGTGAGGTCTCGTTGCACCGGCTCGCTACTGAGCGACCCGCGCACGACCACAAGATTGATACCCGTATATTCAGAAGTTGACACACAACACCTTTCAGACAGATCGCCTCATGACGACGGCCTGTTGTGTGCTGGGTGTCAGTTCTTGCGGTGAAGAAACGCCTATTTACAAAGAGGCGAGACGCTCGGAAACGTCAGCAAACTCTTTGTCGTGCAAAGCAACGCGCTGGAAGAATTCTCGAGCCTTCTGCACATTGCCGGCCTTGTCGTATAAATCGCCCAACACATACCACTGCTTCAAGTGATACTCATGAACGCGACGCGGAATTGCGGCCACTTTCAACATCAATTCAATGGCATCTTTCAATTCGCCACGATCAGATAGTGAACCAGCCGCAACCATGCGACCTTCGGCCATCACTTCAGGCGAAGGTGACAATTCTTTGAGTTCAGCCCACACTGCATCAACATCGCTCCAACGGCGTTGGGCGCGATAACAGTCAGCTAAAACGGGCATATCTTCAATGTGCAACCGAATCGAACGAGCAAGCTCAAGAGCAGCAGTCGCATCACGCCACTGACCCATGCGATAGCTCGCGAGTCCAATCACCTCATGAACTGCAGCCACACCAGAGAGTTCTTTGGTGAGTGATTTAGCAATGCGCTTAGCTTCTGAATAACGCTCACGCTCTAAAGCGATTTGCGCGGCCTTCAAACGGCCACTTAAACGATTGGCACGAACGGGCTCAAGAACCTTCGCGACATCGGCCTTGGTCTGAGGATCTAACTCATCTTCATCTTTTGGTCGCGCCGACACAGTGCGTCGCGGTGCGAGCGCTCGGCGCACTGCACCTTCGGCGGCATCGCGGACTTCATCTTCAACTCGGCCTTCGTCAACCCAGGTCTCGGCTTCACGTGACACCGGAGTTTGTTCGCGGTCTTTACGCACCTCACCGCCACCTCGTGAGCGCACGGCTTCACGACGACGTTCGGCTTCGTTCTTAGGTCCACGAGGAGCGAAGTCTTCACGACGCGGCCCACTGCGGCGACCACCGTCCCGACTGTCATCACGACGTGGGCCTGACGGACGTCCAGCACCAGCGCCATAGCGACGAGGAGCACGATCTCTGTCGCCGCCACGTGAATCAGAACCTGAATCATCGCGACGAGCCGGCCGATCACCGAATTCACGGCGCGGTGCACGATCACGGTCACCGCTGGGTCGATCACCATAGTCACGGCGAGGGGCCCGATCACGATCGCCACCACGAGTGTCAGAACGGTCGTCACGACGAACCGGTCGGTCGCCATATTCACGACGCGGCCCACGATCACCACTCGGCCGATCGCCATATTCACGACGCGGACCGCGGTCAGCGCTCGGTCGATCACCAAAATCACGGCGGGGTGCACGGTCACGATCGCCAAAATCACGGCGGGGCGCACGATCACGATCGCCACCACGAGAATCAGAACGGTCATCACGACGAACCGGTCGGTCGCCATATTCACGCCGTGGACCACGATCACCACTGGGCCGACGATCTCCGGCTGGACGATCGCCACCACGAGAATCGCCCCGTGAATCAGATCCGTAACGACGAGGAGCCCGATCACGATCGCCACTGGGACGGTCACCGAACTCGCGACGCGGTCCACGATCGCCGCTGGGTCGATCGCCATAGTCACGACGTGGGGCACGATCACGATCGCCACCACGAGAATCACCACGAGAATCACTACGAGAATCACCACGGCGTTCGTCATCACGAGCGCCGGCTGGGCGACTCGGACGAGGTCCTGGCGGTCGGCCAGTTCCTGACGCTGGTCGAGGTGAACTGGAACGACCTCCGGTACGGAAATCACCCCGTGAATCAGAACGTGAATCGCCCCGCGAATCTCGACGACGATCAGAATTGGGGCGTTCGGGCATTTGGTCAAGGCTACGAGCAGATCGCCGATTTCGTCGCAAACATGAACCCGAGAATGCAAAAGACCCTCACTGACTCGTCAGTGAGGGTCTTTCATCGAAAAATTCTGGCAGCGACCTACTCTCCCAGGAGGTCTACCTCCAAGTACCATCGGCGCTGGCGGGCTTAACTACCGTGTTCGAAATGGGAACGGGTGTTTCTCCGCCGCTATGGCCACCAGAAATCTATTGTAAAACGGGGATATCCCCGAGTACTCCAGAGCAAGCGCGAGCTGTTAATTAAGCCCTCGGCCGATTAGTACCGGTCGGCTACAAGTGTTACCACTCTTCCACCTCCGGCCTATCAACGTGATGGTCTCGTCACGGGCCTTACTGCGTTAACCGCATGGGAATTCTCATCTTGGAAAGGGCTTCCCGCTTAGATGCTTTCAGCGGTTATCC
>JBIKYT010000123.1:0-3776 GCA_044355095.1 Ilumatobacteraceae bacterium
GCACATGTGAAAGCACTCAAAGAAGACTGGGTTGAACCGCATCAGATTGAAGCTTTGTATTTACGCCAGCCCGATGCCGAGATCAATTGGTCAACTCGTAATTCTGGAGCCGGACGATGAGTATCGTCTCGCGTTTTCTGAAATCGTCAAGTGACGACGCCAATGGCATTTCGATTGAAGCAATGCGTCGTCGACATGTACGTGAAATTTTGGCGATTGAAGAACGCGTGTATCCCAAACCGTGGACGTCGGGTGTTTTCTCGAGTGAAATTGATTTGTCGCGTCGTGGCGAGCGTTACTACGTGGTGGCAAAAGACGGTGAACAGGTTGTGGGTTATGCCGGTCTGATGTTTGCCCTAGATGAAGCACACGTCACCAACATTGCCGTTGATCCAACACGGCGCCGTCAAGGCATCGCGCGTTTGCTGATGGTGCACATTGCGCAACAAGCAATAGTGCACAAGTCTGAGGCACTGACTCTTGAAGTGCGGGTCAGCAATACTGCCGCCCAAGAGCTGTATCGGCATTTTGGTTTTGCCCCAGCCGGAGTTCGCCAGCGCTACTACGAAAATACCGAAGACGCGTTAGTCATGTGGGCACACGATATACAAGATGCCGTGTACCAAACGCGACTTGAAGATGTGATGCGGGGGAGTTCGGCCTCATGAGCAGTTTCACCTCGAACAACATCGTGGTCAATGAATCCACCGTCATCTTGGCGATTGAAACAAGTTGTGATGAAACTGCTGCTTCAATTGTGATGGGTGGCAACGACATCTTGAGCAGCGTGGTGAGCACGCAAATTGATTTGCATGCCCAATACGGTGGTGTCGTACCAGAAATTGCTGGGCGTGCCCATCTTGATTTGTTGAATCCAGTGATCGCGCAAGCCATTTCGGAAGCGGGCATCAACGAGTCACGCATTGACGCAGTCGCAGCGACTCATGGCCCAGGACTCATTGGTGCTTTGTTGATTGGCGTGTCGGCAGCTAAAGCTTTGGCTTACACCTGGGATGTTCCGTACATCGGCGTCAATCACCTTGAAGCACACCTGTATGCGGGTTTACTTGAAGATCCAACGTTAGAACTGCCACTCGTTGTGCTTCTGGTTTCTGGTGGTCACACGATGCTGATCGAAATGCGTGGACATGGCGAATACAAACTGCTGGGTCGCACCATTGACGATGCCGCTGGTGAAGCATTCGACAAGGTCGCGCGTTTCTTAGATCTGGGTTATCCAGGTGGGCCAGCGATTGATGCCATTGCCCGCACGGGTAATGCGCAGTCCATCGATTTCCCACGAGGAATGTTGCATGACGGACTTGATTTCAGTTTTAGCGGGCTCAAGACCTCAGTAGTGAACTACGTGCGCAAGAACCCCAATGTCAACACTGCCGATGTCGCTGCTTCATTTCAGTGGGCAGTTGTGGATGTGTTGCTGAATAAGGCTCGCAAGGCTGCTGAAGCCGTTGGTGCAAAGGGGCTCGTATTGGGCGGTGGTGTAGCTGCGAACTCATTGTTGCGCGAGAAGTTCACCGAGATGTGTGCAGCCGACGGACGACGCGGATTGTTACCAAGTCGCGCGATGTGCACTGATAATGCAGCCATGATCGGTAGCGCTGCGTGGTATCGCTTACGTAGTGATGGCCCCACGTCACTTGATTCTGGCGGCTTTCCTAATTTGCGTTTGCCTCTTATTGATTCGAGCTGGTCACGATGAAGCCGTTAAAGATTGGCAACATTGAATTGGCATCGCCCATTGTTTTGGCGCCGATGGCTGGCGTGACGAATGCGCCGTTTCGCACATTGTGTCGTGAGTTCGCATCGGGCTTGATGTATGTCAATGAAATGGTGATGGCGACTGCATTGGTCCATGGCAGTGCTAAGACCGAACGGATGGTGACTTTTGCTCCCGATGAATCACCGCGCAGTTTGCAGTTATACGGAAGTGACCCCGTCATGTTGGCGCGTGCGGTCACCAAACTGTGTGAGAACGACATCGTTGATCACATCGACATGAACTTTGGTTGCCCAGTCGCCAAGGTGACGCGTAAAGGTGGTGGTGCCGCAGTGCCGGCAAAACCCAATCTGTTGCGGGCGATTATGAAAGCAGCTGTGAAAGCCGCCGAACCGTACGGCGTTCCCGTTACTGCGAAATTCCGTATCGGTGTTGACGAAGATCTCATTACCTATCTCAACACGGGTCGTATCGCTGAAGAGGAAGGTATTGCTTCGATTGCGTTGCACGCTCGAACTGCCGAACAGCATTACAGCGGGACCGCGCGCTGGGACGCAATCGCCGCGCTCAAAGCATCGGTGTCGTCAATCCCTGTTCTGGGTAACGGAGATATTTGGACTGCGGCTGACGCGGTGCGAATGGTGAACGAAACTGGTTGCGACGGTGTCGTGATCGGCCGCGGGTGTCTTGGTCGTCCGTGGTTGTTCGAAGATTTGGCCGATGCGTTTAATGGTCGTGAAGTAAAGGCACCGCGTACTTTGGGTTTTGTTGTTGACGTGATGAAGCGTCACTTGCGAACTTTGGTTGAGCACTTTGGTGATGACAGTTCAGGTACTTCACGAGGCGTGCGCGATTTTCGTAAACACGTTTCGTGGTATCTCACCGGATATCCAGTTGGTGGAGAAGTGCGTCATCGTTTAGCGACTGCCGATTCAATTGAGGCTTTTGATGCGATTCTTGATGAGATGCTCGAACGCAATGGTGCCGACATGACAGTGGTCGAAGGTGGCGAAAGTTTGCGTCGTGGCAAAACCAGTGGACCAATCAAGGTGTCGCTACCCGAAGGATTCCGCGGTTGTCTTGACGACATGACTGTTCCCGATGATGATTCAGAGATGGCTATTTCGGGTGGCTGACGTATTGATGGTTGATTTTTTATGACGGTGATTTTGGGTTCGGGTTCACCCCGACGACTTGATTTGTTGCGCAGTGTAGGCATTGAGCCGCGCGTGGTGTCGCCCGATATTGATGAGTCAGTTCTTGAAGGCGAGTTGCCCGTTGATTATGTACGACGTTTGGCTTCCGCGAAATTGGATGCAGTCATGAAGACCGTCGGAACTGTGAACGTTGGGGCCATCGTGATTGCCGCCGACACCACCGTTGATGTTGATGGCGTGATCTTCGGCAAGCCAGCCGACGATGCCGAGGCAGTGAAAATGTTGCTCGCGCTGTCGGGGCGGCGCCATCAGGTGCACACGGGCTTCGCAGTTGCGGTGGCTGGACCAGGTTGTCGGGGAGTCGATTGGGATGGGCACGTTGAAGTGGTGTCGAGCACGGTGACCTTCCGGTCGGTCCCGATCCCCGAGATCATCACCTACGTCGACTCGGGCGAACCCCGTGACAAGGCGGGCGCCTATGCCATACAGGGTGGGGCGGCCGGGTTTGTCGAGCAGGTCGAAGGGTCGTTGAACGCCATTATTGGGCTGCCGATCGAGCGCCTGACCGAGATCTGCGCCGCCCTTGGCGCACCCTTGCGCTGAACCCGTTCTGAACCTGTTCGGAACGGGTTCTTTGGGGGAGCGTTTGGGTTAGCACTCGCGGTTGGCGGTTGCTAACTGCTCACTTTCACCCCTATCCTTGGCACTCGGCAGGTACGAGTGCTAACGCTCATATCGGTCACTTATATCCGACAACTATCTAGCCACGGAGGCTTGAATTATGAACCTGAAGCCCCTCGATGACCGCATCGTGGTACGGCCCAACGCAGCCGAGGAGCGCACAGCTTCCGGTCTCGTCATCCCCGATACCGCCAAAGAAA
>JBIKYT010000052.1:0-13108 GCA_044355095.1 Ilumatobacteraceae bacterium
CCCAGGCTCAACTTTGCTTCACGGTGAGTACAGCGATCGGGCAATGCACTGACTGTGCCGTTGCCATCGCGCCACACCACCAGGTTGCGCCCAAGCAGCTTGGCCGACACCGGCGCCGACATCACATCTACCGATCGCGCGACCGGATACCAGAAGCCAAGAAGATTGTCGTTGTCGCAAAGAATGCTCGTCATGTTTTTGAGCATAACCTGTTGAACTATGACCATCATCCTTGTTCGGGGCCAACACATCATCACGATGAATGCGCAACGAGAAGTTCTGACCGATGCCGCCGTTGCAATTCAAAATGATCGCATCATTGCTATTGACAACTTTGAAAAGTTGTGCGTCTCACATCCCGACGCGGTCATTGAAGGCAACCCTCGTGCCGTCATCACACCAGGCATGATTAACGGTCATCAGCACCTCACTGGCGATCGTCTCATTCACTCAATGATTCCTGACACAATTGACTCACAAGAAGCAATCTTTGGTTGGGCAGTTCCAACCCACAGCAGGCATACCCAACGTGACGACTACCTAAGCGCCGTGCTCGCACTGAATGAAGCTTTGTGTCATGGCATTACGACAACTGTTGAAGCTGGGACTGTTGCCCATCCGTCTTCAGTACTAAAGGCCCAACTTGCAATGGGCACTCGCGGAACGCTTGGTAGTTGGGGTTGGGATGTTGAAGATGGTCCGTTTGCCGGAACAGTGAGCGAAGTACTTGATCGTCAACGCGAGGTGATGCGTCTCACCCAGAACACTCCCCTCATTGATGGTTGGGTCACACTCGTTGGACACGACTTGATGAGCGACGAACTTGTTATTGCTGCTTCGCAACTTGCACGTGACAACAACACGCGCATCACGTTTCATATCTCGCCATCTTCTGGTGACACCGCTTCGTATCTCGCCCGTACTGGCAAACATCCCGTTCGTCATCTCTACGACCTCGGAGTTCTGGGCAATCACGTGTTACTCGCACATGCAGTGCACCTCAACGACGATGAGATTGATTGCATCGTCGAAACCGACACCGCAGTCGCCGTATGTCCGTGGGCGTACCTGCGACTCGCTCAAGGAATCACTGCCGCTGGTCGTCACGACGACATGCTGAAGCGCGGCGTACGCATGTCGCTGGGGTGCGACGCCGAAAATGCTGGTGACGCCGTCGACCCCATTCGCAATGCCGCACTTTTTGCTGGCCTCATCCGCGATCGCCATATGGACCCGACCCTCATGAGCGCCGTTGATGCGTTGGCCCTGCACACCATTGATGCCGCCCGAGCCATCGGTATGGCCGACCGCATCGGGTCGCTCGAAGTGGGCAAGCAGGCCGACCTCGTGGTCTTTGGCACCGACGGCCCCGAATGGCTCACCCGCAGCACCCAACCGGTCTTGCAACTGATCTGGGCTTCGAGCGGATCAGCGGTCGATGATGTCTATGTGGCCGGAAAAGCCGTGGTCAGGGCCAAGAAGTCAACCCAGATCACGGGCACAGCTTTCACCGAAATCGTGGCTGAGGCCCAAGAACGCATGACATTCCTGGCTGGCCGCTAGACACCGGATTTTTCTCAGAATTTCCTGAAATACTGAAAAGTCTCCCCCGTTTTGGTGTGATTGTCAGACCAAAATTTAGGCTCGGTGTGTTATCGTCGGGTCATGACCTACACGTCTTACAACCCAGCCGACGATGCCGCCACGACCGGACAGTTCGTCCCCAATTACCCGAACACCTTGATCTTCGTCGACCTTCCTAGCGACGATCCGGCCAAGACCGCCCGCTTCTACGCCGACCTCTTTGGTTGGGTCGTTGAGGGTCGCCCCGAGGGTGAATTCCACCGTTGCGTGCCTGGCCAAAACTTCATGTTGGGCGACGGCACCCAGAGCGCCGTTGGCAACTTGCACCTTGGTATCTACAACGTCAACAACGCTCGCCCACATCCAGATCCCGCCGGCGTTGAGCCCCGCGTTCTGTCGCATAAGCACCGCCAGACCCGTATCTGGATCTTGGTCAGCGATGACGACAACCAAGAGCGTTTACTCGATCGTGCCGAAGAACTTGGAGCAACCATTTTGTGGCGTAAGCACTACTGGAAAGAATTCAGTGGCTACAACGGCGCGTTCGAAGATGCCTGGGGCAACGAAGTCATTTTGTGGACCAAGGGTGGAGACAATCCCGACATCCCCAGCGACCACACTGTTGAATGATTTTTTGATTAATACATTTTTGATTAATACTTTGATTAATACATAGCCAAAAATTACATAGAACTGGATCAATCATGACCACTCACGAAAACCTTGACGCCGACGCAATGCGTTTGAAGAATCAGATCTCTGATACTTCTGACAAGAACGTTGTCCATCCCCCAACCGCACGTTGGACACACATCGCGTTGCCGTCAACCGACATCGACAAGTCCATTGCGTGGTACGAGAAGTTCACTCCGCTCAAGTTGCTTGATCGTCGTGTTGATGCTGATGGTTATGGCGCATGGCTTGGTCATGACGATCAGTCGGATAAGCCCTTCGTATTGGTTCTCGTGAGTTTCTTCAAAGACCAAGATGGTGGACCGCAGCCGATTATGGCTCCATTCGCACACGTTGGTATTGAGCTCACAAGCCGCGCGGAAGTCGAGCGCATTGCCGAACTCGGCAAGGCCGACGGATGCATGGCTTGGCCTCCTACCCAAATGCCTGATCCCATTGGCTATATCTGTGCCCTCAAAGATCCCGATGGCAACATGATTGAGTTCTCATACGACCAGGGTGTCTACGCCAAGGCCAAAGAAGTCTGGGGCTGAGATCGGGCTCACGCCCGGTCTGATTCTCATGACTCGCGATGAACTTGCCACCATTTGTCGCAACTATCTCGAGTCATTCTCTACTGGTGACGCCGATCTTGTTGCATCGTTTGTGGCTGATGGGTTTATCAACGAACACACGGCCGCGCTTGGTTCAAGTTGCGAAGGCAAAGACGAATATCGTCGTCGCTTACCTAACTTCATGGCTTCAATGCCCGGTATTCGTTACGAAGTCGAGCAACAAGTCGTCGACATCACTACATCAACTGTCGCCAATGCCTACACACTTCATGCGACGGTGAACGATCGTGATTGTGTCGTTCGTGGATTGCTGCGAATTCAGATTGATCCGTCGACTGGACTCATTATCAATCGCACCGATTACTGGGATAGCAAAGTTTTCTTAACTCAAGCCGGCCTTGAGTAACTCAGCGACCTGAACGCACTGCATCAATAACGGTGCCAAAACCTTCGAGGGTGTCACGCAAACCTTGATACATGCCGTTGCCCACCGGGAATGACAAATTCATGCTGATGCTGTTGAAGCCCAGGTCCAAAATGCCACGGGCTAAGTCTTTGCATTCATCGGGTGTGCCGACAATGGCAAAGCTCGTCACTAGTTCATCGGCGATCAACGAAAAGATTTCGGGGTCGTCGTAACGATCGTGATCGAAATACCAACCGGTTGAACGGGCAAGCGCTGCGTCAACTCGCGAATACCAATCGGCATCTAGTCCCATTCGCTCGTTTAACTCGGCGGGCCGAATGAGCGCGATGTAATGAGCCACGTAACGCTTCACACTGCGGCGGGCCAGATCGCCGTCTGAAGAAACACACAACGTCACTCGTGGAGCAACTTCAACTGACGCAACATCACGACCAACGCGCTGTGCACCTTCAGCAATAAACGTGCGGTAATTCGCCGCCAATGACGGCGACAAATAACGACCACCAACAAGAGCGATATCGGCAATCTCGCCAGCCAAACGCATCATCTGCGGGCTACGTGTACCAATCGACATCGGAACATGCGCAGGGCTCAACGGGTCAACGTGCTGCAATCGCGAATCGTTGACGGTGATTGTCTCACCCTGATAACTCACAGTCTCACCACGCAACAACGCCCGCATCACTGTCACCGCATCACGCACATGTGCAACTGGTCGCGGATACGTTTCGCCGACCGCTTCGAGACCCGCGCCAACGCCAATTCCCATGAACGCGCGCCCATTCGACACATCATGCAAAGTTGCCGCGATACCGGCCAAAACTGCGGGGTGACGTGAATACGGATTGGTCACCATCGGGCCAAGCTCAATACGGCTCGTCGACTGGGCAACGAGCCCGAGCAACATGAAACAGTCATGCCAAAACACCACATCAGAAATTCCGAGGCGATCAAACCCAACATCTTCAGCAAGTCGCGCGAGTTCAATCACATGTTGCACCGGCATACCCGGTGTGATCTCGGCTTCAAGCGTGATGTTGTGAGTCATTGTTTTCTTTGTTCGCGATTCTCAGAGAATCGGATACTTAGATTTGTCAGGCAATCCCGAACGTGCGGTGATGGCCTCGCCCGCTTCTTGACACTGCGCCCAAAAACGATCTTCGTCAATGGTCAACATGCGGCCGTCTTCAACGACCTTCTTGCCATCAACAAACACCGTGTGCACTCCCCGACCATCGGCCGACCACACGAGTTGGTTCATGACATTCAGCAATGGACGCCATTCGGGACGATCGGTGTCGTGCAAGACAACGTCGGCCTTCTTGCCCACTTCAAGTGAACCTATTTCATCTTGAGCGTTCATAGCGCGAGCACCGCCAAGAGTGGCCATTTCGTAAGCTTTTTCGGCGGGGAACATCTGCGGATCGGTTCGCGCATCTTTAAACAAACCAGCGACCAAGTATGTAGCGCGCATCAGGTCTGAATAGTTCGACGCATTGTTGCCGTCGGTGCCGATACCTAAGTTGATTCCGGCCATGGCCATTTCGGGCATCTTGCCCACCTGAGTGACGCCGTAACTGACCTTCAAGGCAGTCGTCGGGCAGTGAGCAACCGAAACACCGGTCTCGGCCATCACCGCGAGTTCTTGATTATCAACCTGTACACAGTGCGTAATCGACACGTCATCTTTCAAGACCCCAATTTCGGCCAAGTGAATCATGGGGCGTTGGCCGAACTCTTCAAGGAAACCTTCGGGGTCAAGCTTGGCGGGTGACATATGAAAACTCATACCCACGCCGTGTTCATCAGCCAACGCGCGTGCGGCTTTCCATAGCGGATCTGAACAGGTGGTGTGGCCGACAAGCGTGCTGTATGACTGAATACGACCACCAGCAATTGAGCGATACTTCGTGATTGATTCTTCGAGATTGCGAATCGCTTCATCCGTGTTTTGCTTGTACACGTCGGGCTCTGGTGGAAGGTCCCAAATCCAGCGACCAACACGACCACGAATACCAATATCGACAAGACCTTCAACGACTTCATCCATGAAGCGAATGGTTCCGGCTTCAAGGAACGAGGTGGTACCACTCTTCAACATTTCAATTGAAGCCAATTGACCTGACATCTTTTCTTCACGGGCATTGAAAACCGAATACAGCGGGCACAGCCACATGAACACGTTTTCCTCAAAGGGCGTATCATCAGGAACGTATCCGCGTGTGAGTGGTTCGCCAGTGATGTGAATATGCGAGTTCACCATTCCGGGAGTCACCACAAATCGATCTCCGCCAACGGTTTCTTTTGCCGTGTAGGTACGTGAAATATCTGTGTACTTACCGACAGCCACGATGGAACCCTTATCTATGGCCACTGCACCATTGCGAATAATGTCGCGGGTCTTATTCATGGTGACGACATACCAACCGCGAATGATGGTGTCGATAGAAATCGGTTGATCGCTCATAGTTCTCTCCAGATCCAGATATTTAGTTGTTGATTACTCAGGTTTGCTAGCGACATACATTGAATTAAAGCCAATGGGTTCGATGAGACGTAGCGCTTCAAATCCTGTCGCTCGAATCCATCCCGTGACTTCTTCGTTGGTGAACGTGTGCCCTTGTCGTGTTGCCGCCACCATCGTGACACCCATCAACACACCAAACGGATTGAACTTACGGGTGTTATCACGGAAGTAATCACTCACGATGACGCGTCCACCTGGTCGCAGTGCGGCAAAAGCACGATCAATCATGTGCTGAGCACCCTCGTCACCTTCGGTTCGCAAAATGTGCCCAAGGATGACCATGTCAAATGAGTTGGGTTCGAGTTCAACCGTATGAAAATCGCCAGGCAGATACTCAACGCGCGATTCGTAATCGGCAATACCGGCCGCAGCAATACGTCGCTTAGCAACTTCTAGCACTCCGGCATAATCGTTGACCACTGTTGTTGCTGTGGCGTTTTGGCTCAACACCGCAACCGACCACGGCGCTCCACCCGCACCAAGATCAAGTAGACGCAAGTTCGGGGTGCGGCTGTAACCAATCTTCAGATCAGCACGAGTCGCGGCCCGCAACATCGTTGGGTAAGTCGCTTCAACAAGCGGAACATAAAAGCCCTCTGGATCATTTTCAATTGGTTGCCTTGGTGTTCCGCGACGGAAAGTCTCAGCTAACTCTTCCCAGTTTTCAAGTGGACCGGGAGCAACACCAATGAGGTCAGCCATACTGGCCACCGCGTCGCTCGTGAGATAACGCTCCGCAAGATCACCAAGTTTGTAGACATCGCGATATTGCTCAATCATTCCGATGGCAACAAGACCGTCAAACAAGAACAAGGCACTGCGACGTGACAGTCCCGTTGCCTCAGCGAGCGGTTCAAGGGGGCACGGACCAATTTTTTGCAAAGTGTCAAAGGCGCCAAGTTCGATACCAGCCATGAGAAGCCAGTAGTTACCGAAGCCCTGAATGATGTTCCACACTGGCGCAGATGCCGGTGGCTTGTAGTCAGACCACGGTGTTCCTTTGTGGGCAGCAGTATGACTTTTCTTGAGCTCGGGATACGGAGCGTCG
The DNA here is from genome assembly GCA_044355095.1 of Ilumatobacteraceae bacterium. GTDB lineage: Bacteria > Actinomycetota > Acidimicrobiia > Acidimicrobiales > Ilumatobacteraceae > Casp-actino8. The sequence goes on from JBIKYT010000052.1 coordinate 6,834, forward strand.
CGTTCGACAATGGCCATCGTTATTTCACGGCTTCAAAAGAATCTTGCCGAAGACATCGTTGTTCTGCATTTTGCTTTGAGCCTCGGCGGCATCTTTGAGAGCAAACGTTGAGTCAATCACTTTTTGGAATGAACCGTTACAGAAGGTGTTCCATGCCTTGCCGAACTCTTCGGGACGATACGGATCGCTACCGAGCAACTGAATTCCCATGTGGAACATGAAACCGAGCGATGGAATGGTTGCCGTATCGCCAGTGGTGTTGCCGCAGTTAACTAAACGACCACGGGGCTTGAGAGAAAACATCGAGTCGGCCCACAAGGCTGGTCCAACATGGTCGAACACCATGTCAACTCCAGCGCCTGCAGTTGCACCACGGGCGAATCCGGTGACATTCTCGGTGCGGTTATTACACACCGCACTCGCGCCAAGGGTGAGGGCCTTATTGCACTTCTCTTCGCTACCAGCAGTTGCCAACACTGTCGCGCCAGCGGCGACTGCAAGTTGAATTGCCGCCACACTCACGCCGCTACCAGCCGCATGAATCATGATCGTCTCGCCAGACTTCAGGCCGCCAACTTCAAAGAGGGCGTGCCAGGCGGTGAGGTAACAGGTCGGAAAGGTTGCGGCATCGTCATATGACATGGCATCGGGGATCTTGTACACATGAGTCGCCGGAGCGACACACAATTCGGCGTATCCGCCAGCAACGGTTGCACCAATCACACCAAGTTCGCCGTAGATGTCGCCCATGCCCGCGTAAATCGAACCTGCATTGACACCAGCAAGTGATGGATCAACAACGACACGGTCACCAATTGATAAACCCAGTGAGTTTTCAACTTGCGAACCAATGGCAACAATCTCTCCCGCAACATCCATACCTGCAATATGCGGGTAGGTAATTCCGGGCATTGCAAACCAGCCATTACGTTGAACAACATCAAGATGGTTGACGGCTGCAGTATGAACCTTCACGACCACGTCGTGAGTGCCAGCCGAAGGATCAGGACGATCTCCATAGACCAATACCTCGGGTCCACCCGGATTTTCGTACCACACTGCTTTCATGATTGGCTCCCTAAATAATTGAAATTGAGATTGTTTACTTCAGACCACGAATAAACGGTCGAGCCAAAGCCACCGGTTGACGTGTGTGCTTAGCGAAGATCAACATCACGACGATCGTTGCAAGGAATGGTAGAGCAGCTAACAACTGAGCGTTGAAGTCGTGCCCCACAATATTCGGCAGATTTAATCGCAATGCATCGACGTAACCGAACAAGATGCAACCAGCGACTGCACCGCGCAACGTCCATCCACCAAAGATCACGGCCGCAATCGCGATGATTCCCTTGCCACCAATGTTGCCGCTTTCAAAACGACCAACTTGACCGAGTAGATACACTGCTCCACCCAAACCAGCGATGAGGCCCGTGTACATAATCGCGTGACGGCGACGTGCGTTCACATGAATACCCGTGACGTCAGCTGCCTGTGGATCTTCGCCAACCGCTCGCACTTCGAGTCCCCAGGTTGTGCGCATGAGCAACCACCACGACAACGGAATGACGGCGTATACCAAGTACATCGGCCAACGTTGACCAAACATCGCTGGACCAAGGATTGGAATGTCGTACAACAAGGGAATTCGTGTTTCGCCAGCCAATTTGGTGGACAGATCAAAATTAGGTTCAAGGAAAGCCACAAGCCCGAGCAACAGAATGTTGAGCGTTAGACCAATACCAAATTGATCAGCGTTCAAGTAGTGACTCAGATATGCCTGTAGCGATGACACAAAGACACCAGCAATCGCTCCGACTAAAAGCGAGAAAGCAAAGTTTGAGGTCTGGGTATAGGCAATCGCCGAAGCAAAGTGGCCACCCAACAACATCGCTTCAACTGACAAGTTGATCGTGCCAGCACGTTCGGCGACCCACTCGCCCACTGCTGCAAAAACCAAAATGGCAGCCAAACGAAATGTGCTTTGGTACAACGGCCCGTTGGCCAAGATGTCGCCGAAACTTCCGAGAAAAGCCAACATGGTTATGCCCTCTCCGTCATCAGGGCGAGAACTCGTCGCTTCTTGCGCAACTCACTCACCGCCGGAGGGATAAACAAAGCGAGTACTAACAAACCACGGATGACGTCAACCAATACCGATTCAACGCCAGCAGCGGCCAAGAAGTTGGAACCGGTATGCAAACTGGCGAACGCCAAAGCCACCGGAATTGATGCATACGGGTTGTTGCGTGCAACTAATGCCACGAGCAATCCGTCCCAACCAACACTTGCCGCAAAACCACTTGAGGCGCGATAGTTAGATTCGCCAGTCGCCAACATCAAGGAGCCAGCGAGACCGGCAGCGGCACCAGAAGTGAGCAAGGCCATGGTTCCGAATCGAACGTGAGAGACGCCAGCGCGTTGCGCAGTACGCGGATTCAGACCCAACATCTTGAGTCTGAAACCCCACACCGAATGGGCCAACATGTACGCCACACCAACGGCAAAGATGATCGCGATCGGCACAGTAAGTGGAACGTTGTTACCAAAGATGTGCATGATGCCTAGTCGCGAGTCAACTGCCGTCTTGGCACTGTTTTGAATCTTGGTTGGTGAACCTTCAATAACTTCCAGCAACAAGAACTTACGGGTCATGGTGTAACCAGTGATCTGGCTTGATAGATACACCAGCAACAAGGTTGAGAGCACGACTGGCACACGACGCCAGTAGTACAAAAGCGCCGAGATTCCAGCCCAGGCCGCACCAGCCAACATGCCGAGCAAAACACCAAGGATCAGCATCAACGGACTACCAGGATGAATCTTGGTCATGATGAACGCCGCACCCGTGGCACCAATCAACACTTGGCCCTCTTGACCAATATTGATAATTCCGGCTTTGGCAGCGATCGCACTTCCGGCGGCAACGATGAGCAACGGCGCGGCGCGGCGCAAGGTTTCGCCCCAACGACCAGGATTCTTAAAGGCGCCGTTGATCATTGCCTCAACCGCTTTTGACCACGAGCCACCGCTGGTATTCACCAGGATTGCGGCGATCACAAAAGCAGCGACGATACTGACGACATAGAGAGCAATGAGTTCTAAGCGATCTCGCTTGGCGGTAGGTGTCGTACTCATACAGCACCACCCATCATCATTCCGAGACGATGCATATCAATTTCCCCAGCCTTCATCTCGCCAACAATTGCGCCGCGATACATCACCAAAATGCGATCACTCAATTCAATAAGTTCTTCAATTTCACTCGAAATCAGCAGCACACCAACGCCTTCTGCGGCGGCCTGCTTTAAACGCTCGCCCATGTATTCAATGGCACCGACGTCCAGTCCACGAGTGGGTTGCGCAGCGACCAAAACCGATGGTCCAGTGCTTAATTCTCGAGCGAGAACAACTCGTTGTTGATTGCCGCCCGACAGAGTCCACATTGGTGCATCAACCGACGAGCAACTCACACCAAACTGCTTCACCAGATCTTCCGCTAGTGCGGTGATTTTCTTGCGGTCTAGAAATCCACGTTGGGCAACACTTTCTTGATCGGCAAGAACCAAGTTTTCGGCAACAGACATATCAAGCACACAACCAGAGTCGTGGCGGTCTTCAGGAATAACTCCGATACCCGACTTTGACATTGCACCGGGGCGACCAGTCGCAATTTCGCGACCTTGTACTTTGACCGAGCCAGAGTTAAGTGCGGTCAAACTTGACAACACATCAGCAAGAACTCGCTGTCCATTGCCTTCAACGCCCGCGATACCCACGATTTCACCGGGCATCACCGACAACGAAAGATTTGCCAGCTGCACACCGGCTGCTTTGGTCTGCACCGATGCGTTGACAACTTCGAGCACCGGTATTGGTTCAGCATGCTCAGTTGCGACAAGTGTGCTGTCGCTTGACTGCCTCGCCTTGCCACCACGTAAGTCAACAGTACGACCAACCATGGCTTCGGCAAGCGCATGGCGATCAGTTTCATTAGTACGCATGAACGCTACGACTTTTCCGTCACGCATAATCGTGATGTCATCGGTGGCGCGCAAAACTTCTTCAAGTTTGTGGCTGACAAGGGCCACGGTACGACCTTCGGTCTTCACAACATTGCGAAGCACACCAAAGAGGTGACTACTTTCTTCAGGTGTCAACACCGAAGTTGGTTCGTCAAAAATCAGAATCTTGGGGTCACGGCGCAAGCATTTTATAATTTCAACGCGCTGCCTTTGACCCGCTGTAAGCGATGAGACCCGAGCATCGGGGTCAACATCAAGACCGTAACGCTCACCAATTTCAGCAACGCGCGCACGTGCGGCCGAACGATCAAGGTGAGACTTTTCTCCAAGTACGACGTTCTCCCAAACCGAGAGTCCGTCCACCAAACTGAAGTGTTGGTGCACCATTCCGATACCCAAGTCAGACGCAATCTGCGGACTGCCGATACGTACGTCTTGGCCATTAATGGCAATAGATCCTTCATCGGGTGTTACTAACCCAATGAGAATTTTCATCAGTGTGGATTTACCCGCACCATTTTGTCCGAGCACACCATGAATTTCTCCGGCGCGCATCGTGAGATCAACGCCATCGCACGCGGCAAGCGCGCCATAGAGTTTGACAATTCCCCGAACAACCACCGCAGGTGGAGGGACCGAAGTCCCTCCACCCTTGTGGTTTTCGATTGAATGATCCGAAATCGGATCAGCCACCGTAAGCCTGGCCCTTGATTGCACCAAGTTCAGCACCGAATTCACCGGCTGCCAACTTTGCGCCAATCTCGTCCATAGCGGTCTGCTGCTCTGGAGTCGGGTCACAGATAACTGCACCAGGTGATCCACCCGGACCAGCGCTGTCGCCGACCTGGTATGTCAGCTTTTCGCCCTCTTTGAAGGTTCCAGCAACAATGCGGTCCAATGCTTCAAGGATGTAGTCACCAGCGTCAAACTTCACCGCGATGTTGTAGGTCAAGTCGGTACGTTCACACGCAGTCGACGAACCAGCTGACATCGTGATGATGCCGTCAGCATTTGCCAACTGCACGATGGGCTCAAGAGCACCAGCGAGGTAGGCATACACAGCGCCAACACCAGCAGCCTTGGCAGCGTTGTAGGCCTCAGTTGCACCAGCAGTGTTGTCGAAGTCGTAGTCGTATGCACCAGTCTTCACGTACGAGAATTCAACGTCAGGAAGAACAGCCTTGAGTCCGAGTTCGTAAGCAAGGTATGCCTCTTTTTCGAAGTTCAAGTCACAGCAACCAAGGAACGTGGCCTTGTTGTTGCCAGCAGCCTTCAGCAAGAGACCCGTTGCGTAACCAGCTGAGTAGCTGATCTGTGCTGAGTCGTCAAGCGTCTGTGCCAAACCGGGCAGATCGGCAAATCCAGCACCACAGTTGCAGTACCAGAAAATGTCCGAGTACTTCTCGGTGAGGTCAGCCAACGGTCCAGCAATTTCGCTGGCTCCCACGGCAATGATGTCAACGTTCTGCTGTGCCAAGTCGTCCATGGCAGTTGCAGCCTTATCGGCTTCAATCTTGTCCACGATGATTGGATCGGGCAAACCATTGCTTGAAGTGAATGCCTTTACGCCATCAACGAGTGCCTGGTAGTAGGCGCCGTCATTGGCCGGTCCGGGGATTGCGAGTGCGAACTGCACAACGCCGTCACCGTTTGAGTCGAGTGCTGCAACATCGCCCGAGGGCTCTTCAGTTGAAGGTGCGTCAGTTGACGGGGCTTCACTTGTTGGTGCCTCGCTAGATGCTGGGGCCTCAGTTGCTGTGCTACTTGAGTCATCGCCGCCACATGCGGTGAAGAGCAACGCAGCAAAACCGAGTGCCGCAAGCGGCTTACGGAAATTAGCTTTCATGTTTCCTCCTGTTGTTGTTGTTTGTTCACGCGTCAACCTTGCGGCTGACTTCATTGCGTCATTGCTTCGCATGGTCACAACTTTAGTTTGTGACCATGCGTCGTTCTCATAGCGAGTAGCTATGAGCCCCCTCTTTCGGCTTCTGATCATCTCTTCAGCCTCGAGACCACATCGGCTTTATAACGGTATGCCGAATTTAAACGTTCGCCCGCCGCGAGCGCTTCTAGAACCTGCTCTTCACCTTTTTCGTACAGAGCAGCTGCTTCAAGAATTTCTCTAGCGTCTTTGGCCGACAAGCGGACGCAACCAGAATCGTCAAGAACTATTTGATCTCCCGACGAAACCTCTTGCCCAAGAATGTTGACTGTCTCACCTACCGAAACAACATGGGCCCGCCCAAGTGG
>JBIKYT010000016.1:0-38369 GCA_044355095.1 Ilumatobacteraceae bacterium
TGAGCGGAACGGGAGGGATTCGAACCCCCGGGCCTTGTGAGCCTTCCGCTTTCAAGGCGGATGCATTTGTCCGCTCTGCCACCGTTCCGCCTGTGAGGCTAGCGACAAAAAGCCCGAGAGCAATCGGGAAATCGCGGATAGCTATTTGCCGATGGTGGCCCGCATCTGCTCAACCCAGTCATCGGCTTGCTGCCAGCGCGAGTCGGCATGTTCTCGAGCCGTGTGCACATGCGACGAATGGGCCGGATACGAGCCCAAGAACTTGACCCCACCTTGTTTGGCATGAAGTGCCCGCAAAGCATCAGCGACGAGCTCATCGGCAATATGGCCTTCGAGATACATCACGAAGCAATAGTCGCCAAGCCCACCTTCTTTGGTTGGACGCGACAACAGATTGGTGATGTTGACACGACGAGCCGCAAATTCTTGCAAGATCGAAATCAAACTTCCGGGTTCGTCGGCACGCTGAAAAACCACGATGCCAGTGATGTCGTGGCCCGTCGGTGCCGGAATACCAGACTTCCCCACCACGACGAAACGCGTCTGATTTCCTTCGTGATCGGCAATATCGGTCGCCAAAATGTTTAGCCCGTACAACGCAGCCGCATTACGTGGAGCGATAGCCGCAACTCCGGCAACGGCATTTGATGCAACTGTCTTCGCCGCATCAGCCGTGCTATTCGCCGCATGAATTTCGGCGTTACCTACGTTTTCACGTAAGTATCGATGACACTGCGCAGTCGCGACCGGAATCGAAAGCACGGTTGTGATTTCGGCGAGCGATGTTCCGGGCATCGCCATTAAGCAATGCTCAATATTGAGAACCACTTCGCGCTGAATCAACAATTCGTAATCAAATGACAAAGCGTCTTGGGTGAAGTTGACTGTGCCTTCAATTGAATTCTCAATTGGCACAACACCAAAATCAAGGTCGCCACTTGCGACCGCATCAAGAACGTCGGGGACTGAGCGGAACGCCACCAGCTCGCCAAGGTCGAGATCGGGTTGTGAGCGCACGGCCTGTTCGGTGAAGGTTCCGAAAGGTCCCAAAAACCCCACCCGCAGTGAGCGGCCAGTCGGTTGCTGAGAATCAGTGGAAGTGTTCACAGTCGCCAAGGCTAGAGGCACGAGCGCTAAGTGGCAGGATGATTATGTGGATGTTGAAACCCTGCGCCAATTGATCGAGGGAGTTTCCTCTGGAACCATCGCTCCCGATGACGCCGTTGAGCGTTTGAAGCGACTTCCCTTTAGCGATGTCGGTGACACGCTGGTCGATCATCACCGTCATTTACGCCAAGGCGCACCCGAAGCCGTGTACGGACCCGGCAAAAGCCCTGAGCAGTGTGTTCTCATCGTGCGTGAACTTCTTGACCACGGAACCGGGCCAGTTCTCGTCACGCGCACCACAGCCGATCAGAAAAACGCCCTTGAGAAAACTTTCGGTTCGGCCGAAACTGCCCACGGTTCGATGCTGTGGCGGGCGCCTGCAACTTGGTACACCGGCGATGCGTTGGTAATTTCGGCCGGCACTGCCGATGTTCCGGTTGTTGACGAATGCATTTTGGCTTTACGTGCCCATGGCATTGCCGCAAACCGCATCACCGATGTCGGCGTTGCTGGTTTACATCGCTTGTTGAACCGACTTGATGACGTGATGGCCGCTGATGTGATCGTTGTCGTCGCAGGCATGGAAGGTGCTCTTGCCAGCGTCATCGGTGGACTGAGTGGCAAGCCCGTGATTGCAGTTCCAACAAACGTTGGTTACGGCGCCGGTCTTGAAGGTGTGACTGCACTTTTAGCAATGCACGCAACTTGCGCCAACGGTGTCACCGTTGTTGGTATCGACAATGGTTATGGGGCCGCCTGTGCAGTGGCGCGCATTGTTCGTTCATTGCACCCCGATCAAACACAAGCGAAATAAGCATGAGTACTGGGGCTTGGTTTCATTGTGGTGCTGGCACCGCTGGTGACATGACTCTGGCATCACTTGTTGATGCCGGCGCTGATTCATTGCAGGTCATCGAAATTCTTGGCGGACTGGCACTAGATGACTACGCCCTAATGTTCGAGCGAACTCAACGTGCTGGTGTTGGTGCAACGCGAGCCATCGTTGCAGTACACGACCATGATCACCGCGAGCATGATCACCGCGAACATGATCACCATCGGGCCTGGCGGGATATCAGAAAACTCTTAAACGACTCCGAATTGCCAACGCGAGTGCGCGACCGAGCCCAGAAAGTTTTTGCCCTTCTTGCCGAAGTTGAAGCAAACATTCACGGCGTTGCTATTGATGACATCGAGTTTCACGAAGTCGGCAGTGTTGATGCGATCGTTGACATTGTCGGCGTATGCGCAGCGCTTGAGGTACTCAAGGTTGATCGCATCTTCTGCAGCAATATTGCTGTCGGTCATGGTCATATCAAATCAGCACACGGAAGTTTGCCTAACCCCGCGCCAGCCGTCACGGCACTTGCAGCATTACGCGGTGTCACTTTGGTTGGCCTTGACGACCACCGCGAACTTGCCACTCCGACTGGCGTTGCACTCATGGTCGCTCTTGCAGATTCATTTGGCGCCATGCCACCACTCACTGTGAGCAGCGTTGGTTACGGCGCCGGAACGAACGACATCCCCGGACGCGCCAATGTTGTCAAAGTTGTGATTGGTGAAACGTTAGAACAAACCGTTCTTTCGGGTGCTGGACAAGATGTTCAATTACTTGAGACAAACGTTGATGATGTGTCCGGTGAAGTCATCGCTCACACCATTTCCGAATTACTGAATGCAGGAGCCCACGATGCATGGGCGACTCCCATCGTGATGAAAAAAGGCCGCCCCGCATTTACGGTTCATGCGTTATGTGATCTTGCATTGACCGAAAAAATCTCTGCCGTCTTGGTGTCAGAAACAGGAACACTCGGTTTACGGGGTTCAGTCATTCAACGGTGGCCACAAACTCGCGAAGAAAAGTCAGTCACGGTTCACGGACACACCATCCGTATCAAATTAGGTAGCGGACGAATCAAAGTTGAAAACGATGATGCAGTGACTGCATCGCGGGCATTGTCATTGCCACTTCGCGAAGTTTTAGCCCTGGCCGAACAAGCAGCCCGCCAACTCAATTAGCGAGAGCAGCAGTCACGATCTGATTGATTCGATCAGTGCCAAGTTCGCCTGAGGCCCGTGCTTTTACTTTTCCATCTGCACCAACGATTGTGAAGAACGGGAAACCTGAAACTCCATACGCCTGAGCCGCATCCATTGCCTCAGAGTCGGCCATCACTGGCCACGGCCACGCTTTGTTCACGACCCATTGTGACGGTGGATAGTTCGGTCGATCACTGGCAACTGCCGTGCTCACGGCAATCACTTGCAAATCGGTGGGTACAGCTCCCGACTCTTTCCATTCAATAAGACGTGGAACTTCATCATTGCAATGAGGGCACCAGTGAGCAAGAAATACGACCATGTACGGCTTGCCGTTACCCGGCGTCACCGAAAGATTTGAACCATCAAAGGCATACCCATTCAAAGTGGGGGCCATCAACCCAATTGTTGAGTCATCGCCAGATTCGAGCAAGGGTTCGAGTACGTCGCCAACAACTTCTACTGGCTGGTTCTCGCCAGCCGAAACCGTCCCATCACTATTTGGAACCTTTGTCGTATCTGATGAGGCCGAATCGTTTGAGCCTCCAGCAACAATCGCGATGACAAATGCGATCACAATCGCCACAATGACGCCGCCGACAATCATCTTGCTGTTGTTTGACTTCTTGATTGGTTGCTTGGTCATTCTGGTCACTGCTCCGATAACTGGTTGTCTGATTTCTTCGGCTGAACAAAAAGTAGTGCCGCAATGGCGATGAATCCGCTCAGGGCCATCAAGGCAAGCGTCACAAATCCCATGCGTCGGAACCAGACATCGGTACACGACGGGCCAATTCCACACGCCCCTTCACCGAGCGACGGCTTCCATTCAATGAGATAGTGGTAACTCGACAGGCAGATACCAGCAACCAACATCGGCAGCGCGTACCAACGCACGTTGCGATCTTTACGAATTGCGGCCACCAGCAAAATCCCGGCCAACGGAAACATGCAAATTCGCTGGAACCAGCACAAACGACACGGCACATAATCGGCGATTTCGCTGAAATACAGACTTCCTGCAGTTGCCCCAGCGGCAACGAACCACGCCAACCACAACGACATCCGGCGAATTTCAGCAACGATTGACGCATTCGGCGAGATCACCAATCCCGAAAGGGCGTACGAGACTCCCCCGACCAGTGCAATGAGCGCCAAAAGGGACGCAAAAAGTTCAACGGTTCTTACATCCATCATTGTCAGTATGCCCGCATCACAGGCAAGAATAGAAACCTTGAACGAGTTAGAGCCCAAAGTCCCAATCGTCATAACCGCCCACGAACTCGTCACTCTTGAGCGCACCGATGTCGTGATCGCTGATGTGCGTTGGTACCTCGACGGGCGCGATGGTCGCAAGGCTTACACCGACGGGCATATCCCGGGCGCGATCTTTGTTGACCTTGATCGTGACTTAGCCAGTTCAGATCATTCTGACGCCACGAACGGTCGCCACCCCTTCCCCACGCCTTCGGCATTCGCCGGGGCAATGTCACGACTCGGCATTAACAATGACTCTTACGTCGTTGCCTACGACGACACCGGTGGCATGACGGCATCGCGACTTGTCGTGATGTTGCGCATGCTTGGCTGCAACGCCTCGGTTCTTGATGGCGGTATTGCATCTTGGCAACGAACCACTGAACAATCACTTGCCGCCGGCAAACCCACAAATGTCAAAGCAGCATCTTTCGCACTAGTTGAATGGCCAACCGAACAACTCGTCACAAAGACTGATCTTGAAACAATTGTTGCCCAAGGCGCAGTTAATTCACGGCGCGTCATTCTTGATGCTCGATCAGGCGAACGCTTTCAAGGCGTTGTCACCGAGGCATCGGCAAAGCTCGACCCGCGTCCTGGTCACATTCCTGGCGCATTTAGTGCACCGTGGAACGCGACCATCGACACCGAAACTTCATCCTTCAAGTCAGTTGAAGAATTACGTCGTCATTACGAATCACTCTGCGTCGATCTTGCCGATGAAGTGATTGCGTATTGCGGCAGCGGCATCTCGGCTTGCGCCAATATCGTCGCGATCGAACACGCAGGCTTTGCAACTCCTCGTCTTTTCGTCGCATCGTGGTCAGGTTGGTCGTCCGATCCCGAGACGCCCGTTGAACTGGGAGCCATCGAACCCGATCGCGATTCGTTCGCCACAAAAGTCACGGCAATCAGTTCAAATGCCGTGCGCGCCCTTCGACGTGCACGTCAGAAAAATCGACTCGCAGAAGTTGAATGGTTTGAAGCGCTGTATCGCGTGTACTTAGCCGCGTTTATCTTCGGTGGCGGAATTTTGTTTATCTCTGGACTCGTTCCTGACAAACCTGTCGCCGATTCAATGGCAGCCGATGTTTTCAAATTCGGCCCCGCATGGCTTGGCCTTGTTGGAATTCTTGCTGTCGCCATGGGGTTGCGATCGGGAAGTCGCGGCGGACCACTAGCAATCGAAGAAGCCGATGTGCGCCATGTGTTATTGGCACCTGTCAGTCGTCAGCGCGTACTTCTTCGCCCCGCTGTTCAACGACTTCGTTCGGCCATATTTGCCGCTGGTGGTGCAGGTGCGGTTGCTGGTCAACTCGCTGGACGTCGACTACCTGGAAGTGGCATGGCATGGGCAATGTCGGGTGCACTGTGGGGAGCAACCGCCGGTGCACTCTTTGTTGGTGCGGCATTATGTGCTCATTCGCTCAAACTTCGGGGCTGGATGGCCAGCATGCTTGGTGGCGCGTTGATCGCTTGGCAAATTGCCACGGCACTTCCAAGTTCACAACTCTCCGGACCTGGCGACTTACTAGGTGGACTGGCATTGTGGGGTGAACGGACGCGCGTTGTCGAACTGGTTCCATCAGTTGTCGCAGTACTACTCATTGCAATCGGTCTGGCACTGTTGGGTCGTCAATCACTTGAAGCATTGTCACGCCGCTCAGCGTTAGTGAGCCAACTGCGCTTTGCTGTGACGTTGCAAGACCTGCGCACTGTCACCCTGTTACGTCGTCAACTCAGCCAGGAGCGCAGTCGTAATCGCCCATGGATCAAGATGAAACGCAAAACAACGTCGACTCGTTTTCCTGCTGAATGGAAACGTGGCTGGCAAGGTTTATTACGTTTCCCCCTCAGCCGCATCGCGCGAATTATCACCCTTACTGTTGTCGCTGCACTGTGCCAAGTAGCGGTGTACAACGGAACAACTCCTGCAGTCTTAGGCAGTGGTCTTGCACTATTCATTTTGGGACTCGAACTTTGTGAACCATTCGCTCAAGAAATTGATCAAGGTGAGCGCACCGATGCGTATCCCAAACTTCGTGGGTTGATGTACATCGCTCTCTTAAGTTCAACGGCAGTGATCGCTATTCCGATTGCCACCATCATGGTTGTAACGATGGGACTTGTCGAACCTCACATGTGGTCAGTCGCCGCAATCTGCGCGGTTCCTTCACTTGCCGGAGCCCTCGCTGGTGCCGCAATAAATATTGTGTCTGGTGCACCCGATCAAATCTCATCAACGGCCCAAGCCAACATGATGCCGCCAGAAGTAGCCGGCACCGTGAGCCTCATCAAGGCAATTTGGCCCGTAGTTCTTGCTGTTGCCGGAAGTCTGCCCATAGTTGGTGCTCGGATGGCGTTTGCTGATGGCAATGCCCCCGAAGCACCTGCCGTACGGATCGCGATCGCGATCGCACTCATGACATTCATCCTTGCTGGCTGGATTCGCTTTCGCGATGACATTAAGAAGTCTTTGAATACTGCTGCCGCCGAAAGCCGCGGACAGAAAACTCGTACCGGAGGAAACTCATGAGCCGCCATCCCAAACCACCCAGCGCACAATCAGGCGAATTAACATCAGGTGCTCGCAAATCTGAACCGGTTTTGCCGGCCGCACTCATCGCCAACAATGTTGCCAAAGATTACGGTGATGGCCCCGCGTTGTACCCATTGTCGTTGCGTATTGAAGAGCATGAAAAGGTTGCACTGATTGGACACAACGGATCCGGGAAAACAACTTTCTTGCGTATGGCCACCGGATTACTTGAACCAGCATCAGGTTCAATCACGGTCTTTGGTCAAGCCCCCGGTTCGATGGAAGCACGTGCCAAACTGAGCTACCTCGCTGACACTCCAACGTTTTACGACGACCTTTCGGTCTGGGAACACCTTGAATACACCGCTCGTCTACACAACATGGGAACTTGGGAACAAAAAGCGGCCGATCTGTTGGGCCAACTCGGAATCTACGATCGTGCCGATGATCTCCCGACGCGATTTAGCCGTGGACTTAAGCAGAAAGCGGCGATCGCCATCGCGTTTATCCGACCGTTTGAATTGATGCTCGTTGACGAACCATTTGTCGGTCTTGACGCCGATGGCAAAGAAGCGCTGATCGACCTGTTTGATCAGGCCTCTGCCGATGGCGCTGCGCTTGTCGTGGCCACTCACGAACTCAGTTTTGTGTCGCGCACGGCGCGCACGATCGCCCTTCGCGATGGTGCACTGGTGTTTGATGGTGAGTCATCGCAGGCCGAAGCGCGTGGACTTGTTGCCGTTGAGGGCACCGCTACCCAAGACTGAAAAACGAGCACTACACTCGGCAACATGCTCGAGTTCACATCACTCAAAGTAACCGCAAACAACTCCGCCGATCTTGCGACCCAACTCACGTCGATGTCAGCACAAGGTTGGCAAGTTGTCAGTATTGTCGCGACGGGCGAAATCGTCGCGTACTTGTCACGTCCAGTTAGCGTCACCGCGACAGTCCCCTCCCCAGTTCAGCCAACTCCTGTGAGCGACAACGTTGGTTGGGCTGCAACTGCAGATGCTCCCCCAAGCCCTGGCACCTTTGTTTCTCCCACACCGTCATCAGCTTCCGGATCAAATCCAGTCGCAACTCAGTCAGCCGTACCAAGCGTTCCTGCCGATTGGTACAAAGACCCCGCTGGTCGTTATGAATACCGCTACTGGGATGGTTCAAAGTGGACCGACAACGTGTCACGCGCCGGTGTCACATACAAAGATCCCCCCACTAAGTGACCAACGGACTACGCGACTCCCAATCAGGTCTCGTCACTTTTGGCTAGTTTGGTTCTGTGACTATTTCTCAGATGCGCGCCACGTCTGTTGGACATGCCGGCATCTTTATTGAGACTCGACAGGGTTCGATCTTGTGTGATCCGTGGTTTAACCCAGCGTTCTTTGGATCGTGGTTTGTCTTTCCGCGTAACGATCAATTGCCCGCGGATTTTTACAATGCTCTACGCAAGCCGACGTACCTGTACATCTCGCATCTTCATGGCGATCATCTCGATGAAGAATGGTTGCCGGCGAATATCGATCTCTCCACACCAGTTTTGTTACCAGGCTTCCCTACCCCAGAACTTGAACGTCGCTTGCGCAAAATTGGCTTTACTGAATTCATTCAGACCGTTGACGGAGTCGAATACGACCTAGGTGATGGCCTCACTGTTGCGATACACGTTGAAACCTCAATCACTGATGGCCCCGCTGGAGACTCTGCGCTTGTCGTTAGTGATGGCGTTCATCGACTGGTTAATCAAAACGATTGCCGAACTAGCGATCTCAATGCCCTTCGTGCTCACGGGCCAATCGACTTACATTGGCTGCAATTTTCGGGAGCCATTTGGTATCCCATGGTGTATCAAGAATCTCCTGAGCGCATGCGTGAACTCATTGATCTCAAAGTAGATAGTCAATTTGCGCGTGCATTGCGTTATGTCGAGGCACTTGATGCTCGTGCTGTTGTCCCTTCGGCCGGTCCCCCGTGTTTCCTTGATCCTGATCTGTTTCAGTTCAATGTCATCACAGGTGATGAACTGTCAATCTTCCCAGACCAAACTCAGTTTCTGAAACGACTTCAAGAAGCATCACGCCACGGCATCATGAACATGCCAGGAACCCAAATCACTATCGGCGACGAGTTGCAGGTTAATCATCCGATTCCAACTGCCGATATGCAGAAGATCTTCTCTGACAAGTTGTCGTATCTTCGCAACTACCAATCTGACTACCTCGAGTGGCTTGAAAACATGAAGGCCGACTGGGTGCAGCCCACCGACGATTTATTGAACACGCTCAAAGCATGGTGGGAACCATTGCTGGCGATGGCTCCATCTCTGCGACAAGGAATAGGAACCGCCTGTTTGTTACGCGCTGGCGACCTTGAGGTCTTGATTGATTTTCCAAATGGCGAAGTTCGAGCCTTCAATAACGAGCTGTACGGATTTCGCTTTGAAATTGATCGGCGATTGGTTGAGACAGTTGTTGCACAAAATGCCGTTGACTGGAGTGACAAGTTGTTCTTGTCATGTCGCTTCTCAGCCTGGCGTTCGGGCTCATACAACGAATTCGTATACAACTTCTTCAAATCGCTCAGCGTTGAACGTATGCAACGTACTGAAGCCGAAGCAGTCAAGAAGTTTGCACCGGCCACGCCGAGTGACGAAATCACAATTGGTGACTACATCGTCGAACGATATTGCCCGCACCGCAAAGCCGATCTTTCGGTCTTTGGTGAATGCTCTGGCACAGAACTGGTGTGCACTTTGCATGGATGGAAATTTGATCTTGAAACCGGTGAGTGCCTCACCGCTCAAGATCGCAAGTTAGTTGTCCGACGCGCCAAGTAAACGCAACCGATACGCAAATCGATAGGTACCCGCCGCAATTGAATGACGCGGATCAATATCGGGCCCACAACTTGCAGTGCCAACTCCACGATGTGCGACGTCAATGTGCACTGTGAGCGCCTCACGCCAGGTCAGTTCCGTGACATCGGCTGCGGCAAAGAGATCATCATCACGATGATGTACTGCCGACATATGCAAGCCCGTTGGATTCAGTGCTTCAATTCGCAGGCACACACCGTCACGACTACGGGCGATGTCCATCCAACGACAATCCGTGCGGAGACCAAACTCTTGAGGGACGATGTACGGCAATTCATCGGGTTCGGCAGACCAGATACCCAACACGGCACCCGAGTTTCGATCGGGCATGTTTTCTAACGGTCCACGTCCGTACCAACTCAATTCATCAAAGCCTGCTGGCAGTTCAAAGACCACACCAATTCGGGGCAAATCTGTTAACGATTCCGGCACAACAACCATGTGAGCAAATACCACCGCACCATCGATATCGACATACGAATCACATTGATGATCAACCAACGAATTCGCAGGCTTCGTATTGACCCCAGCCAATAGCCAGTCCCAGAGTGCTCGCCCACCGACACCAAGTTGCGATGCCAAATTTGGCATCAACTTAAATCCATCATTGTCAGTTGCGGCCCGCCACAAATTAAGTCTCGGGTTACCACCAAGAAGCACATCAATGTCGGCACGGTCTTCATTAGAAGATCGCTTTGGCATCCGGTGCGTCGCCGCGGCGCGAACAACGATCTGATCCCAGCCCACCAAATAGCCCGATTCACACCATGGAGTTGCCTTCTTCACGAACCAACGAACAGTGAGCAGTACTTCACCGTTAAGTTTCTTGGCTTCAAGAAGGTTCGTTGGTGCATCAACCAGACTTGACTGACCTGCTTCGACTTCAGGCGACCAATTTCCTGTTTCAAGAATCTCGCCATCAAGTGTTAGTTCCCATTGACCGCTTAACCATGAAGCATCTCGGAATGACTGGCGGTTAGTGACGCGCAACTTCCAACCGGTTTGTTCAACAGGGATTGGACGATGAACCCACATCAACTCTTGTATCGCTGGATGTGGTTCACATTCTGGTGATACCAAGCCATCGGCAACAAAGTTCCCGTCGTTAGGTTGGTCACCGAACTGGCCACCGTAAGCAAATCGTTCGCGGCCATCTTTCAATGTCTGACGAAGACCATGGTCTTTCCATTCCCAAATAAAGCCACCTTGCAGTAGCGGATATTTGTCTATGACTTTCCAGTAGTCGGCCAGACCACCGTTTGAGTTACCCATCGCATGGCTGTATTCGCACAAGATCAACGGACGCTCACCTAGTTTTGCGGTCACATACATTTCAATTGCTGACGGTGGTGCGTACATCGGACATACGACGTCGGTGACATTCTTTCCACCATCGGTCCATCCACCATGAAATACAGCGCCTTCGTAATGCAATAGGCGACTTGGGTCAACTCGCCGAATGTGAGCCGCACACGCATCATGATGTTCGCCATAGCCCGACTCATTACCCAGGCTCCACATGATGATGCTCGGATGATTGCG
Organism: Ilumatobacteraceae bacterium; assembly: GCA_044355095.1. Taxonomy (GTDB): domain Bacteria; phylum Actinomycetota; class Acidimicrobiia; order Acidimicrobiales; family Ilumatobacteraceae; genus Casp-actino8. The sequence continues at coordinate 11,367 of JBIKYT010000016.1, forward strand.
GTCGCGTTCAACCATTCGCGCAACTCGCGATAGCCAAGTGGCAGCGTAGCGAGGGTCATGACACAGACTCGTGTTGAAACCATGGCTTTCGATATTCGCTTCGTCGACGACGTACAAACCGTATTCATCACAGAGGTCATAGAAGCGATGATCATTCGGATAATGCGAGGTGCGAACCGCATTCACATTGGCGCGCTTCATTGTGATGATGTCTTGACGCATGTCTTCAACCGAGACTGCTTTGCCCTTATCGGGATGGTGATCATGGCGATTGACTCCCATGATCGTGATCGCTCGACCATTGACACTCACTAAACCGTCTTTGATTTCAACGCGACGAAATCCAACGATCTGTCCAACAACTTCAGCAACTTCACCATCGGGTCTGACTAATTCGCAAAGCAGTCGATAGCGCTGCGGAACTTCAGCCGACCATGGTTGCACTTTTGGAACCTCAAAGGTTGTTGTCGCTATGTGTCCAGAGAATGCATAGGGCTGGATATGGCGATATGGAACGTTTGCGGCGTGTACTTTTCCAAGTCGCTTCCCGTCAAGCGTTTCAACCCATGAACGAGTTGTCCAACCACGGTCAAGCGGACTTTGTGAATCGGTATCGGTCACACCGATATAAGCCGCAACATTCATCGTCGCAACACCCAGATCGGCATCCCAATCAGCGTGGGCGTGTAGTTGCGCAATATGTACATGGGCGCGCGACTCGAGAAAGACTTCACGATGCAATCCGGCCATCCACCATTGGTCTTGGTCTTCAACATAAGACTGTGCGCTGTAACGAGGCACAAAAATTGCGAGCGTGTTCTTGCCTGCTTGCAAATAGTCGGTGATGTCATATTCACTTGGTAAACGACTATCGGTCCCGTACCCAACAAACGCTCCGTTGACGAATACTGCGTGAACACTTTCAGCGGCACCGATGTGAATGATCGTGCGGCGCGACTTCCAATTCTTCGGCACCGTAAACGTGCGGCGGTACACACCTGTTGTGTTTTCGGAAGGTGTCTCGGGCGGCCGCAATGGCCACGGCATTTGCACATTGGTGTAATGCGGAAGATCACCCGTTCCCTGAACCGTCCAGTTGCCTGGAACGGCAACCGTCAGCCAACCCGCAGTTGATGCCAAATCTTTCTTAATGGCGGTATTCGGAACTGCATCTGGCGACGACCAAAGTTTGAGTTGCCAATTGCCATTCAGACTTTGCCACCACGGCGATGCTTCTCGACCAATGCGCGCTTCATCAACATCTGAGCACGCGGTCATCACCTGACGCATTGGCAGCCGACCAATCGACACTTGCGTCGGGTCAACCCACGGACGAAATTCGCTAAAGGCTGAAATCACTCTCTTAGCGTGTCACGCCACGGGTGGTGTGGAGTGCACCCAGATCTTCATTCCCATTGGGGCCAGGTCGGCCGACCACAGGAAATCCATCGCCGGCGTCGACATTCTGACGCACCCATGAGAAGCCGGATAATTGGGGATCTTGTAGGCCCCATGAAGTACGATGCCTTTGTTGAAGTATTTCGGACGGTAAATATCGCCAAGATCGCCTTCGCGCCAGCCGTCCTCAACCTGTCGGTCAATCACAAAAATGCCATCGGGGGTGGCGGCGTCACCGTGGACCCATTTGCCCCACTCGTTCTTATCGCGCATTTTAAATGGAATCTCTGAACCAGTCGAGACATTGATTGTCCAGACCGTGTTGGCTTCCTGAATAATGAAAAGCAATTGGCGATCTTTGTCAACTTCAATCAAGGTGCCTTGATTGGCGGTTCCATAAGCCCGTGTGGTCGCACTGTTAAGGGCGGCAGCAGTTGCCTCGTCGACTTCAGAGTTCGGATCAAGCCCCGCGTATTTCTGGAAGGCCATCACTGCTTGAGACGTTGTGACTCCGTAATCGCCGTTCGTTGATTGCAACCAGAATCCGAGATCTAGCAATCGTTGTTGCACTCGAGAAGTTTCAGGACCATCAGCCGAACCAACTGCAACAAGAGGAACATCCATCGGCGCCACCGAAACAACAACTGGTTGTAGTGGAGGCACGGTTGTTACTGGCGCGAGCGTGGTCTCTGGTAGCAAGGTTGTCGGGGCCGCAGTTGTCGGTGGCGCTAAATCAATGAGTGCGGGTGATTGCACCGCCGCCTCATGACACAACCACCAGCGCACTCACTGTTCACGTGTGGTCTGGACTCCTATTCACAATAAGAGTGACGGTAGTTTCTATTTTAAATTAATTGGTGGATAGTCCCTGCATATTGGACCTAAGTCAGTTGTACTGCTCGGGCAACTCAAACCAAATCGTGAGTCCATATTTGATGCCACTGGTCAACGGCAAGGTCTGATGCGGATGGGTAACCAACGATGGCCAAGCCAAAAGTGAACCGACTGGCACATCGCGATTCGTGAATGACTGTTGCGGAAAATCAAGTTCGGCACCTTGATACGAGTCATTGAGTTTGACCGAGGCCGACACCTGCGCGACATCGTGATGAATCCGCAAATCGGTTTGACCGTCAAGGCTGTACTTAATGATGAAGGCGTCGCGCAGTCCGCAGTAATCAATGAGCGGCCACTTCTGTTGCAACTGAGGCCAGATGCGCTGACCCAAGTCGATCATGAGGTTTTCGTAGAGCCGCGGACTAATGACGGCAAGGCTGATTTCGTGTCCTGGAACCGGATCATCAGGGTTCGGCTCAAAGCCACCTACAGCTTCGGCAGCGTTGATGACTGCTTGACACATCTCAGGAGTCCAAAACGGCATCATCAGAAGGTTCTCGGCAACTTGCACCATGTCGCCATCATCATTTTGCGCGTCTTGATAACCCAAGACTCGTTCGAGATCAGTTGTCATGGTGAACAGTCTGCCAGTCGGCTGGGATCGTCCATGGGGACCTTGGTAATTGCTTGAGGCTGAAATCGGTGAGGAGATCATTCACGCGTTGTGGTCGCTCAATCTGACTTCCGATACTTCGCGCAAGTTCGCCCAGAACTTCCTGGGTACCAATTCCACGTTGACTCAATTCTTCAAGAGTGACCGCCCCATGCCGCTTCGCGAGTCGCTCTTGATCGAGTCCTACGACCAGTTGCACATGGACATATTGCGGGGTTGGGTAACCGAGCAACTTTTGCAGATGGATGTGTCGACCCGTCCCATGGAGTAAGTCGTCCCCGCGAACTATTTGAGTGACGCCTTGCGCGGCATCATCAACGACAACAGCGAGGTTGTACGCCGGAACGCCATCATTACGCAGGAGCACCATGTCGTCGATCACGGTTATGGTCGGTCCAGCAACAACATCGTCGACGATGTACTGCTCGTTGTTCGTGCGAAGGCGCCACGCCGGCGGACGGCCACTCTGTTCACGCTCTGAGCGATCGCGAGCCGACAGGTTGCGGCAGGTGCCCGTATATGCCCCTTCAATAGTTGGTCCATGCGGCGCCTGAGTCGACTCAAGAATTTCACGGCGAGTGCAATAACACGGATATACCAGATCTTGTTGCCGTAAACCTTCAACGAACTCCCGATAGAGATCAAAACGCTCACTCTGTCGAATGATGTTTGATCCAAACGTCATTCCGAGTTGTGCGAGTTCGTTTATATGTCGCGCTTCATGTTCAGACTTACTATTCGCCCGATCAAGGTCTTCAAATCGAAGAAGCAGTTCACCATCGCGCTGGTGCGCACATAGCCACGCAATCACGGCAGTGCGTAAGTTGCCAATATGTAGCGGCCCGGTTGGAGAAGGCGCAAAACGACCAATCACCCACACATTCTTCCCCACGGGATCATCAATATTCTTCCAATCTGCCTAGTCTCTAGATATGACCCCGCGACTGAGGCTGATAAGCGCACCGACATTCGCATTCTCTCTGTTGTTTTGTATGTCATGCGGTTCTTCTCCGGCAGACGTTATTGCCATCGAAGTTGATAACTCAGTGGCGATATCTGTTTCAAACAGCACCGTCGCCTCAAGTCCCACCTCCACCACAACCATCACGACCGTTCTCCCTAACGATTCATCGACATCTACATCAATCGCTCTTCCTATCGAGACTCTGCCGGTGGTCACTCAAGCGCCAGTTTCAGTTGCTCCCCCCACCGAAGCACCAATCACTCAACCACCTACTACTCAACCCCAAGCGACTCAGCCTCCTGCACCATCAGACCCAGTTGGTTTACGGATTGAGCCCGAGTATGTGGGTGGGTACGACCGAGATTTATTCGCGGATTGGTACGACGCCGATCGCAATGGGTGCAATACCCGCAAGGAAGTCTTAATTGCCGAATCACTCGACCCAGTTCAGATCGGTTCAAGTTGTTCGATAACGGGCGGTCGTTGGTTCTCTATTTACGACAACGTTGAAACAACTGATTCATCAAAATTCGATATTGACCACATGGTGCCACTCAGCGAGGCGTGGGATTCTGGCGCATGGAATTGGAACGCTGATCAACGCAAGCATTTTGCTAATGATCTCGATCAACCATTCTTTTTGATTGCAGTAACGGCCTCGAGTAATCGTTCGAAAAGCGATCGCGATCCCGCCGAATGGATGCCGCCCAACGCCAATTATCACTGTGAATACGTACGTATCTGGATTGAGATCAAGCGCGCTTGGGACTTGTCAGTCGACCAAGCCGAGCATAATTATCTGGCGCAGAAATTAGCGAGTTGCTGAAGTATTAAGCAATCGCTTGCAAGATGAAGTTAGCGAGTTCTTCGCCGCAATCTTCTTGCAAGAAGTGTCCGCCGCCAACGATGGTCGTATGCATCGAAGTCTCGGCACCTGGCACGGCTTTTCTAAATGCCCACTCACCATTTTTTGACACTGGATCACTGTCACTAAATGCACAGATGAACGGTTTTGTCCACGTCTTCAAGACGTCCCATGCTTTGATGTTGGCTTTTGATGACGGGTCGTCAAGCGACGCCGGAACCAAGGTTGGGAAAATACGTGCTGCCGACTTGTAACTCTCATCTGGATACGGCGCGTCATAGGCAGCCATCACTTCAGGCGCAAGCGGCTTCTTCGCGCATCCACCTTGAATGATTTGCGATGTCGGAAATGTCGGTGTTTCTTGACTGAATTTACGCCACGCCATGAAAGCTTCGTTCGGCGCGGGGTCACCAGTTGGTAATCCACCATTGGCCAACACGATGCGCGCAAAACGATCGGGAAAAGCAGTTGCCAAACGCAAGCCGATCAAACTGCCCCAGTCCTGACATACCAACGTGAGGTTCTTGAGATCATTCGCAACAAGCCATTGGCTCATCCATTCAACATGACGCTCGTATGTGAAATCAGATGTCAGAGTTGGTTTATCGCTACGACCGAATCCAACAAGATCGGGAGCAACTACTCGATGTCCCGCCTCAGTTAAAACTCGAGCGACTTTGCGATACAAGAAACTCCACGAGGGTTCACCGTGTACGCATAAGAAAGTTTCGGTGGCGCCTTTGGGTCCGATGTCAACATGTGCAACACGAATCACGGTGCCGTCATCGGCCGTGATGTTGGTGTAGGTGGGTTCAAAAGACCAATCGGGAACATTGGCGAATGCAGAATCGGGAGTACGAAGAAGTTCCATAAAGTGACACTATATATGACACTACTTAGACTGGGCGATCTGGTCGGAAATAACTGAGGTTTTCTACTACTTCGCCAGACCAGATCGGTCTTCACCCAGGGGATTTAGGGGATGTCGTAGGTACTCGATAGCCGAGCGGGACCACCACCACGCACCAGCAGACGTCCATCTTGGACTAATTGCGTGAGATGTGACAGCACACTGCGAGCCGCCGGGATATACAACTCGGGCGCCACCGCCGCATACATCTGGCGCACCATCGGCGCGACCGTGTTGACGCCCGCAGCGATTGACGCAATCACTTGAGCCTCACGGCTTAATCGATGTTCGTAATACGCGTTCAGAAATGGTTGCGGATCGGTGACTGGCGAACCATGAGTTGGCCACAAAATTTTGTCGTCACGCTGCTGCAGTTTTTTCACTGATGACAAGTAGTCACGCATATCACCGTCTGGAGGTGACACCACAGTGGTGCTCCAACCCATGATGTGATCGCCCGTGAACAAAGCCTTCTCTTCGACAAGCGCAACACACATGTGATTCGACGTGTGTCCTGGTGTGTGTACTGCGATCAAGGTCCACCCGTCACCGTGTGCAGCAACCTCACCATCACCGACGCGCACATCGGGTTCAAATTCAAGATCAACTGATTCGCGCATTTCCATGTCATCAGGATCAAGCCCAGCCGCACGAGCGACCTCGCGTTCTTTTTCTTTTTCTTCTTCGGTCTTTGGTGGCGGGGCCAACGACTCCATCACTTTGATGTCATCGTCGTTATCGAGAAGACCAACATCACCATGAGGCTTCCACGCGACCGTTGGTGCACCCGTTTCTTCACGTAACCATGCGGCTAACCCAACATGGTCACTGTGACAGTGCGTAATGACGATGGCGCGAACTTTTTGTCCTTCAATAGCGCGCAACAATGCAGCCCTATGCTCGGGCAAATCGGGGCCGGGGTCAATGACTGCAACTTCAGATTCATTACCGACGATGTACGTGCCGGTACCAGTGAACGTGAACTTTGATGGATTACGCGCGATCACTCGTCGTACGAGAGGACTGACAACTTCGGCCTCGGCATAACGCAGAGGATCAATCATCCCTGTGAAAGGAATACCTGCCATGTTGTCGCCCCCATTCGTCGTTAGATCGCGCCACCAATTTGCGCTAGTTCTCCGACAATACGCACTTCACCGACCCGATTGCCGTGTCCAAGGATCGTTGATTCAAAAGCATCGGGGCGAACTTGTGAAATATCTACGCCTAAAGCCCGCAATGCGGCACGCATCAAAGGCGGGCGCGGTCGGTTAGCACCATCGGCGACCTTCAATGCCACGGCCCGACCGTCTGGTAGAGCCGCAACAAAAACACCTTCGGCTCCGTCTTTGGCCATCAGACCAGGAATCCCTTTCATCAACAAACTGACATCGCGTTCGGGACCGCCAACCATGTCAGGAAACGTGGACATGGCGCGATGAATGCGCAAGCCCGCTTCGCCAGCCTCACCGATGGCCATATTGCGAAACGAACGAGCCAAGCCAATCAACGAGACCACATGAGCTGGCGCTCCGCAGCCGTCAATGCCGATACCTAAAACTGGATCTTGTGCAAGAGCGGGAATGCCATTGGTGATTGCCTGTTGCAATGGATGGTCAACATGCAAATACCCATCGGTTAACCAACCGGCAGCTATGCATGTCGCGAGCATTCCCGAGTGCTTACCTGAACAGTTCTGCAAAATTGATGAACGCTGCACCCCATTGCGCATCGCCTGTTCTGCTTCTTTTTCATCAAGAGGTAAATCGGGGGTATTCGCTAACGCCTTTTCATCGAGACCGACTGATTGCAGAATTCGCCGTGCACCATCAAGATGCATCGCTCGGCCATCGTGGCTTGCACACACCAGTGCCAATAACTCATCAGGAAGATCAAGTCCAGATTGCACCATCGCATGCGCTTGCAATGGCTTCGTGCTTGATCGCGGAAAAATACCCACATTTGCGTCACCCAGCGCAAAAGCAACTGTTCCATCTTGATTCAAAGCAACAACGGCAGCGTGATGAACAGATTCCAAAACATCGCTGCGATATGTCACTGCTAATGGAACATATGACGACACCGCTGCATCGCTCACTTGCGACGACCTCGCCGACGAATTCGCTGTTTGCTCGTTTCTTGCACTTCCACTAATTCGTTTTCAATGAGTTCATGACGCTCGCCCGATGCGCTAGCTAGTGCCACCGCCATTGCAGCCACTGGCAAACCAAGAATTGCACCAACCGGCCCAAGGAGTGCTCCACCAACAATTGCTGCTCCGAACGAAATCGCCGGATGTATTTCTAGGGTGCGAGCAGTAATTCTTGGCGAGATCAAGAAGTTCTCCAGTTGTTGATACAAGATCACCACGATGACAACGACGAGTGCTTTCCATGGCGAATCAATAAACGTAATCAATACCGGCAAGACGCCCGCGATGTATGTACCGACCACAGGGATGAACTGCGAAATCAAACCAACCCAAAGTGCAAGTGCGACAGGGGCTGCCGTTCCCAACGATTGAAATGCAACCCAGTGGACAAACGCGGAAGCAACAGCCAATATGGCGCGACTATAGATATAGCCACCCGTCTTTTCAATGGCCAGATCCCAAGTATCAAGAACTCTCTTTTGTCGGGCTTCATCTAAACGACTACAAATTGCGCGACGTAGACGCGGCCCGTCAGCAACTAAGTAAAACGTAAAGAGCATCACCGAGAAAGCTTGAAGCAACAATCCCAACGCAGCAACCGACAGTTGAAAGGCTTCACCTTGTTGCCCCTTGATGAACTCTTGCACTGGTCCATCGGGGTCTTGAATGCTGTCATTGACTTTTTGGGGATTGATATTCGTCGAGAAATTGTCGTTCAAGAAATTCACCGTGCGACTGACATATCGATCTGAATTCTGCAATAGATCTGCAACTTGAGTTGCAACCAAAGTTCCGATTGCGGCCACAAAAATCAGGACTCCGACCATCAGACCCAAGAGGATCACAATGGTCCCTCGACCACGTTTCCAACCTCTCTTTGCCAACTTCGTGGTACCTGGCTCAATTGCCAGAGACAGAAAGAGCGATACCAAAAGCAGAATTAAAAACGAGAACAGTCGGTCGTATGCGTAACGAATCAGGATTGTGCCTAGAAACCCCAGCCAAAAGACGATGATCGCCTTCCAGATCCAGCGCGGCAACTTATTGGAATTGGGATCAATCGGAGGGGTAACCGGCAATTGTTCGGACATGTGACGAGCGTAGTCAGCCTGTATAGGCAGAGAGGCGCAAACCGTGTCACGATCTATACATGTCCGAGATTCTTGAACCCGTTCGACGCATCGTTGCCGACGCGGTCCGCTCGCGTGTCGTCGGTCCAAACGCCGACAATCGTGCGCAAGAACTATTCGAGGCCCCTGGCGAACGCTGGTTTACCGAAGACCGACCGATCCGAATCATCCATGCTGACTCGTGCATGTTCATCGGTGGTCTACGCGCCCTGTTATTTCAGTCGCTACAACCTCTCGCCATGGCCGGCGTTGCTTCACATAGTGATTTCAAAGCCGACCCCTGGGGACGCCTCCAGCGCACCGCAGACTTCTTGGCTGCCACCACCTTTGGTCCAGCGACCGAATCGCAACGAGCCGTCGACATGGTCAAGCGTGTTCACACCCGCGTCGTTGGTACCGCTGATGATGGCCGCCCCTACAGCGCCAACGATCCCCATTTGTTGAAGTGGGTCCACATCGCTGAAGTTGATTCTTTCTTGGCGGCCCATGCCAAATTTGGCGAGATTGAACTGTCCCCCGAACAACGTGATGGTTATGTACTCGACATGTCGCGCATTGCGTCAGCGCTCGGCGTGATTGACCCACCGACGACTGTTGCCGAACTCGCCGATCAGATCGCGTCGTATCGACCTGAACTTCGCACATCGGCTCCGGCGCGTGACGCGGCGCGGTATTTACTACTCACTCCCCCGTTACCGATTTATCAACGACCCATTTACGGGTTACTTGGCGCTGCCGCCGTTTCGCTCATGCCCTTGTGGACACGATTCCCGTTACGTCTTCCTTGGTTACCCGTTAGCGAACGAGCAGTCGTACGACCAGCCGCCCAAGCTCTCACCAAAACTCTCCGCTGGGCTTTGCAACCAATTCCGTTTACTCCGTCTGAGCAATAAGCGCGTTATAAAGCGCTTGTTGATGCAGATCAGTTGTCGCGGTATCTTCGGGATGCCATTGAACGCCGATCAACCACTGTCCCGAGCCACTGTGCTCGAGTCCCTCAACTAGGCCATCAGCTGATCGCGCCACCACTTTGAGGCCCTTGCCGATTTCATCAATACCTTGATGATGAAATGATGCAACTCGCGCTGTGGTTGTTCCTAAAGCCTTCGACAATTTGGTGCGTGGAGATATTTCAACGTCGTGCAATGCATAATCTTGACCGGCCGGAAATTTCCCTGGCGCATGTTCAACAACCACTTTTAATTCACTTGTGTCAATGTCACCGATGTGTTGAATCAATGTTCCGCCAAGCGCAACATTGACAAGTTGAATTCCTCGACATACGGCCAACGTTGGCAGTTTTAACTCAATTGCCGCGTGCACCAACGCAATTTCAAATTTGTCTTGTTCGTGATTCACGCCATAGACATGAGGTTGACGATGTTGTCCATAAAGATGCGGGTCAACATCGGCGCCACCCATCAACACCAATGCTCCGAAGCCCGACAACAGTTCAACTGCTTGTTCATGGCTTATCTCGCGAGGCGTCAACGTAAGTGGTTCGCCTCCGGCCCGCAAAACGGCGTCTAGATACACGCGGCCCGCAAAAGAAATCTCACTGCGAGATACACGACCAGCAGCGGCTATGCGACCGGCGACTGCAATCAGTGGACGACTCATACTTTCAGACTAACGAGATACCGCGCTCAGCGACTTACGAACCGCACTCGCAAGGTCACCTTTATTGCCAACTTTGATCGTCCCAAGTTGTAGCCATTGGGCCATCAAACGCAACTCGTCCGCGAGGGCCTCTGCCACTTGCTTCTTGTGAGCGTGTGTTTCAGAGAAAATCCCCGGGACCCACAATGTGTTGTTGTGACGATCGGCTTTGAGATCAACGCGCGCCACGAGACGATCGCCGAACAAGAACGGCAAAACGTAGTAGCCATATTTGCGTTTCGCAGCAGGTGTGTAGATCTCAATTCGGTAATGAAAATCAAAGAGATTTTCGGCACGTGGCCGGTTCCATACCACCGGATCAAACATTGATAAAAGTGCTTGAGCATTCACAGATCGGGGCGAGCGCGCATCTCGATGAAGAAACCACTTCTCCTTGGAGTCCTCAATAGATGCTGGCACCAACTGGCCACCTTCAATGAGTTCGTTGATTCGTGGTCGCGCTACTGCCGGCTTCAAACGAAAATAGTCCGCAATATCTTTGGCAGTCGCAATGCCTAACGAGCGAGCGCCCATTTCAAGAAGTTCACGCTGTGCATCATGAACGCTTGGTGTTGGTGCCTGCAGATGTTGAGTGGGTATAACACGCTCAGGCAAGTCGTATAGCCGAGCAAAGTCGTTTGGGCGGCGTGTCGCAGTGACCCGCCCGCACATGAACAAATACTCCAACGCCAACTTCGCGTAATCCCAATCCCACCATTGACCCTTTTTCTTGGTTCGCTCCGATAATTCACCAGCGACCAAAGGCCCTTCGGCGACAACACGTTGAAAAACCTCTTCAACGTACTTTGGTCTTTGTTTCAAGAGTTGTTCGGCACTACGCCAGGGTCCTTCAAGTGATTGCTCCATTTTCCATCGCCACAGGCGATGATGTTCGGTGCGAACATGGGCGGCTTCGTGTCCCCAATACTCAAAGAGTTCACCATCATTAGTTGCAGCAGAAATGAAATCGCGCGGATGAGCACCAAGTCGCGAAAACAACGGCAGTTCTTGACTACGAACTAATACATTCACCGAATCAATCTGAATGAGATTGATGTGATCGAGAACTTTTCGTAAGTGCCGACGATCGGTGCGACCAGATGGCCGAGCCTGCGCAAATCCCTGAGCCCCCAACGCAATACGTCGCGCTTGCGCCGTACTGAGTGGGGTCACTCGAGAATTCATCTATTGCAAAACGCAGTGGAGTAAATCAGTCAGCAACAGTAATGGTGACCGACTTGATCACCACGTCGGTCACGGGGCGATCACCACGTGCCGTCGGAACATTTTGCATCGCCTCAACAACTTCGAGGCCCTTCACAACTTGACCGAACAATGCATAAGCCGGCGGCAGGCTGACACCGCTCGGGCCGCTGATCAAGAAGAACTGCGAACCGTTGGTGTTGGGTCCGGCATTAGCCATCGCCAGTGAACCGATCTGGTACTGGCCAGCCTTGGGAAGTTCATCAGCAAACTTGTAACCAGGTCCGCCCATGCCGGTGCCAGTCGGGTCGCCACCTTGGCAAACGAATCCCTGAATGATGCGGTGGAAGATGATGCCGTCGTAATAGTGATTGAGCGCCAAGAAGATGAAGCTGTTCACCGTACGAGGTGCCTTGATCGCGTCGAGGGCAATCACCAGAGTGCCCATCGAGGTTTCCATGGTGGCGGTATAACGCTTGGTGACGTCGATCCCCATTTCGGGCTCAGAAGAGAACTTCTGGCACTTGGGGGCGGATCCGTCGAAAGGGGGGAAAGTTGTGGACATAGGTCAAAACACTATCTGCCGACTACTCTGAGCCCATGTCCTCGCCGGAATCAACCAACGAAGAATCAACAACACTCATCGATCTTGACGCCATTGAGCGCGATTTGGCCGATGTGGAAATGGCCTTGAGCCGTCTTGATGCGGGCACTTACTGGGTCGATGAAATCACGGGCCAACCATTGCCCGATGCAGTACTTGAAGCCAACCCGTTGGCTCGCCGCAACCCTGCCTGATTCAACTCTCTTTGGAAGTTCTTGCCAAAGGACTAACAGAAGTTGTCAAAAGTGCCCCCAAATGTTTGGTACTTTTTTCTCCGGCGGGGCGAGACCGTCCCCCTTGAGCGGAGGGAAAGTTATGGAAAACGACGAGATTCAAAGTCTCAAAAATCAGTTAACAGCATTACAAGTTCAACTTAACCAACTAGAAGCTGCAAGCGAACCAGAGCGTGCATCTCGCCGCAATATGTTGCGACTAGCAGGTGGAGCCGCAGTCGGCGCAGTCGCTGGTGGTCTTGCCTTTGGTGCACAACCTGCAAACGCAGCAGGTCTACTCGCCGACAAAGTTGAAAAAGGTATTGATAACGCCGTCAATAGTCCGACCATTCTTAATGGTGCGGGTTTCACCTCTAGTGGCGGGCGAGGGATTCTTCACATCACTGACGACAACAGCATTACGAATACCAACTCTATTCTTGCGGGAATCACCGTTTCTGCCAATGACGTCCAAATCTCAACAGGACTTGCTGTCTTCGCTTCGGACTACGGTGCAAAACTTGATAGCCCGATTCCATTAAAACTAATGGACAGTTCAAGTTCTGCAGCACCTACCGTTGCAAGTGGATACAAAGGTCAATTCAAAGTTGTCGGAAGCGACTTGTGGTATGCAGTCGCAGGAACCCTTACCGGTAATTCGGCTCGTTGGCGAAAAGTTGCGTCATTGCACACCAACCTGAACCGTGAAAGTGCCCCACCTCGGACTCTTAGTACAGCCGCTAGCAAGGGTGACTTGGTGTTGGACTCAAATGGCGATTTCTGGCTGTGCACGGTTGCCGGCACGCCAGGAACATGGACCCAACTTGGAGCCCCGATCAACCCACAATTCGTCGCAATTGACCCAATCCGCGCATACGACTCACGTAAAGCTGCCTATACGACCAACGGTGTGATGGCGCCAAATTCATCACGCGTAATCTCCGTTGCCGACGCCCATGACAGCGAAGGCGCAGTTACCACGGCGAACGCAGTTCCTGACGGAGCAACTGCGGTGGCGTTTAATATCACAGCTACAGGTGCTAACGGCGGAAATTTCTTTTCGGTTAGTCCGGGCGATGCTGCCTCTTACACAGCTTCAACTGTCAACTTTGCTGCAGGGCTTGACATCGCAAATGCTTCTGTCGTAAAGCTTGATTCCAGTCGACAGATCAAAGTTTTTTGCGGCGGAGATGTTGGAAGCGCTCATGTCATCATTGACATCGTCGGTTATTACCAATAGCTGAACCTTAGTTTGCTCCTAGTGCAAAAGAATAAAACAGCGGGTGTCACTTGGCGACTCACTACGCCAAGTGACACCCTGTTTGCTTACCAAGTCGCGGTTGCCAACGATCCACGATGGTGGCGGGCTTGTAAAAATGGCCTGTCACCTCAATCGGTTATTGAGGTGGCAAAATCGTTTGCTGCAGGAGTTGTCATCAGTAACGAGGCAAGAGATTTAGGTGTCGCTTTTTTAAGCGAAACCGGCGCAGCCGGAACCGGAATGCTTGATATTTGGTCACTTCAGGATTCAGAGGCGATTGAAAGTGTCTCCAACATCATCCCTGAAATACTCAGCGCGGCCTTTTTTGCTTCAAATATCCGGGCTCTGTATTTTGAAAGCTTTGAAAATGACGTTGATTTGCTGGGATATTCGCGACCTTGGTGGAAACTCCAAATTGAGTACCCGGATTTCGCAATGATTCAAGGAAAGTATGAAAATCGAACCTGTTGGGTATTGACGCGAAGCGACTTTGAGATTCATTCTTCGTCAATGATGGATTCCGAAGCATGATTATTCATACCTCCCGAGCAATTTTTCGACCCATTACGCCAGACGATTACACCAGTCTGTACAACATTGAGAATGACCCCCTATCCACTTCAACCTGGAGGTATAAAACCGGCATGCCCCCTCCAGAAGAATATGAGTCAGCGCTGTGGCGTCAGACTGATGCCATTTGGGTCGTAGAAGGTCGGGAAAGCCACCAAATTATCGGTTACCTGCAACTGCATGATGTCGACCTTCGTGCTCAAAATGGTTGGTTTTCTCTCTATTCTCGCGCCGAAAGTCGAGGCAGTGGCTTTGTGATGGAGGGTTTGATGGCCTTCTGTGAGGCTGTATTCAACGAGTGGCCACTTCGCTGGATTTACGCACATTCTTTAGAACAAAACGTTCATTCATTTGAGTCCGGCATTCGCCGTGGCGATGCAGTTCGCCTCGGCATACTTCAAGATCGGATGGTGATTGACGGTGTGCTTTCTGATGTACATGTCATCGGAATATCTCGTGAAAGTTGGATGTCGAGCAAGTTGAGAGATCGTTTCAATCGTCTCCGTAATCGCTGGTAGTTCTCAGTCGGCAAGACTGAGAACATGAGCCACAGCATTCAGCAGCGCACCATTCGCACTAACGGCGTCGATCTTGTTGTTACCGAGGCCGGAGACCCGTCGGGTCCGTGCATCATCTTGAGCCACGGCTTCCCCGAGTCAGCGCATTCGTGGCGTCACCAGATGCAGCCACTCGCTGATGCTGGTTATCACGTACTTGCTCCCGATCAACGGGGCTACGGCTTTTCGTCGCTACCAAAGAATGTCACCGACTACGGAGTGCAAAATCTCACTGGTGACTTAGTCGGATTACTCGATGCCACCGGCCATGACGATGCAATTTTTGTTGGTCATGACTGGGGTGCTTTGGTCGTCTGGGAAATGGGCCGACTACATCCCGATCGTGTCAAAGCCATTTGTGCCGTCAGCGTTCCGTTCACACCATGGCCGATGAAGCCCACTGAACTTTTCAAAATGATGTTCACCGATCGCTTCTTCTACATGTTGTACTTCCAAGAAGTTGGTCCAGCCGAAAAAGAACTCGGCGCCGATATTCGCCACACGATGCATCAGTTCATGTGGGCAGCTTCTGGTGCGATGTACAAACCAGGTCCCACCGACCCCGCTGAACTCCCCCCAATGGCTGGCACTGGTTTCTTAGACATGTTCAAAGATGTCCCCAACCATCTACCGACCTGGTTAACCCAAGACGATCTCGATTACTACGTCAAGCAATTCACCAATAGTGGTTTCTTTGGTCCGGTGAGTTGGTATCGCAATCTTGATGCCAACTACGAAGTGCTCAAGGACATTCCGGTTGATCGTATTTCAATGCCCACATTCTTTATCGGCGGTGACAAAGATGGCGTGATTGCTTCACGCTTAGACACGCTTGATGCAGTGAACGGCATGACCCCCAATTACAAGGGCAGTGTGATTATTCCGGGCGCTGGTCACTGGACTCAGCAAGAAATGCCCGATGAATTCAACGTGGCGTTGATGGGGTTCTTGAAGACCCTCTAAAGGGTTGCGCCCATACCTTGGTTGCATCAACTCCGTGAGGCGGCCAATTGTCATCACATGAATACGCATGCCATTCAAATGGATTGCGATAGTACGCGGTTGCATCGACCTCATCAATCAACTTTGTTTTGCGTCCAGCCACAAGCCACTTCACCGTTGCAACAATTGAGCCAACTGCAAACCAGCCGGCATA
This sequence comes from Ilumatobacteraceae bacterium, assembly GCA_044355095.1. Classification (GTDB taxonomy): domain Bacteria; phylum Actinomycetota; class Acidimicrobiia; order Acidimicrobiales; family Ilumatobacteraceae; genus Casp-actino8. The sequence continues at coordinate 27,518 of JBIKYT010000016.1, forward strand.
GACGACCGGATAAATCGGTCCGAACATTCGGGCTTGCCACACATGTCGATCTTCGTGATCGGTGACTAACTTGCGACGACGTTCGCTCATTGTTCCGTCACGATCGGCTGCACCATTCACGACATATCCAAACGTCACCGCAAAACCGTGGCGCAAAACCAAACCCTTCTCAAAGGTCATTCGGTTCTGTCGAGTCGTCAAAGATTCATCAATGTGAGCACCAGTTGCTGCGTTCACACCAATTGCAACAACAGAAGCGGTTGTCGTCGCCAAGGCCCATGTGTGATCAAGAACAAACGCGCCGATGCCACGATTTGATTTCCAGTCGTACATACGTCGTCCACCCGAAACCGCACCACTTAAGGCACCGATTGCTGTTCCTAAAACTGGGAAGCCCACAATTCGACCGGTGATGCCACCTAGTAACGCCCCGGCGATACCAACGGCGATTGCTTCTTGCGGAACCTTGCTCACCAGATAAAACCTTTATGCCCTAACGATAGAAAATCCATGAGCGCCGCAACCGAGACATGCAGAGCAATACCCCACCACACACTTTTAGTGCGATAGGCAAGAACTCCCATCACAATGCCGCCCATTATTGCAGCAAGTGCTTCAGCTGGCGGCTTCGTGAAGTGAATCATTAAGTAGGGAATCGTTGCGATCAAAATAGAGGCCTGACCAAAGCGCTTCGCTAAACCCAAAACAAGAAAACCGCGAAAGAAAGTTTCGACAGCAACAAATTGCAACACATAGAAGATCCACCAGATGCGTAGGTCAGCCCAAGCGTCAGGTTGACCGCGACCAATCTCGAGCAACGGATAGCGCTCTTGAAATTCACCCGTGGTGCTCGCAACGACGACAAAAGGAATCGCGATCGCGAGAAGTGTGACGTAGTACTTCCAGTGATGTGCCGTACCACGAAACTTCCAGCCAATGTCACTTGGTTTCAACCCGATGAAAGAAATGGCAATCAATGGCACGACGAGGTAACTGAGAATCTGGGTTCCTGCCCACCAACACATTTCAGCCAAACGCGTTGTGGTGTCCGGCATGTAACGAAAACCGAATCGACCAAACCACAAACTGATAAGTGCGGCAACGAAGATAACTACCGAGCGACGATCAAGATCGTCGCTCACTTTCGTTTCTGTCACCGTTCGCGGAGCTTAGAAAGCAGTCGCAAGATTTCGAGATAGAGCCACACCACGGTGACCATGACTCCGAAAGCTGCATACCACTCTGTTGACTCGGGCATTCCTTGCTTGGATCCACGCTCAATGAAATCGAAGTCGAGAGCCAAGTTAAATGCGGCCAGGCCAGCAACTAAGAAACTAAATCCGATGCCGAAGAGACTTGTTGACTGAATGAATGGCGGCGTTGCACCGAACAAACTCATCAACAAAGAAACGCCATAAAACAAAGCGACTCCCATGGTGGCGCCAATCACGATTCGACGAAAACGATCGGTCACTTTAATGATGCGCAAGCTGTACATCGCCAACATCACAACGAAGACACCAATGGTTGCACCAGCGGCTTGTACCACGATGCCGTCGTAATACGTTTCATACGCCTTGCTGATCGCACCAACGAATAAACCTTCGGCGATCGCGTACACCGGAGCCAAGAACTTGGCGAGGTGTGGTTTGAATGCCAACACAATCGCTAGAACAAAACCGACCAACAAACCACCAATGGCGTATGCCGGGAACTTATAGACCTCGCCTTGCGGAGCATCCACTCCGAGCCAACCGACAACTGCCGCGGCAAGTAAAAGAAGGAACAGCACTGCAGTCGCACTCGCTGTACCAGCAACGGTCATCGTGCGACCAGTAGGCACCCACGGGGTGGTGGGCCCGTCATTGACTGCACCAGTGTTTCCTTGACGAGTCGACTGGTCAGGTGCCGCCCATCCAGAATCGTTCGCGGTCGCAGCTTGTTCAAGACGCTTCTCATTGAGCAGTGGATTAGACATAGCATTTCTCCTTTTTGCGTACACGATCGGACGAGAAAAACCTCACAAAATCGCTATTTCTTCAGGTTACCGACAATAATTCCCGGTGTCATGACAGCCAATATTTCAACACTTTTTTGGAGAACTTTGCGTCGGCGGTTGTGTCAGCGATTGTGGTCGGTATCGTTCCCGCCACTACTGCAATTCTCGGAGAAGTGAGGTTCTTAAGTGGCCAAGGATCGCGTTGATCGTGATGAAGAAGACCTCGTCCGTCTTTACTTATCAGACATCGGGCAATACACATTGCTCACCAAAGATGACGAAGTTCGTCTCGCCAAGCAGATCGAAGCTGGCAAGGCCGCTAAAGAAGAATCTGAAGTAAATGAAGGCAAGGCACTCACGCCTGCCAAGAAGCGCGAACTGCGCAACCTCATCAAAGATGGTGAAAATGCCGAGCGTTCGTTCGTGCAGTCCAACCTTCGTTTGGTGGTCTCGATCGCCAAGAAGTACCAGGCTTCTGGTCTTCCCCTGCTTGACCTCATCCAAGAGGGCAACCTCGGTCTCATGCACGCCGTTGAAAAATTCGACTGGCGTAAGGGCTTCAAATTCTCGACGTATGCCACGTGGTGGATTCGTCAGGCGATTACTCGTGGTATTGCCAACACCGGCCGCACCATCCGCCTCCCAGTCCACGCTGGAGACACGCTTGCTCGTCTCCAGAAGGCTCGCTCACGCCTGGAGCTGAAGTTTGGTCGTCAGCCAACATTGCGTGAACTCGCAGCCGAAGTTGAAATGCCTGAAGACAAGGTCACCGAAGCATTGCGCTTCGCAGCCGAACCTTTGTCGCTCAGCGAGCCCCTCCGCGAAGATGGCGATGCCGAACTTGGTGACGTGGTTGAAGACCGTTCAGCTGAAAGCCCCTTCGAAGTTGCGGCCACTGCGCTGCTCCCCGAAGAGATTCAGCGTCTCTTGGCTCCGCTCGACGAGCGCGAACGCGAGATTTTGAAGTTGCGCTTTGGTCTTGATCGGGGCGAACCTCGCACCCTTGAAGAGGTCGGTGAACACTTCAACCTCACCCGTGAGCGCATTCGTCAGATTGAAGCTCGTGCGATGAGCAAGTTGCGTCACCCGTCGAGCGACACTGGCGCCCGCGACCTCCTCGCCGTCTAACAGGCGATCTGGTCGTAAAAAACTTAGGTTTTCTACTACTTCGCCAGACCAGATCGCTCAGTTTTTCGCGTCAGATTGGTTTTGACATCAACTAGGTGCTTTCCACCTGGCGTAAATGTCTTTGACTTGTTGTGCCACCATGCTCGGCCGGCGAACGATTTGTGCCCATGTAAATCGCACGCCGATGTAACCCGCCGCCAGCAACTTGGCGGTTCGTTCACGATCAAACTCGAATTGATCTTTATCAAGACCGTGATATCGCCATCCCTCGCATTCGAGGTAGATATTTGTTCCGGCCAGCAAGAAGTCCACTTCGTACCCAGCAACGCGAGCATGAAACTCCATCGGAGGTAAACCAAATCGCCGCGCCACACGGGCCATTTCTTCTTCAAGCACCGAATCTGGGGCCTTCTCGTGAAGTGCCAGTTGATGTAGCGCACTTCGTAATGCAACAACCCCATGTCGACCATGTTGACTGTGCCGCATCAGCGCTTTGTCAACCGATTCAAAAGTAACAAGACCTTTAATCACAAAGATCTGCAATGTTCGATCTACATCCCAGCGAGAAACGACTCCTAAATCAAGCAATGTCCGCAACGGATTCGTGACCGCAATTCCATCAATCTCTCTGGGACGAAGATCCATCATGTCGCGCGGTCGATGAAATTTGGTATTTGGCAATGTCAAAGTTGTCTGGCGATCAGCACGCACCACATCGATAGGTTCGTGCCCGACTACATCAGCACCATAGAGAAAAGCCGCCGAACGATGACTAGCCATTGCCCCGTCGCCCGCCGCAGCAACCGCCGCCGCTATCAAACCTTTTGGGTCCAGTGAACGACCGGTCTCTATTCCGATACCGGGCATCACTTCATCAAAAAATCCTTTGGCCCGCGCGGTGCGCCATGAGTGGGCAGAGTGTCCATGGGCGAGGACGACATCGCGATGAATGAGTTGATGCGGTCCAATTGCAAGAGTCCGCAGAATGTCTGGAGTTAAACGAGCCATGCACAACTGTGGGAATCAGCCCATCAGTTGCGGAATAGCATCGATCTGGTCTGCCGAAATGGCAGAAAACCTCAGTTAAAGCCGACCAGATCGCTTACTTTGTGCGGCGGCGTTGACGCTCCATCAAACTGCACCAGTCCCACTGGGCACCACCCATCGCGGTGACTTCAGCGAGCATTTGCCCAACCATTGACGTCACCGGCAACGGCACATTCATCGACGCAGCTTCATCAAGCACAAGCCCGATGTCTTTGCGCATCAACGTGGTCGAGAATCCGTAGTTGTATTCACCGGCCAACATTTTCTCGGCGCGATTCGCCATCTGCCACGACGCCGATGAACCTTGCAACATCACGTGAATCACTTTTTGCACATCAAGCCCAGCGGTCTCGGCAAAGTCGAGTCCTTCGGCCAATGCTTGACATACACCCACAACACAAATCTGATTGGTCATCTTGGTGATTTGCCCGGCACCTGACTCACCCATCAATGTCATGCGCGCGGCATAAGCCGACATCACCGTTTCAGCTGACGCAAATGCTTTCTCATCGCCACCAGCCATCACCGTGAGCGTTCCGTTACGCGCACCATCGACGCCACCTGAAACTGGCGCATCCAAAAATGCTGATCCAACGTCGGCAACTCGAGCCGCAACAACTCGTGAACCCTCGGCAGATGTTGTTGAGTGATCAATCCACACTGTGCCCTTGGCTAGTTCGTTAACGATTCCGTCAGCAACGGCAAACAATTCGCGATCGGCGGGCAACGAGGTAATCACATACTCGCGACCACGAACAGCATCAGTGGGGCTGGCAACTGCTCCACCACCGTTTTCGGCCACCCACTTGTCAGCCATACCCGGCACAACATCACACACCACAACGTCGTGGCCACCTTTGGCCAAGTGTGCGGCCATGTGCCAACCCATGCGACCAATACCAATGAAAGCAATCTTGCTCATGCTGGTACTCCAGGCTTGCCGCGATCAGCCAATGTAAATCCACCAGCAAGGCGAGCGTGCACTCGTCCACCAACACCCATGGCCAAGATCACCACCATCTCGTCGGGCTTGGGTCCATCGGGAACACCAACTTCAATAGCGTCGTAATGACTGCCCACGTAACTCCAATCCATATGCGTGATCGGCACATCAAGACGTGCTCCCATTCCCGCAACCTTTTTGGTTGAAGGCACAATTGATGTGCCCTTACCGAGTGCAGCGCGCATGCCTCCGCCACCTGGAATATGCCACATCGCGCCATGCTCAATTTCGCCAGCCGAACCAACGATGATTCCTTTGCCGTATCCATCAATCTTCGACGCGTCTCCACCGAGGTGACCGATCAGAATGTTTCCAAGACGCTCACCGAGTGCGCGTAGTTCATCAACCGCTGGGCTCAGATCGTCGACGTACTTGCCCACATAAGGATTAGTAACGACCGCGGCTACGGCACCCTTCATTGCGGGAGTCGCAGGAATAGGTCCATTGACCCCTGATGAATGATCATGAAAAATCTCTTCAACAATCGTGACGATCTTGCGCACTTCGAACAACATGTTCTCTCCCTAGAAAATTGATATGGCGGAGGTGGACGGGAATCGAACCCGCCGGACGAGGTTCACTCGTCCCAACCGCTTTGAAGGCGGCGGAGCCCACCAGGTACCCGGACACCTCCACTATTTAGGGTAGTCACCTCAAACCTAAAGCACGTGCTCACACTTCCCCGTCACATCAATTTTGCGGAGTTTTATGTTCACTATTTTCTCGTCACCAAAAGGTGGCTCAGGTACGTCAGTAGCAGCCGCCAGTTTGGCAATCGTGAGTTCATCCACAACTCGCACACTTTTGGTTGATCTCGCCGGAGATCAGGCCGCAATTCTGGGTCTCCCAGAACCTCCTGTTGGTCTCAGCGACTGGGTCAATGAAATGACTCATCACAACTTTGATGAGATTCTCATTGACTGCGACAACAATCTCTTTCTCGCGCCATCAGGCAGTTTTGATTTTGACATTCTGACCCTCAACGCTTGGAAGAATCTTTCGCAAGCCCTCGCGCGCAAAGTCGACGATGGATTCAACATCATCATCGACTTTGGCACCGAAGACATGCCACTTGCACTCAGCAGATTTCCTCATCAGCACTACATCGTGACGCGACCTTGCTATTTGTCACTTCGCCGCGCCGTCAATCTTGAAAAATCATTCTCGGGTGTCGTCGTGATTCACGAACCCGATCGAGTTCTGACAACCAGCGATATTGAGTCGGTACTGAAGTTGAAATGTGTCGCCGAAGTTCCGTACTCCCGAGAAATTTCACGTCGAGTCGACTCTGGGCTTTTGAAGTCACGCTTACCCATGTCGCTTCAAGCCGCCCTCATGCCTCTCGTGCAACTTGACGTCAATTTATGAAAGCACAGCTTTTACCACCACAACTACATGAGTATTTCGGTGACTCAACCGTGACCGACATCTTGATTAATCAATCAACTGAGGTGTGGATTGAACGTCATGGAATATTGGAAAGGGGCAATGACCTTCAACCTGGTCAAATTGAGATCGCTCTTGAACGCATTCTGACTCCTCTGGGACGACGACTTGATCGCCTCTCGCCCATAGTTGATGCGCGGCTGCCCGACGGAACCAGAGTGTGTGCGGTCATTCATCCGATTGCTGTTCATGGCACCACTGCGGCGTTTCGACTCTTCCGACAGGAGGTCTTCGCACTTAATGAATTCTGCGAAGACTCCAACCAACAATCTCTTCACGAAGTGCTTCTCGAACTTTCTCAATCGCAACACAATATTTTGATCACGGGTGCAACCGGTTCAGGAAAAACTTGTCTGGTTTCTTCGTTAGTTTCAGATCACAGTGGCCAGACGTCAACCACAAGTGAACGCATTATCGTCATTGAAGACACCCATGAACTGGTGATTTCACATCCACATACCGTGCGACTTGAAGCCCGTAATGCCACTGCCGAAGGCCGTGGCCACGTTTCGCTCGATGATCTTTTGCGCTCGGCTCTTCGTCTGCGACCTGATCGTCTGATCGTTGGAGAAGTTCGCGGTCTAGAGGCTCTGACCCTCGTCCAGGCAATGAATACTGGTCATTCGCGCTGCTTAGCAACGATGCATGCCAACTCGGCATTGGACGGATTGCACCGCCTTGATCTTCTCACCATGCAGGCAGCCCCAGGTTGGACATTGCAAGATGCCCGCCACATGGTTGATTCGGCGATTGATGTTGTGATTCATATGAGCCGTCAACCCTACGGAAAACGCTCGGTCACTCAAATCGCCGAGGTCATCTCGTCGCCACCCGCCGAATCACATCCACCCCGTCTGCGCTACATCTATCGCCACCATGATTCGTAAACTTCAGATGTCTCGTTCATTCGCCCGCCGACAAGCGAGGCGACGCCTTTTGCAATTCGATCTCTACGGCAACGACAATCTCATTGATGCGCTGTCATCGATGAGCCGCCACACTCGCTCAGGATTATCGCTCGCTGCTTCCTTGCAAATTTCTGTATCCGCAAATCCGTGCGATTTGCTCGTTCAACTACACAACTTAGTAATGCGCGGTTTCTCCATCGGAAATGCCTGCCTCAAGATCCTTGACGCTCTACCAGAGTCAAAAGCAAACAGTGATTGCATCATGGTCGTGCACGTGATTGCTCTGGCCAATGAAGTGGGCGGAGATATTGCACAGCAGATTGATGCACTCGTCGACACGCTTCTTGATCGATCGCAAGCAAAGCTCGAACGACAAACCCAGGCCGCAACGGCTACCGCATCGATGCGGCTCATCACATGGTTGCCCGTCATTTGTGGAGCCTGGATTGTGAGCGATAGTCCCGCAGTTCGACAGGTGCTACTGGCCACTCCCCTTGGCTGGGCCTGCCTCACGATTGGAGTTGGTCTGAACTTTCTTGGCCGCACTTGGACGAAACGATTGGTGCACTCATGATCGTCGTCTTTGGTCTCATCGCTCTATTTTTCTTGTGGAGACGAGCAAAGAAACGGTTGTTTGAACGTCAAGATCGAGCTGTAACCGACGCATTTCCCGACTGCATTGACCTCTTCAGTGCCGCCCTTCGTGCCGGCTATTCACCTGCGCAGGGAATCAATTTTCTTGGTCAACATGCGCCGCAAATTTTGCGGCTGCATTTCATTGCTGCGACACGGCGAATTGATGAAGGTGAGAGATTCTCTGAGGCAATGCGGCAACTTCAAGGCGAAATCGGCCCAGTGAGCCAACCAATGTGTGAAGTTCTCATCGCCGGCGACCGGCTCGGAATTCCGGTTGAAAACTTACTGTTTCAGCTCGGCAATGAAGCCCGCACCAATCGACGTCGACGTGCCGAAACTCAGGCCCGCCAACTTCCCATACAACTTTCTCTTCCCCTCGTGATGTGCACTCTTCCCTCGTTCATCATTCTGATTATCGTGCCCACCATTGCTGGCACCCTTTCGCAACTCAACATCACAGTGTGAGTGCATTCGCAGCTTTTCCGAAAGGTATTCCTATGGTGCAACTATCACGACGTATCTATATCTATTTTCTGACTCTCACCAAACCAGTTGATACAGATCGCGACTCTGGACAAGCCACATCCGAATACGCACTGGTCATGCTCGCAGCCGCGCTCATTGCTCTCTTGGTGATCGCCTGGGCCACTGGTGGCGGCGGTGCGGGAAAGATTGGCCAACTCTTTGATCGGGTGATCGACAGTGTCACCGCAAAACTTCCATAAATCTCCAATTCATAGGCGACGTGATCGGGGGCAATCAACAGTTGAGTTCGTCTTAACTCTGCCCCTGATCATGATCGCCGTCTTACTCATCGCTCAATTCTTGGTGGTCGTCATCACCCAAGTTCAGGTTGTCAATGCCACACGCAATGCGGTTCGAGCAGCCGCTGTTGCTCAAGACCCCGCGATTGCTGCCAAGAGCGCCGCTTTATTCTCGTTTGGTCGCGACATCAACGTTGATACCAGAGTCACTCAACGTTGGGTCACCGTCACAGCAACGTACGAGCTGAACACCAACCTTCCGTTGGTCGGTCGCCTCGTACCCGACCTCACCCTTTCTTCCGACTTTTCAATGCTTCTGGAACCGCCGATAGGTTAACGAGGTGAACTTGTCGAGCCACTCAACCATGATTGACGGCATATACGTCATTGGTTTCGTCGGCGAACTTGACCTGTCAACCCTCCCCCAGTTGAGCGACCTTCTCAATAAGGCAATGAATCAAACTCATCAGCACATTGCCCTTGATCTTGACGGCATCACAGTTCTTGATGATGCTGCACTCGGCATTTTGCTGGGAGCGGCCTCACGGATTCGAATCAATGGCGGACAGATGTATGTGGTTTGCTCAAACCCCAAAATCGTTGATTACCTACAGCGCACCCAACTTGATCGCATCATTCCGCTTGCAAATTCAGTGCACGATATTCCCCGTTCGTAACGTTTGAGGCACACTAGATACGTGGTCGGTGCATCTCGCGAATCTAAGAAAACTGTTTGGGTTCTTGGCGACCAACTCAATCTCGATTTCGCAGCTCTTGCGCAAGCAACTCCACAGACTCATCAAATTTTGATGGTTGAAAGTTCGGCCAAGGTTCGTTCAAAGAAATGGCACATTCAGCGAGCACACTTTGTGATCACGTCCATGCGTCGTTTTGCGACGGAACTTCGCGAAGCTGGCTTCGATGTTGATTACCGCAAGTCGGAAACTTTGTCTCAAGGCCTTCACGAACATCAAAGCGAATACTCACCGACAAGTGTCTCGGTCATGGAGCCGGCGAGTCATGCCGCGCTCACAATGCTGCGACAAAACAATTGCGAAATTGTCCGCAGTAATCAGTTCTTGTGTCACTACGAAGACTTCGCAGGTTGGAAAGACCAACTCCTCGAGCGTCGTAAGACATTCAAGATGGAAGACTTCTACCGCTGGCAACGATTACGGCTCAATTACTTGATGACACCTGATGGTGAGCCAGAAACTGGAACCTGGAACTACGACTCCGAGAATCGATTGCCACCGCCCAAAGATGGCAAGAACCAATGGCCTGCTCCAGTGACAAGCGAACTTGATGACATTGACCAACAAGTCATTAGCGAACTTCGTGATCATTGCGTCGGTCAATCGCCAACCGGTCTTTGGGCAACGAGTCGTCACGACGCTCTGAAACGACTCGATCACTTTATCGAGAACGTGTTACCTAACTTTGGTCCTCACGAAGACGCCATGGTCTCAAGCAGTTGGCACGTTGCTCACTCGTTGTTGTCTCCGTATCTCAACATCGGCTTGCTCAGACCAGCCGAAGTATGTGATGCAGTGCAAAATGCCTATCGCCAAGGACGTGTTGATATCGCGTCGGCAGAAGGTTTCATTCGCCAGGTCATTGGATGGCGCGAATATGTTTGGGGTCTCTACTGGGCATGGATGCCCGACTACGCCGAGCTCAACAAACTTGGGGCAACTCGCGATCTACCCCCGCTATTCACGGGTGATGCGCAAACAAAGATGCGATGCGTCTCGCAAGTTATGTCCGAGATTGATTCGCACGCGTACGCGCATCACATTCAACGACTGATGATTGTCGGCAACTTATGTCTGATCGCTGGCATCAATCCACAACAACTCACCGACTGGATGTGGGCCAACTTTGTTGATGGTGCCGAGTGGGTCATGGTCCCCAACGTTGT
>JBIKYT010000017.1:0-38288 GCA_044355095.1 Ilumatobacteraceae bacterium
TTGCCAGGGCATACCCGAAGCAGTTATCTATTTTGATTCGATCCTGCGTCATCAGGCCTTTAGTGGGAGTCATCAGCCACAAGCTTTCTTGCGATTGGGCGAAGCTCCGAGTTCCAAAGTGCTCAGTCAATTCATTTCTGAAAGTTCAGCCGTACAAATTCACGTCGGACAGTTTGACGATCCCTTTGACGCTGATCACAAAGTTTCATCACACATCACTTGCGATCCTTCATCTTTTTGCGAAGCATTGATATCGCTCATTCACCCGACGACGAAAATGCTCTATTTGAATCAATGGTTGAAAGCTGATGAGTTGGCTGAAGCTTCGATTGCCAAATACCAAGAAGAGTCAGTCGGTTCCTTAAGTGGTCCGACTGTGTCGAGGATCGTCGCTGAAAGTTTGAAGACTTCGCAAAACTTGGTGGTTTCATCATCAATGCCCGTGCGTGATCTTGAATGGTTCGGCGGGGATTGTTCGCGTTTTCAGGTGTTTTCTAATCGCGGGGCGAATGGAATTGATGGAGTAGTTGCGACCGCTATTGGGGTTGCCATAGCAACGGATAGACCAACCGTCGTTTTAATTGGAGACGTTGCCTTACTGCATGATTCTTCAAGTCTCGTATCGTTGACGTCACGTGAGGTTGAAGTGAAAATCGTCGTTACTGATAATGACGGCGGCGCAATATTCCATTATCTTGCGCAATCTTCGCTGGTGGCAACTGAAAAGTTTGAAAAGTTGTTCGGAACGCCGCATGGTTCTGACCTTGTGCGATTAGCCGAAGCACACCAGATCACGACATTTGATTGCCGTACTTCTAGTGAATTGAGGGATGCTCTTGCTCGTTCAGGTACCTGTTTGATTCGTATTGCGACTGACCGTCATAACGAAGTCTTAGTTCACCAAGAGATCAACACAAAGGTTGCTGTCGCACTTGATCAAGTGTGACTTCACTCAGGGTCTCACGATGGCGGACAACATCGCCTGAAACTTGGCTTGCGTCTCGGCCAATTCGGCGTCCGGATCTGAGGCCGCCACGATTCCGCCACCAGCAATAAGTCGAGCGCTTTTGCGGTCATGAGAAAGTTCGGCGCATCTAATTGCTACCGCCCATGACCCATCTCCCTCAGCGTTAATCCATCCGACCGCTCCGCCGTAGTTTTTGCGATCAAAACCTTCGACTTCATTGATGATCTGTAATGCCAGATCGCGTGGATGGCCTCCGAGCGCTGGGGTCGGACACAGTTGGCGAGCTAGCTCGAGGATGTCCGGGTGATCATCAGAGAGATGGCCTTCGATGAGAGTTCCGAGATGTTGCACATTGGCGACTTGAATGACCGAAGGCTCTGGCTCCCAGTCGAGGTAGGAGCAATATGGCAACAGCATGTCGTGAATCACATCGATCACGACTCGATGTTCGACCTGATCTTTCATACTTGAAATAAGTTTCTGAGCAAGTTCGCTATCTGTTTCTGGATCACCGGTACGGGGCGTTGTTCCGGCGAGGGGATGCGACCTGATGATGTGTCCGTCGATTTCAAGCAGCAATTCTGGTGATGCGCCGATAAAGCCGTCAATTGAGTAGCGGTAACTGTTGCCGAAAGATGATCGCAATCTATGAAGTACTGCATGTACGTCGATCTCATTTTTGGCTTCAATCAATATTTCTCGAGCAATGACCGCTTTAGTGATGTGACCATCTCTGACTGCTTGCCGAGCTTGCTGAACCGCTTTTTGATAGTGGTCAATCGGGGTGAGGGGTTTGACAGAAAACTCATTGGCTTGAATTTTTGGTGCGACCGATGCTTCTAGAACTTGTGAGGCGTCATCAATCGTGGTGAGCCAACAATTTCCGTCTGTATCTTTGCCAACTGTCTGACGTGGAATAAGGAAATTGGCCGGAGCTTCAACATCAAACGGAAGAACGCCTAATGCGATCGGTGACACGTTGAGGTCGGTTTGATTGACATGATTAATGAGCCGTAACGTTTGCGCGACTTCTGAAAATGTCATGCGCAGGGCGACGCCGCGACCAGCAAAACCGACACCATTTCGCACAAAAAGAAAACCATCATTTCCGGCAACATCGTTTAGGTCAATCGATGAGTCAAGGCGGATGGTGGTTGCGATCACGAACTTTAGTCTCTCGTTCCAAGCATCAGTTGAGTGATGCCACCAGACAGTTGCATGTGGACTGCATCAGAGAAACCTGCGGAACGCAACATCTGCAACATTTCGTCGCGAGGTGGCAGGTAGGCGACGCTCTTCGGTAAGTATCGGTAGGCCGCTGGATCAGATAGCCATCCACCAATTTTCGGGACGACCTTGCCGAAGTAGATCCCATTGCCAAATCTGACGATCGGATTATGCGGTATACCGACATCAAGTAGAGCGATGCGACCACCCGGGCGAACGACTCGTCCTAACTCATTAAAGAATGAACCGAGGTCGACAAGATTGCGAAGAGCAAAACCACATGTGGCGCCGTCGACGGAATCATCGCCAACCGGCAAGTTCAAGATGTCGGCTTGCGAACGAGGGGAACCTGAGCGATCGGCTGCAAGCATGCCGAATGAAAGATCCATTGACAGCGGATGGATGCCGACTCGTTGAAGGTCAATGCATAAATCTCCGGTACCGCTTGCCAAGTCAAGAACCGTACTGCCCTTCGGGAGTGCTAGTAGTCGTACTGCTTTACGTCGCCAACGCGTGTCGAGCCGAAACGTCATGATGCGGTTAACTAGGTCGTATCGGGGAGCGATGGTGTCGAACATCTCTTGAACTGCACGAACCTTTTCTTGACCCTCGGGCAGGATCTCGGTATCCCAAGAGGATGATTCGGGATCTCTTGGTGCGTTGTTTCCAGTAGTCACACCGTCAGGCTAAACGGCTTTCATCACCGACGATGATTTCGGAGTCGCTGACATTGGTCACGATGGGGCAAGATAGACGTATCGGTGCGGGGGCGTTCTGCATTTCGGTGTTAGATGACGGATTACGGGGGTAAGACATGATCGATTTCACTTTGGCTCCAGAGCATGAGGCCATTCGCACGAAGGTTCGTGATTTTGTGGAGAATCACATCAAGCCAGCGGTGGAGCCGTTTGGTCACCGTGATGAGATGGACCCAGAAAAGCATCGGCAATATGTTGGTGAATTGATTCGCTTACGCAAGTTGGCTGTTAAAGAAGGTCTGTGGTTGCCACATATGCCTAAAGAGTGGGGAGGCATGGGATTGGGTCATGTCGCCTTGGCAATGGTGCAGGCCGAGGCCGCCAAGACCCGCGTTGGACCTTGGGTCTTTAACTGTCAAGCGCCAGATGAGGGCAACATGCACACACTCGTACATTGGGCGACTCCAGAACAAAAAGAGAAGTATCTGAAGCCTTTGTGTGATGGTGTGTCGTCGTCCTGTTTCGCGATGACCGAACCCGAAGTTGCTGGATCAGATCCGACGCTCATTCGTACGCACGCCATCAAGGACGGTGACGAGTGGATCATCAACGGCCATAAGTGGTTTATTTCAGGGGCCGACCGCGCCAAGTTTGCAATTCTTATTGCTCGCACCGAGATGGACGTTCCAGAAGGGTCTCGAGGAGCGAACACCGCATTCATCATTGACCTACCGCAACTTGGTTGGAACAATGTTCGCGAAGTTGAAACCATGCATGGTCCTGGTGGTCACAGCGAGATCGTGATTGAAGATCTACGAGTTCATGATTCCCAAATCTTGGGTGGTCGCGGAAATGGACATCGTCTTGGTCAATACCGACTCGGGCCGGCTCGCTTGGCGCACTGTATGCGCTGGATCGCTCAGGCTGAAACCGCATTAGACATGATGGTTGATCGCTCGTTAAAGCGCTACTCACATGGTTCGTACCTTGCCGAAAAGCAGGGTATTCAATGGTTGATTGCCGACTCAGCTATGGAGATTTATCAGTGCAAACTGATGATCCTTCACGCTGCGTTCAAGATTGACCGTGGTGATGACTTCCGCACAGAAGTCTCGATGGCAAAGCACTTCGTCGCCAATAGTTTGAATCGAATCATCGACCGTGCCATTCAGGTACATGGAGCTTTGGGTTACTCAACCGATACTCCGTTGGCGAACATGATGCAACACGCTCGTTGGGCCCGATTTGCCGATGGTGCTGATGAAATTCACCAAATGCGAATTGCTGAAAACACCATTAAGGCGTTTACCGATCACGGAACCACTCGGACCGCTACCGGAGATCTTCCAATCTGATTATTCGTTTGATGGATGGGCGATTGTTTTTGCCCATCGATAATCGGCTTTGCCCGATGGAGAACGAACGACGTGATCTACATAGATGAAGTCTTTGGGCAACTTGTAGCGAGCAATATGTTTGGCCGCTTCATCGAGGAGATTCTCGTTGGAGCATTGAGAGCCGTCTCGTAAGTGAACAATTGCCACCACTTCATTTCCCCATCGTTCACTTGGTCGTCC
Organism: Ilumatobacteraceae bacterium; assembly: GCA_044355095.1. GTDB lineage: Bacteria > Actinomycetota > Acidimicrobiia > Acidimicrobiales > Ilumatobacteraceae > Casp-actino8. Next base: position 4,470 of record JBIKYT010000017.1, read on the forward strand.
GGTGACCACACAATCCAAAACAGCCGAGTGGGACTTGACAGCCATTTCAACTTCTTCGGCGAAAATCTTTTCGCCTCCCGAATTGATCGTGACTGAATCTCTGCCGCGCATCTCAACAAGACCATCAATCGTGAGTACAGCTCGATCGCCAGGTACGACATAACGAACCCCATCAATGATTGGATACGTACGGGCCGTCTTTTCAATGTCTCCGAGATACCCAAGCGCCAGGCGTCCGCTCTTTGCCAGCCAACCAGCCTCTGGATGGCCTGTATCGGTGTGTCCGGGATCGAGCACCGTCGACAAGTCGGCTGACAGGACATGATTATTTGGAGCCAATGGGAACGTTCCGGTCGTTGCTGAACCAGCCGCTGACATATGAGTTAACTGTCCGCCTGCCTCAGACGAGCCGAGCCCATCGATGATCATGAGATGTGGGGCAAGTTGTAGTAACTCGGCTTTGTAATGAGCCGAGAGTGCTGCACCGCCAGAGATAACAACGGTCAGGCTGGAGAGGTCGTACGAGTGTGCCGAGAGTTCATCAATCAGGGGACGAGCAAAAGCGTCTCCCACGATCAAGAGAAAGTCGAGGCGTTCTCGTTCAACCATTGACCAAACGTCATGCGCATCAAGTCGTTCAGGAACGGAGGGAACGAACACTGTTCCGCCAGCATTCCAGCTTCCCATGGCGACCCAATGTCCAGCCCCGTGCATGAACGGCGGAGCGATGAGGGCTCGACGACCTTTGGTTTCGGCCAAGAAATCATCAATGTTTTGTGCATTGCGCGATCCGCCAAAGCATTCAACAAGAGCATCTCCCTGACGCCACATCACACCCTTGGGCATGCCGGTTGTTCCTCCGGTGTACAAGATGTAGAGATCATCGGGGCTCGCTGGAGCGGGTAGGTCGTCGCGTGAACTGTCTAAGGCATCCTCGTACCAGACGGCTCCCGGCAGAAGCGGATGTCCGGACTCGTCGTCCACTTGAAGAAGCAACGTCAGTTGCGGAGTGTCGGCAAGTACTGATTCGAGCACCGGGGCAAACGTTGAGTGGAACACAATGACAGAAGCAGCGGAATCATTCAGCAGGTAGATGAGCTCTTCAGCCACATATCGATAATTGACGTTGAAAGGAGCAACTCGACCTTTGAAGGCCCCGAGCATGCATTCCAAATACTCATTGCCGTTATGCAGGTAGATGGCTAAGTGATCTTGACCACTTTCTTGCTGCTCTAGTTCACTACGTTCCGTATGGCATCCGTATCCGCGGTCATTCAGAAAGTTCGCGAGTCGCCTGGTGCGGTTGGTGACTTCGTTCCAGGTGAGTCGACGATCGCGAAAAACTAGGCACTCATCGTTTGGACGAGTTTCAGCAATCGCTTCATGAACTTCCCCGACGGTGAACTGTTGCACAGCCAAAACTTAGGTTCTTGAATTCGTTTCCTACGAGTCAGGGCAACGACCCTGGGTCGCTATCGTCTGAGTTGTGAATCTTGATCTGAGCCCTCTGAGCGGCAAGTCGCCGCATGGCGTCGTATTCGGTGTCTTTATCCCGCAGGGATGGAAGATGGAGCTGACGTCGATAGCCGAACCAGTCGACAAATGGAATAAGACCATTGAGATAGCGGTTCTGGCAGATCAATTGGGTTATGACTCATTGTGGGTCTATGACCACTTCCATAATGTGCCTCGGCCGGCCCATGAAACAGTTTTTGAATGTTGGTCGACCATTGCGGCAATCAGTCAGCGCACAAGTCGGATTCGCTTAGGTCAGATGGTCGGTTGTAATAGTTATCGCAACCCGGGATTGCTGGCCAAGATCACGTCAACGATTGATGTGATATCGGGTGGTCGCTTGGAATGGGGAATTGGTGCTGGATGGTACGAGAACGAGTACCGCGCCTACGGCTACGAGTTTCCCAAACCAAAAGATCGAATCGGGATGTTGCGCGAAAGTGTTGAGATCGTTCGCAGTATGTGGACTGAGTCTGAAACCACGTATAAGGGTAAGTATTACGAGGTATTTCGCGCCAATTGTGATCCGAAGCCGTTACAGAAACCTACTCCGCCTATTTGGATTGGTGGAGGGGGAGAGCAGTTGACGTTGCGCGTCGTTGCGCAACTCGCCGACTGTTCTAACTTCGGAGGCTTGCCCGACGAATGGGCGCGTAAACGAGAGACTCTTCTTGGGCACTGCAAAACCGTTGGTCGAGATCCGATGGAAATTCGTATGACCTGGTCGCCCGAAATATTCATTCGTGAGACTGAGCGCGAGTTGGTGGCCGATGCTCCCAAGCGGATGAATGGTGAAAGCTTTGAAGAATGGCGTGCTAGCAATTTGGTAGGAACACCCGATGAGGTAGCCGAAAAAGTGGCGACCTACATCAAAATCGGCTGCAGCGGTTTCATTCCGTGGAGCGCCGACTACCCGTCGACAACATCAATTGAACTTTTTGCCAAGGTCATGGCGAATTTCAAGTAGTTGCGTCTTTCAAGAAGTTAGGTCAGACCGTGCTTGCGTCAGATGTAGGAACGGAAAATAATCTCGGCGACACACGATGGCTTTGAAGCGCCTGCGCATTCAAAGGTGAACTCCATCGTCATCTGAACACCATTGGCGATTTCTTCAATCTCTAGCAGCTTGACTCCAAGACGGATTTTTGAGCCAACCGGTACGGGCGATGGGAAACGAACTTTGTTGGCTCCGTAGTTCACTCCCATGGTGAAACCTTCGATACGCACAACTGTCGGATACAACATCGGTCCTATTGACAAGGTGAGATAACCGTGGGCAATGGGGCCACCAAAAGGACCGCTCTTGGCTCGTTCAACATCAACATGGATCCACTGGTGATCGCCAGTCGCTTCGGCGAACTGATTGACACGTTCTTGGGTTATTTCGATGTATTCGCTGTAACCAAGGTGTTCGCCAACAGCAGCTTTGAGTCCTTCGACTCCGGTAATCACTCGTGTAGTCATGTGGTCAGCCTAATCAAAGGTGCTGGAGTCTTACGAATACCAAACGCGTTGGTGTTCGCGGCTTTGGGGATGCAAGAGCAAGGCGCAAAGGGCTGCTTCAAAAATGAATCCGATGGTGTCACTTCCAGTAATTCGGTCCAGAACGCCTATCCCAGGAACCGACCACATGATCCAAATTCGGAGGGCGAAGGGAGAAAAAGCGGCCACGAGGGCCAGTTTGTAGCCGATCTTGCGGTCGTTAGCCATCAAAAATCCACCGCCAATGAAAGACAGCACTACAAAAAGACCGACCAAACTGCCCAGTGATCCTTTGCTGACTCTCGCAAAACCTACCCAGTCGCTTTTGTCCATAAAGCCGATGAGCGCGAAAAAGCCGTTGAGATACAACAACCACATCGCTATTTGCAATGTTTGGGGTTGCAGCCGATCAAACCATTTACGGGGATCGAGGGCCTGATGCTTGCGGCGTTGATTCATACAGTCAAGAGTGCCACAAAACACCGATCTGGGCATAACACTGCACTTGAGTGACAACACGGCGCTTGTCTGACCTATCTCAATCGTTGCGACATTGGCGACGGTAGCGTGACGAACGAATGCGCTCTGGATTTGTCACTCTGGTTGGTCGTCCCAACGTCGGTAAGTCGACCCTCGTCAACGCTATTTGTGGCAAAAAGATTTCCATTGTGTCGGACAAGCCTCAAACCACCCGTCGGCAAGTTCGTGGAGTGTTAACTCGTCCAGACAGTCAGATTGTTTTTGTGGATACTCCTGGTTTGCACAAACCCGTGAGTGCACTAGGCGATCGTGTGAATGCCGCGGCTTTAGAAAGTATCAGCGACGTTGATGTGGCCTGCTTAGTGCTTGATGCCACAATGCCGTTTGGTTCAGGCGACAAATGGGTTGCCGATCGACTTGATTTGTCAAAGACAATTGTGGTCGTCAACAAAACCGATGTCGCCAGCAAGAAGCAAGTTGTGAATCATCTCATTGCTTCCTCCGGTCTTGACGCGCTTGCCTATTTCCCAGTCTCGGCAAAGTCTGGTCATGGGGTCGCCGAATTGGTCGCTCACATTCTGGAACGTATGCCTGAGGGTCCGATGTATTACCCCGATGATGTCGTGAGTGATCTTCCAGAAGCCGACTTTGTTGCCGAGCTTGTGCGCGAACAATTGCTAGCCGCCACGCATGACGAACTGCCGTATTCAATTGCGACCGTCGTGACTGAATGGGAATGGCCGCGAATTCGTTGCGAAATTATTGTTGAACGAGAAAGTCAAAAAGGAATGGTCATCGGTAAGGGTGGCGCCGTGCTCAAAATGGTGGGCACTGCAGTTCGTCAACAATTACCACCTGGTGTGTTTATCGAGCTCCATGTCAAGGTCGATAAAGACTGGCAACGTAAGCCTGACCGTGTTCAACGTCTGGGCTACTGACCGATCCAACATCTCTAACAGGAGAAATTGCTCGGCAAAAGGTTGGCATAGTCGTCGCAAGCCACAGTTGCACCAGGGCCTGATAAGTCGCCACGACCTCTGGGCACCGCTTGAGGTTCGTTGTTGCTGGTGAATCGCACCTGACCCACCCCTGATTGCTGAGTCAAGGTGAGCACGATCTGAGCGATTGCTAGACGTTGCTCGCCGCCAGGCAAATCGGTAACGAAGGTGGCAGGCAAAACGACCGTGGCGATTCCGCGTTCAACGGTGACCTGTGCAGCAAAGTCGATGGGCAAGGCACTTCGTAGGCCAGCTGCGGCATCACCTTCTGGTGGACCTTCGGCTAGCGCTGCCAAAACCTGTGGAGCGGCGGCGGGACTCAATAGCAGGCGATCAATGGGAACAATTTGAGTTCCTGCGACATAGAACAAACTCACTAATTCGACGGGAATGGTTGAAGAAATCGTGGTTGTGGTTTCGATCACCGGAGGTGTTGTTGTCGTCGTTTGAACAGTCGTTGGTGGCGAACTGGTTGTTGTCGCATTGAGGTCATACGGAATTTTGTTGGGGTCAACCGATTTAACCGCACCGCTGCCAGGAATTGAGCACCCAACAAATAGGAGGCTCATAGGTAAGACAGTTCGTGCAAGGAAGTTAACGGTCCGATTCATGTGTTCTCCCCAGGGAATTCAACAACGAATTTTGCGCCTCCCGTAGTCGCATCTTCAACCCATGCGGACCCACCGTGTGCTCGGGCATGTTCGGCCACGAGAGCTAACCCAAGACCGGTTCCGCCGGCACGACTTCGTCCTGCTGAGCCCCGTGCGAACCTTTCAAAGATTCGCACCCGCTCACTTTGCGCAACGCCTGGACCAGAATCCTCAACGGAAACTCGGGTTGATCCATGCGGGAGCGACTCAATCTCAATTTTGGTCACTCCGCCCCCATGTAGACGGGCGTTCTCCAGCAAGTTCGCCATGATTCGTTCAAAACGACGCTTGTCGATTTTGATCACACTGTCGGAGTTCTGAAGAACATCAATGCGGATATTTTCGACTCCATATCGCGCGGCTATTCGGGTGATGAAAGGAACGAGGTCAATTTCTTCACGGTGAACTTCAGTGATACCGACATCAAGTCTGGAGAGTTCAAGTAAGTCAAGAACCATTTGATCAAAGCGACGAATTTGCGAGACCACGACATCAAGGGCCTGTTGGGTACGGTCGGATAAATCTGCGCGTCTGGCATCAAGCACTTCAACCGCTGCCGCTAAGGCCGTAATCGGCGATCTCAGTTCATGACTGACGTCTGAGGCGAATCGAACCTCTCGCTCAATTCTGGTTTGAACTGCATCAGCCATTTCGTTGAAGGAGTTCACGAGTCGTGACAGGTCAGGGTCGGACTCGTGTTCAAGGCGGGTATCAAGGCCGCCTTCTGCGATCTCGCTGGCTGCCTCGCTCACGCGTTCAAGAGGTTTCATTAAGCGTCGACTGACCCACAATCCGACCAACGACGACAAGGATCCGACGACCAAAATGCCGACCAACAAAGTCGAACCAATGATTGTCAATGTGCGCTCTTCATCGCTGAGCGGAAAGGCTTCGAAGTACTGCGCGTTGATTTCGTTAATGGAGACGCCCATCGCAATAAACGGTTCTCCATCGATTGAGAAGCGTTGGCGGGACGTGATTCCTTGAAGGGTCGCAGAAACTAACTCTGTTGGAAGAAGAGTTTGGGTGTTGAGAATATCTTGTGAGAAATACAGGTCTTCGGGCGACAAATGCAGAACCGCAAACCCATTTGATTCAGTGCGAATTCCAGAAATCAACTCAAATGCTTCACTGCGACGAGTTCTTAACTGAGTGCGAATGAGCTGGGCGTTATTGAAGGCTTGCCGTTCAACGATTTCTTCGCGCTGTTGTAACAAATATGACCGGGCCGTGAGGTAGCTCGCACTCGAGAGCAAAAGCGCGGCAACAAGTCCGGTCATCAAGAAAAGCAAAGTAACGCGACTGCGCAAACTGAGGTGTCTGATCCTTTGAGTGATGCGCACAGACCTATCTTGCCCTATGTGGGGCGCACTCTCCGAAAGCGGCGGAAGTAAGGAGCGATCTGAGGGTCGAGATGTTTTGGTGGAGAATAGAAATCGCCCGACTCGGGCCGGTGGCCAGCGAATCGGGCGAAGATTGGGTTCCGCTGGCCATCAGAGATCAGGGGGAGGACGACCTCTGACGAACCAGCGTGAACGAGGTTTAGTTTCACGGATCAATGTGAAGGGACGATGTGAATACTGTGCGTTTTGTGTAACAAAGTGAAAACTTGAGCAAGAATGTCGGAAGTGAATACCTTGCTTTTCATCGAAGATGACGATCAGATCCGTTTGGCGTTGCGGTTAGTGCTTGAAGATGAGGGTTACACCGTTAATGAGGCGCCAGACGGTCGCTCAGGTTTGGCGGCATTTCATGCGAGTGAACCTGATCTAGTTCTGCTCGACATCCGCCTGCCCGATATGTCGGGTTTTGATGTGTGTCGAGCCCTGCGTGCCATGTCGATCGTTCCCATCGTCATGGTGACCGCTCAAACCGATACCCAAGACATGGTGGCGGGCCTCGAGGCCGGAGCCGACGATTATGTGACGAAACCGGTCGTACCCAAAGAGTTGGCGGCGAGAGTTCGCGCTCATTTGCGTCGAGCTCAATTACAGAACGTTTCTGTTGGCAGTGGATCAAGCGAAATCATGGGCGACATCGATCTTCGACGTGAGCAAGGCCTCGTCTTTAAAGGTGGACAAGAACTCTCACTGACGAAAACCGAATTCAATTTGCTCTGCGAATTCGCCGATCATCCCAATGTTGTCTTATCTCGTGATCAGCTACTTGAGCGAGTGTGGGGCTATGACTATTTGGGCGATAGTCGATTGGTGGACGCTCATGTTCGACGATTGAGAGTGAAAATTGAAGATCATCCCGACGATCCCAAACTGATTCTCACCGTTCGAGGTATTGGTTATCGATTGATGCCGACTGGTTAAAGGTTCAGCGGGTAATGGTTTTGAGGAATTCTTCAACCTCGGCGCGGTCAATTGATTTCCGCATGGGTGGCATCGACTCCAAGATGTCGCGTCGATAACCGGCATTGCCGAGTCGAGGATCAAAGACCGCGACGACACCACGGTCAGTGGCGTTTCTGATCAATCGACCGGTTGCTTGAGCGAGCAGTGTTGCCGCTCGAGGAAGATCAATTTCGCGAAACGCCCGATCACCAATCGCGTCACGGCGAGCGCTTAAGAGCGGATCATCGGGACGGGGAAAGGGAATGCGGTCAATGGTGACCAGTGACAGGGTCCTGCCGGGTATATCAATACCTTGAAAGAAGCCCGATGTTGCGAAGAGGCAAGAGGACTCATCTTCGGTGAACAGTTTGACTAGTTGCGTTTTCTGGTATTCACGTTGTGACAAAATTGTGTTGGGCAAACGTTTACGCATAGCTTCAACGGCCAGGTCAAGAGCGCGGTAACTCGTAAAGAGAGCCAGTGTTCGTCCTCCAGCGGCAGCGATCAGATGAAAGAGTTCATCGTGCATCAACTTGGTGAAATCGGGAGAATTGGGATTCGGAAGATGTTTGGCACAGTAGAGAACGGCATTTGATTGATAGTCGAAAGGACTTTCGACATTGCACATACGGGTACGAGAGACTGGTAATCCGATTCGTTCGGCCATCTTGTTAGGAACTGTTGCGCTGGTCAAAATGGCGGTTGTCTTCTGCCACACCCCAGCATCAAGTACCGGTCCAACATCAAGTGGAGCGATATCAAGTTTCGGATGATCAACGGTTCCCGATACATACGGAACGTAAGTTTCATCGGTTTTGAGAGCCACGTCGATGGTGTCGGCGAGTCGCGACGCCAAGGTCTGGGCCCGAAGTTTGCGTTGGTTGCTGTCGTCATCTTTGGTTTCGATAGCGCGCAAAACATCCAGGATGCGCGCCACGATGCGGCGTCCCTCGGCCAAGACCGCAGTGATCTCTAAGGGGAGTGGCGCCGAAATTCTTTGACCGTGGGTGGGGGACAAAACTTCGTCCAGCATCATGCCTATGTTGACGATGTCACTGATCACTTTGGGATCGGCGATGATGCGCTTCACGACCCCGGCGAAGAAATTGAAGTTTCCGGCGTGCAGCGAGACTCCGACGGTATCGCTCATGATGTCTTCAAGGCCGTGAGCCTCATCAACGATGAGAACTTCGTGTTCTGGCAAAAGTTGTCCGCCTGACGCGACATGAAGTCCGTACAAATGAGTATTTACAACGACGATGTCGGCCTCACTGGCTTTGAAACGAGCGATTTCAGAAAAGCAAGTTCCGCCCACGGGGCATCGGCGGGCCCCCGGACATTCATCACTGCCGACACTGACTGCTTTCATGGCGCGATCTGATGGCGACCACGAGATCTCAGCCATATCACCACTCTTTGTTGTCTTGACCCACTCTGAAATGAGTTCGATTTCGCGTCGAACCGATTGCGACATTTCATCAACTTCGAGCAAAGTCGGCGAATCATTTTTGCGACTCTTTTTGTCGGTTTCACCGTTGAGTTCGGCAAGTCGTTGTCGGCAGATGTAGTTGCTGCGACCTTTCAAAACAGCAAAAGTTACCGATCGGTTGACATATGAACTGAGTTCTTTGACGAGAAAAGGTAAGTCTTTATTGGCTAGTTGATCCTGCAAGGCTTTTGTTGCGGTAGTGACGACAGTCTTTTTTCCGGCGACGATGGCTGGAACGAGATAAGCGATTGTTTTCCCAGTTCCAGTGCCCGCTTGAACAATGAGGTGTTTGCCTTCGGCTAGAGCGTCGGCCACTTCATGGGCCATTTCCTTTTGGCCAGGACGCGACTCCGAATGCGGCAGCGCCGTCGTAGCGATTTCAAGCGCTTCGGTGACGTTTATCTTGGAGCGAGGGACAGACACAGACCGCAACCGTACTTCAGGCCTATCTCATAGTTGGGTGATAACGGTCACGATGACACGAGTGAATTACAGCGAACGAAACTTATGAGCGAGGGCAATCGCTGCATCAAGGTCGTCTTCTGAAAATTCTGGCCACGTGTTGTCAGTGAAATAGCTAGGGGATCCCGCGGCCTGCCACAACAAGAAGTTGGATATCCGTGTTTCACCCGATGTTCGCACCAGAACATCAACATGGGGCATATCGGGGATGTACATGGCTTGCGACATCACAGCCACATTCGGAGTCTTGTGCTGACCAACGACACGTCGGGCAGCGTGAGCGATCTCGGTGCGGCTGCCATAGTCAAAGGCCACCGTTAATGTCATTCCGGTATTTTTGGAGGTATCGGAAATGGCTTTTCGAATAGCGCGTTGTACATACGTGGGGGTGCGGGCTGCAGGATCGTCAAAGGGGCGGCCAATCCATTGCACCCGAACATTTAGATCGTTCAACTCAGCTACTCGACCGAACAATTTCTTGTGCAAGCCAAGAATGTGGCGCACTTCGCGGCGAGGACGCACCCAGTTTTCGGTGGAAAAGCCGAAAACCGTCAAATAATCGACCCCTCGAGCAACACTGGCGCGCACGACCGCTGCGAGGTTCTCCTCGCCAGCGGTGTGGCCCTCGGTCCGGGGGAGTCCCCGACGTTGAGCCCACCGACCATTTCCATCCATGATGCAGGCCACATGCACGAGGATTCACGGTACTCGTCGTAGCCAACTCCAAAGTGGCACTTCTCGAACTTTTCAACTAACCATGCTCACATGCAAGAGATTGCCTCATTGACACGGTCGGGATCGGCAACAATGAAAGCAATGCGCAGATTCTTCAAACGAAAAACAGCTGTGGAGGTCGGCGCTGTCAAGAGCGATGATTCGCTCGTCCATATCGTTATTGCTGGCGGCTCCATAGCTGACTGGGCGGTCTATGAAGATCGTTTAGATCGCCGTTTGGCGGATCTCGCGGATATCGCTCGGGCTGCGGAAGTTCGATTTATCTCGATTTACCCCTACGGTCCCACCCCTCACGATGATCAGTTTTCACGCTCGCAACTTGAACGGCAGATCACCCACGATGGTGTGCAGATTTCGGTTCATGCGTCAACGGATGGTCAAGAACGAATTTGTCGGGCCCTCTCCGAGATAGGAAGTAACGAAGTTGTTTCGGAAGCGTTATTAGATGAGCGGCTTTTTGGCGATGCGGGTGAACCAGATCTCGTCGTAGTTTTGGGTCCCGCCCAATGTTTGCCGTTTTCCTTGGTATGGGAACTTGCATATAGCGAAATCGTTTTTGTCGACGAGCCTTGGACCGAGCTATCGCTCGTCAGTATTTCGTCGGCGATTCAGGAATATGCGTTGCGCCATCGCCGATTCGGCGGAGTTAATGCATGACATCGCGTCTGTACCGCGATGTTGGTGTCGTTCTGCGTACGTACAAACTCGGTGAATCAGATCGGATCATCGTCTTTTTAACGCAGGACCATGGCAAAGTGCGAGCAGTTGCTAAAGGCGTTCGTAAAACTCGTTCCAAATTTGGTGGACGTTTAGAACCACTTTCACATGTTGAGTTGCAACTGCACCGCGGTAAGGACCTTGACATCGTGAGTCAAGTAGAGAGCATTGATACGACTGCTGCGGTATTCGGAGATCTTGATTCGATGACTGAAGCGAGTTCAATTCTTGAGGCGGTTGACCAATTGGTTCCCGATCGAGAACCAGTTCCTCAGATGTATCGCATGCTGGTCGGAGCGCGCCAAACGCTACTGACTCGTCCATCACCACTAGTCGTTCCCGCCTTTTTGTGGAAGTTGTTGTCGGCGGAAGGATTGCGTCCCCAACTTGATCAATGCGTATCGTGCGGCGAATCCTCTGACAGTGAATTTGTGGCATTCGACCTTGATTTGGGAGGGGTGGTGTGTCGTTCGTGTCGAAGCGGGATGGGAGTATCAGGACCGGCCTTGGTGCTGATGCGCGACATCTTGGGCGGAAAGCTGGGAGAGTCCCTAGATCGCGCATTCAACCCTGATGGCCAGCAGTTGAATGACCCAATCATCAATGAGGTTTCGCAACTGGCTACTCGAGCCTTCGAACACCATATTGAACGCCGGTTACGTTCAGTTTCTATTTTTGAACGACACTCGTAAGCGCCAATTCACTATCGTTGTGAACTGGTCCCTCTTCTGAATTGAGTATTTTGCCGCTGATGTGCAGGTCATATCCCGTAACCTTGAAGGTCTATGCCGGCTAAAGATCTCGACCAAATCGTCAACCTGTGCAAGCGTCGCGGCTTTGTGTACCCATCGGCGGAAATTTATGGGGGATTCCGTTCGAGCTACGACTACGGCCCGCTTGGCTCGTTGATGCTTCGGAACGTTCGTGAATCGTGGATTCGTACCATGGTGCAAAAGCGAGACGACGTTGTATTGATCGACGCCGCAATTTTGGGTCCACCGCAGGTTTTTGAAGCTAGTGGACACCTCGCCAACTTCAGCGACCCGCTTGTTGACTGCAAGACCTGTAAACAACGTTTTCGAGAAGACCACCTTGAGGACAAGTCAGTTTGTCCAAACTGTGGTGCTAAAGACACGTTGACTGATGCTCGCGCTTTCAATTTGATGTTCAAGACTTTCGCTGGTCCGGTCGAAGGTTCTGGCGCAGAGGTGTATCTTCGTCCAGAGACAGCGCAAGGCATGTTCGTTAACTTTGCCAATGTTTTGCAGACCAGTCGTAAGAAGCCACCGTTTGGTATCGCTCAAGTAGGTAAGAGTTTCCGAAATGAAATCACCCCTGGAAACTTCATTTTCCGAACTCGTGAATTTGAACAAATGGAACTTGAGTTTTTCGTTCCGCCAGCCGAAGGCCCGAAGTGGTACGAGTACTGGTGCAACGCTCGTTTGCAGTGGTACGTCGATTTGGGTATCCCCTTAGAAATGTTGCGATTGCGTCCACACGATGCTGATGAATTGAGTCATTACTCAGCCGGTACTGCCGACGTCGAATTTGCTTACCCTTGGGGCTGGGGAGAACTCGAAGGAATTGCGCAACGCACCAACTTTGACCTCAATCAACATGCCAACCATTCGGGCCAAAAACTTGATTTCTTCGATCAATCAACCAACGAGCGTTACGTTCCCTTCGTGATTGAGCCAGCCGCCGGTGTGAACCGAGCGATGGCGGCATTCTTGTTGGCTGCTTATGAAGAAGATGAGATTGGCGGCGAAGTTCGCACCGTGTTGCGCCTTCATCCACGCTTGGCTCCGTACAAAGTCGCTATTTTGCCACTGAGTAAAAAGGACACTTTGACCCCGCTGGCTCGAGAAATATTTGAGGCTCTCGGTGAGCGTTATATGGTCGATTATGACGACACTCAGTCGATTGGTAAGCGTTATCGCCGTCAAGACGAGATCGGTACTCCATTGTGTATCACTGTTGACTTTGACTCGCTGGAAGACGGTTCAGTGACGATTCGTGACCGTGACACCACCGATCAAGTCCGCGTTCCGATCGCTGACCTAGAAAATCAAGTGCGACTGCGTCTCGGGTTCTGATTTCCACCCAACCTCGTCTACGGTTAGTGCAACTTCATATCTTTTAAAGGGGAAAACACATGTCAAAAGTCGCTGTATGGGCAAAAATTCCAGCCGCTCCTGGAAAGCGCGATGAACTCGCTGCTGCTTTAGGTGCCGCTTTAGAAACAGCCAAAGGTGAAGCAGGAACGATTTATTACATCTTGCACAATGACCCCAATGACGCTGACGCGTTATTCATGTACGAAATGTACGAATCACAAGATGCCTTAACGGCGCATATGGGTTCTGAGGCGTTCAAGGCTCTCGGACCAGCAATCACGCCATTCCTTGGTGGTCGTCCAGAATTGCAATTCATTGAACCCATTGGCGGAAAGGGCGCCTGATTCAGTCGTGAATCAGGCCCCGACATACCTTGATCGAATTCTGGCGCGTCACCGAGAGGTGGCGTCACATGACGAACGGGATCTTGAGCAATTAGTGCAACGCTGCGCGGACATGTCCGCGACGAGGGGTTTTGGCCAGCGTTTGATGACTGATGCGCATGACGGCATCAGCGTGATTAGTGAGATTAAGCGGCGGTCACCTTCGAAGGGCGATCTTGCTGAGGGACTTGACCCAGAACTGATCGCGGTTGCTTATGAGTCTGGAGGAGCCTCGTGTTTATCTGTGCTGACCGACGAAGAATTCTTTGGCGGTTCAATTGCCGATCTGCAGCGTGCTTCGGCTGCTTGCGGATTGCCGGTTTTGCGTAAAGACTTTACGATTTCTGCTCACGATGTGTGCGATGCGCGGTTGATGGGTGCAGATTGCGTGTTGTTGATTGCCGCGGCTTTGTCTGATGACGAACTCGTACGCTTTCATCACCTCGCTACAGATATTGGGCTTGATGTTCTTGTTGAAATCCATGACGAGCGAGAACTTGATCGGGCGCTGACTGCTGAGGCAAAAATCGTCGGGGTTAACCAGCGCGATTTAGTCACTTTTCAAGTTGACCATGCTCGTGCATTGCGGATGGCTAACCAAATACCCGACGGTGTCGTGCGAGTCGCCGAAAGCGGTGTGCGTCACGCTCAGGATGCGGCCGAATTACACAACGCTGGATATCACGCTGTTTTGGTCGGTGAGAGTCTGGTGACTGCATCAGATCCCTCTGAAGCGGTCAGATTGTTGCGGTCAGCCTCTTCGTAAAGATCGTTTGACCGGTGCAGTATCCGCCGTCGTTTCTTTGTCGGGCGGTACGGTGTCAACATGTTCGTGAAAATTTGTGGCATCACGAATGAGGATGATGCTCTTCTTGCAGTAGCTATGGGTGCCGACGCAGTTGGCTTCGTGTTTGCTCCCTCAACGCGCCAGGTTTCAGCTCAAGTTGTGTATGACATCACTCGGCGATTGCCACCCGAGATATTGACGGTCGGAGTCTTTAAAGATGAACTTCCTGACCGGATTTTTGACATTGTGTCGAAGTCAGGAGTGAAGGCAGTACAACTCCATGGGCATGAACCCGTTTCCACCGTGGCTGCTTTGGCCGACAATGTGCGCTGGATTATTAAGGCTGTCGCGGCGGGTTCTCGTGAAGCGCGAATCGCGAATCAATTCGGAACTGACTTGATTTTGGTAGACGCTCCTGAAGCCGGATCGGGAAGGGTGTTTGATTGGTCGTTAACTGACCAGATCCCGTCAGGAATTCGGCTGATCCTGGCTGGGGGATTAACTCCCGAGAATGTGGCCGAAGCGGTGGACTATGTGAACCCATGGGGAGTGGACGTATCTTCAGGCGTTGAATCAGCTCCTGGTAAAAAAGATGCGATCAAATTGCGCCGTTTTATTGCTAATGCCCGAGCGGCTGCCCCGCCAGAGGACCCGACTTCGGGTCTCAACGAATTTCCCTACGACTGGGCTGACGAATAACAAATCGTTGTTTTCCAGTAAACGACTAGGCACTTTCCAACTTGGAGTGCGAACATAGAGAGTCTGTTGTGAGGAGTGAAGTGTCGATTTCAGAGCAATCAATTATGTCCGAACCATCTGAAGCGGGCCGTTTCGGCGAGTTCGGTGGTCGTTTCGTACCTGAAACCTTGGTACCGGCGTGTCAAGAACTCGAAGCGTCTTTTCGTGAGGCGTGGGCTGATCCTGTATTTCGTTCCGAGTTAGATCAAGTTCTTCGTGAATATGCCGGTCGACCTTCAATGATCACCGAGTGTTATCAACTCGGAGCAAAGTTGGGCATTCGGTTAGTGCTGAAACGCGAAGACCTGAATCACACGGGATCGCACAAAATCAACAACGTGCTCGGTCAAGTGTTGCTGGCGAAGCGAATGGGAAAGAAGCGCATCGTCGCTGAAACTGGCGCTGGTCAACATGGAGTTGCCTCAGCTACTGCTGCAGCCCTCATGGGAATGTCATGCAAGGTGTACATGGGAGCTGTGGACGTCGAACGCCAAGCGCTCAACGTTTTTCGGATGAAGCTTCTTGGGGCCGAAGTCGAAGCGGTTCATAGTGGCAGTCGTACCCTCAAAGATGCGGTGAACGAAGCAATGCGTGATTGGGTCGCCTCAGTTGAATCAACGCATTATTGCTTGGGTTCGGTGATGGGACCCCACCCTTATCCATGGATGGTTCGCGAGTTCCATCGAGTGATTGGTTCAGAGGCGCGTGAGCAATGTCTGGAGCGTTATGGCAATGATCCTGATTTCGTGGTGGCCTGCGTTGGCGGGGGATCAAACGCGATCGGAATCTTCTCGGGTTTTGTCGACACAGACGCACGGTTGATCGGTGTTGAGCCAGCAGGTGGAGCTGCAGTCGGTCGCAAACAACCGGGAGTTGTGCACGGCATGAGGAGCTATCTCATGCAAGACGAATATGGCCAAGTGCAAGAGGCGCATTCAATTTCAGCTGGTCTTGATTACCCAGGTGTTGGACCGGAGCATTCGTACTTGGCATCAATTGGTCGAGCCGAATATCCAACCGTGACTGATGCAGAAGTCATCGAGGCTTTCCAATTGATGGCGAAAACCGAAGGCATCATTCCGGCTCTTGAATGTGCGCATGCATTGGCATGGATTACCCGCGAGGCTCCAAATATGCAGGGAAAAACAGTGCTGATGAACCTGTCAGGCCGAGGCGATAAAGATGTTGGCCAAATGATGGAGATTCTCGGATGAGTGCCACGGTGTTGACATCTCTCGAGGCCACGTTACGCGCCAAACGTGATGCGGGTCGCAAGATTCTCGTTCCCTATGTGACCGGCGGGCTTAAAGGTTGGACGGATGCGATTCGGGCCGCCGCTGCCAATGGAGCCGATGTGATTGAAATCGGTTTGCCTTTTTCTGATCCAGTGATGGATGGTCCGATTATCCAAGAGGCCTCACAACGAGCATTGGATGACGGAGCGACACCAGTTTCTATTTTGGAGGGAGTCCGGACTCTTGACGTTGATGTTCCTCTGGTCGTGATGTGTTACTACAACACCGTTCATCACGCCGGGCACGAAAGGTTTGCGTCCCAATTGGTGCAAGCAGGTATCACGGGTGCGATTATTCCCGATCTGCCACTCGAAGAATCAGGTCCGTGGTGTGCTGCAGCAGACGCGGTCGGATTGTCCACGATTATGTTGGCTGCACCAACTGCGCCCGATGAACGTTTGCCGAGAGTCTGTGAGCGGGCTCGGGGGTTCGTGTATTCAGTTGGTTTGTTGGGCGTGACGGGTGAGCGAACTGAGCTAGCTGCGACTGCGAGTCAGTTGGCGAGTCGGTTGAAGAAGATCACGGACGTTCCCGTCATCATTGGAGTTGGCGTGTCAAATAGTGCTCAAGCAGTCGAAGCCTGCAAAGTTGCGGACGGAATCGTCCAAGGAGCTTCGGTGGTGCGACGCCTGATGGAGGGCGGCGCTGACGCAGTTGGGGCGTACGTCGCGGAAGTGCGCGCCGCTATTGACGCCGGATAATTTTCGGGATTTCAAGGTTTAAGTGGTGACAAAGTTCATAGCACTCTTTAGTGTTAATTGAAGTTTTGCCCCAGGTTTTCTGCCATCATGTTGGGACACCCTTCCAACTTAGGAGAATTACATGAAGAAGTTATTAGCCCCTCTAGCCATTATCGGTTTGTTGGTTTCTTGTGGAGGCGACGATTCAGATGTCGCATCAACTGAAGCCCCCACCACTGAAGCACCTGCCGATGAATCAATGACCACTGAGGCACCTGCCGAAGAAGCTCAAGACATCGTTGCCATCGCCAGTGCAAACGAAGACTTCTCGACCTTGGTCGCCGCAGTTGCTGCTGCTGGACTCGTTGAAGTCCTTCAGGGCGAAGGTCCGTTCACCGTTTTCGCACCGACCAATGATGCCTTTGCTGCCCTTCCCGCAGGATTGGTTGACAAGTTGTTGCTCGAGGAAAACAAAGATGTACTCGTGAAGATCTTGACCTACCACGTGGTGTCGGGTGCCGTTTTGGCCGCTGATGTCACTGCTGGCGAAGTACCTTCAGTTGAAGGTCAGAACATCACCGTTACCACCGAAGGTGGCGTCATGGTCAATAACGCCAACGTCGTCGCAACCGACATCATTGCTTCAAATGGCGTCATTCACGTGATCGATGCAGTGATTCTTCCCCCAGACGTAGATCCTTCTGCTCTCTGAGTTTGAATTGAAATAGTAAAACGCTGAAGGCGGGCCTCCGGGTCCGCCTTCAGTCGTTCTTGATCCCGGCGTTGGAAGTGCAAGAATTGACGTCGTGGATCCTGTGGAGACGAGTGAAGTGACGAAGTGCGAGCTCTGCGAAGCCGCCCGCTTTACAGAGTGGTATTACGAGGATGATCTGTGTTGGGTAGCTGAGTGCGAGGCTTGTTGCGTTCCGATGATCGTGTGGAAGACCCATGATCCGCAACCAAGTAACGAAATTAAAAGGTTGTTGCATGCCCGTCTACTCGAAGAGGCCACGAAAGTCTTTGCGTACGAGCCCTATATCGACGACAACATGCGAAATATCCCCGATCACTATCACGCACACGCGCGAGGTCGGGGTTTGTGGTTTGGTCAAACTCCGCCACGGCGGGATTTGAACTCATAAATTGCTGTGTTCAGCAAGGACGGCGGATGGGGCGACCAGACATGATCAACCTTTCTGTCGAGGGACAGTTGTCATCAAATCACGCAGCGTGAGATTTTCCGATAGGTCATTCGGACTATTTACTCATTTTGTTACTGAGAGTGGTTAAGTGACTACTTTTTGTCATTTGCCGTCACTTGTTGGAAGGCATTCACATACTCGGTGATCTCGCCTTCTAAGGTGGCGTCATGAGTTCATTTCCCCGCCCAATTGAGGTTCTCCCTCATCGAGCACCGTTTCTTTTCGTTGATGAAATCACCTCGGTTGATCCGGGGGTGTCGGCCTCGGGTCGGTGGCACCTAACGGGCGACGAATGGTTTTTTGCTGGTCACTTTCCAGGACGTCCCACGTTGCCTGGTGTTTTGATGTGTGAGGCCATCGCTCAAATGGGGGCCATCGCAGTGTTGGTGGGCGGTCAACATGAGGGAAGGATTCCGCTTTTCGGCGGTCTCGACTCGGCACGTTTCCGTCGGCAGGTCCAGCCCGGTGACACTCTTGAATTAGAGGTTCAGCTGGGGCGAATGTCAGCCCGAGCCGGAAAAGGATCTGGCAAAGCGCTTCTCAATGGAGCAACCGCTTGTGAATGCGATTTGATGTTCGTACTCGTTGACGCTTGATTAAAAGCTTGTGGAATCAGGCGGGCGCCACAATCAACGAACCGTTGTGTCCGCCAAATCCGAAGTTATTCGAAATCGTGGGTCCGGGTTTCCACTCGCGTGCCGTTCCCATGACGAGATCAATGGTGACGTCATCATCTAAATGGACTGTGCCGGCGGTGGCGGGAATCAATTTATGTTGGAATGACAGCAGGATGGACGCGGCCTCAAGTGCTCCGGCCGCCCCTAAGGCGTGACCAGTTACTCCCTTGATGCTTGTCACCGCTGGCCGATGTGGAAACACTGTGGCCATCGCAGTGGCTTCAGCAGCGTCATTTAAGGGAGTAGAGGTTCCGTGAGCATTGATGTACACAATCGCCTCGTGACTGAGACCAGCTTCATCTAAGGCCAGTCGCATGCAATTAATCGCACCACGACCGCCTGGTGACGGGGCGGTGATGTGGTGGGCGTCGGCGTTACTGGCTGAACCCAATATTTCTCCCAATATTGTTGCCCCACGAGCAACTGCATGGTCCCAAGCTTCGAGAACAAAAATTCCGGCGCCTTCGCCCATCACGAAGCCATCGCGATCTCGATCGAACGGACGACTCTGACCAGTTGATGACAGCGCGGTCATGTTGTTAAAACCGGCCAATGATGATGGGGTAGCGGCGGCTTCAGTGCCGCCGCTGACGATGGCATCGCAGCGACCCATGGCAATGAGTCGCGCTGCATAACCCAACGCGTGGGTTGAGGCCGCACACGCGGTGCTGATCGTTTCGTTCGGACCCTGAAGGCCATACTTCATCGATATGGCAGCTCCTGAAGCGTTCGCCATCATCATGGGAACAAGAAACGGAGAAACCCGTCGCTCGCCTTTTTCGAGTCGAATCTGAATCTGCTCTTCAAGAGTTCCGAGTCCACCGATACCCGTTCCGAGAATTACCCCAAAACGAGTCGGGTCAATGCCAAGTTCACCAGCCTGAGCCATCGCTTCGGCTGCCGCAGCCACCGCGAACTGTTCAACACGGTCAGCTCGGCGGGCCTCTTTGGCGTTGTTGTTAAACCACGGCAGCGGATCCCAATCAGCAATGGTGACCCATTTACCAGAGGTAATTCCGGGACCTAACAATCCCGACCAAAAGTTCTCTTGACCAATGCCACATGGGGCAACGACGCCGAGACCCGTGATGGCAACTCGGCGTCCAAACATCAGGAGAGCTTCCCAACAATCAGGTTGTAGGCCTGGCCGACCGTCTTCACGTCTTCAATTTCACTCTCTGGAACTTCAACATTGAATTCTTCTTCAAGTGCCATCACGAGTTCCACGAGATCAAGGCTGTCGGCATCGAGGTCATCACCAAAAGAAGCCTCAAGGGTGACTTTGTCGGCATCGACGCTCAAAACATCAACTGCGCACTTGCGAAAGCGGGCGAAAAGTTCTTCATTCATTGTTGTTCTCCTTTGTAAGCCAAATCATGGCAACGGTTCTAACTGTAAACGCTGGAGCGAACGGATTGGGTGTTTTCGAAGTGAACTTCAACTAATGACCCATACGACTAATGACCCATACCCAGTCCACCATCAACTGGAATCACTGCACCGGTGATGTACGCAGCGTCGGGGGATGCGAGGAACACAATTGTTCCCGCTATTTCGTCGGGACTTGCGAGGCGTCCCAAAGGAACGGCGTCGGTAAGCGCCGAAACTCGATCCGCAGACAGTGCAGCCAACATGTCGGTTGCAACCGGACCTGGTGCGACGACGTTGGCGGTGATTGTTCGGCTACCCAGTTCTCGGGCTATCGAACGGGCGAGACCAATGAGTCCCGATTTTGATGCGGAATAATTGGCCTGTCCGGCCGAACCAAGCATGCCAACAACGCTGCTGACGAAAATCATTCGACCTATACGGGCTTTCAACATTCCCTGCGCAGCACGTTTCGCGACGCGATATGCGGCAGTCAGGTTGGCATCAATAACATCTGCGAAATCAGATTCAGACATGCGAAGTATCAACATGTCTTTTGTCATTCCGGCATTGGAAACCAAAATTTCGACTGGACCAAAATGCTTTTCAATAGCGGTAAACGCGGCATCAACTTCAACTGAACTGGTGACATCACATTTGACCGCAAAGAATCCGTCGGGTGGTGGGCTGGAATTGTATGTCACTGCAACGCGGTCTCCGAGAGCGGCAAACCTTTGAGCAGTTGCGAGCCCGATACCGCGTGAACCGCCAGTGATCAGAACCACTCGACCGCTTGATTGAGGTAGCGATGATTCATCGGGCATTAGCGACCCTCCCACTTAATGATTGCGCTCGCTGCTGTCATTCCGGCACCAAATCCAACCAACAAAACCGTGTCGCCCTTTTTGAGCAAACCAGTTTCAGCAGCATGAACAAGTGCTAATGGAATGGATGCCGATGATGTATTGCCCGTGAATTGCAAAACGATCGCTGCTTTTTCAAGGGGAATTTCTAATCGCTCACATGCCGATTGGATAATGCGGATATTGGCTTGATGAGGAATAACCACATCAATATTGGACGACGTTAACCCGGCAGCAGCAAGAGATTTCTGCGCGCTATCCACCATGATGCGTACGGCGCGTCGAAATACTTCTTTGCCCTCCATCTTGATGAACCCACCAAGATCGGCATAAAGGGCATCTTCTGCCGAACCGTCGGCATCGATATCCCAGGCCAACATTTGGCCGGGCCCGTCGACTGCTTCAAGTACTACCGCACCCGATCCGTCAGCGAAGAGCACCGCAGTATTGCGGTCTGACCAGTCGGTGATTCGCGACAAGGTGTCAGTGCCGATGACGAGAACCTTATTGGCCCCCATGGCGATGAGCCCATGAGCAACGGTGAGCGAATACACGAAACCGCTACACGCAGCATTGACATCAAATGCACCACACTTCAATCCAAGCGCATGCTGGACGGTGGCCGATGTTGCGGGTACACAACGATCTGGGGTCGTAGTTGAGAGCACCAGAGCATCAATTTCTAACGGATCAATTCCTGCCATTTTGAGAGCCGCAGAGGCCGATTGGATACTGAGTTCGGCAGTACTACCGCCGATGTGACGTTCAGCGATTCCGCTGCGCTCGCGAATCCATTCGTCGGAAGTTTCGAGCGTTTGACTGAGGTCATCGTTAGTGACAACTTTTGGAGGAAGCGCGCTGGCCCAACCAGTAATCACCGCGCCACGGATTCCGGGTGGAGTTGCCGGCATGTTAAATCGTCCTGAGCCAGGCGATGGGCTGGCGAAGCGTCACGCGCTCACCTTCAACCGCAATAAATGATTGAAGTATTCCTTCGAAGACGGAAACAACGGGAGTGTCACCGATACTGCCCAAAGACTGTCCGATTGAGATGCGATCTCCAGCTTGAATTGTCGCAATCGGAGTGAAGACACCAGAAGCCGGACTCACCACCAAACGCTCGACGGCAAAAAGATGTTCGCCTTCGTGTTGTTGTAGCCCAGTAGGGGCGGCGTTATTGACCCATTCAATGAATTTGTCGAGTTCGTCAGGTGTGGCGACAGAGATTGTTCGGGCGCCCTCAAGAGTTCTCTTGGCCATCCCGGTTAACACTCCACCTGGGCCTAATTCGGCAAAACCAGTCACGCCGTAATCGGCCAAAGTGAGGAGACATTGTTTCCATCTCACCGGACTGGACAGTTGAGCCGACAGCAGACTGGCCCAATCATCGCCATGGTCATGACCAATGGCATCCACATTGCTCACGACTGGGACTTCGGTGTCTCGCGGTTTGGCCGCCGCAATAGCTTCACGAAGCCGTTCACGAGCGGGTGTCATAAACGGAGTATGAAAGGCCCCAGACACGGGTAAAGGCATCGCCTTTTTGGCGCCGAGCTCTTTGGCGATTTCTACTGCGCGAGCAACACCTTCAGCTGAACCTGCGATCACTATCTGTCCGGGAGCGTTGAAGTTGGCAACCCAAACATCGCTATCGGCGCGACGGCAGGCAACTTCAACCAACTCATCATCAAGACCCAAGATTGCTGACATGGTTCCAGGATTGTTTTGTCCTGCTTCATGCATGGCCTCGGCTCGCTCAACAACAAGACGTACTCCGTCATCGAAGCCAAGGGCTCCTGTGGCCGTTAAAGCGGTGTATTCACCCAAACTATGGCCGGCGCAAAAACTTGGTTCGACGCCGAGACGTTCAACTGCGTCAAGCACCATCAAACTCGAGACAAATGTTGTGAGCTGAGCATTACGAGTGTCTTTCAATTCGTCGGCATCGGCATCGAGAAGTAGACGGCCTACATCACGGCCCGAAACATCGGAGGCTTCCTCAACGAGATCCCACGAATCATGTTCGGTCCACGGGCGACCCATGCCTGGGCGCTGTGATCCCTGACCGGGAAAGGTAAATGCCAGCACGATTAGAAGTTAGACGCTGGCGGCTCCCGAAACGGGCTACCAATGAGTAACGACGTTGAAACAAGCCTCAAATAGTGAGTCCTTTTCGGTGATGGGGGCTAACATATTCGGGTCGCCCCGGTAGCCCAACGGCAGAGGCAGCGGTCTCAAACTCCGTACGGTGTGGGTTCAAATCCCACCCGGGGCACGACAATCCTGGTGGCGAACTCGCACGATTTTCGGGCGTGTTCGCCACCAGTTCTTTTACCCACGAGATTTTCAGATGGGTAGGCTCACGATGTGGGTCAACGAATGATCGAGCGGCGATTAAGAGAGACGGGCGTTCGGCTGCGTCGACTGCGAGCCGAGTTGGCGATTGTGGATGAACAATTAAGTCATTTGGTTGACGAGGCAGAAGATAAGGCACTGCGCTCACTGGTGTCTGAAACCTCTGGCGCAGGGGTGGAATATCGCGAGGCCCGTTTACACGCCGACGCCATGCGTCAGCATCGTGTTCATGTTCAATCTTCAATTACTGAACTTGAAACTAAGCAAGATGAACTGCTGGACAAGTTAAGCCGTTCCTGAGCAGTTCGTTGTCGTTGAGGCATGAGGGACCAAAAAGTGCTTGAATACAGAGCATGAGTATTCGAGTGGTGATTGCTGAAGACGAGGCCATTATTCGTCTTGACCTGCGCGAAACCCTTGAAGAAGAGGGCTATGAGGTCATCGGTGAAGCAGGGCGTGGAGACATCGCCCTAGACCTGATTCGTGAACTCAAACCCGATTTGGCGATTTTGGACGTCAAGATGCCCGGCATGGATGGACTTGAAGTCGCCCGCATGATTGGCGATGAAAAGATTTGTGGTGTTCTGGTTCTGACTGCTTTTAGCCAACGCGAGATCATTGAACAGGCTCGTGACGCCGGGGCATTGGCGTATCTCGTCAAGCCATTTCAAAAGAGTGATCTCATTCCAGCGATTGAAGTTGCCATTGGCCGTTTTCGCGAACTGCAAGCATTAAACGGACAGATGGAAGTTCTTGGGGAACAACTTGAGGCTCGCAAAGTGATTGATCGAGCCAAGGGTCGTCTCATTGATGAGTTCGGCCTCAAGGAGCAAGAGGCGTTTTCTTTCATTCAAAGAACCGCAATGAAAGATCGTTCGCGAATGCGAGATGTTGCTGAAAAGATCTTGTCGGGAGAACTTCAGCCTTGAGTGATGCAGACAAGACTTTGCTCGTTCTCGATGGGAACTCACTGACCTACCGAGCCTTTTACGGAATACCCACCGACATGGTCACTGCTAGTGGTCAAGTGACGAATGCCGTTTATGGCATGACGTCAATGTTGTTAACTCTCCTGAAAGATCACCGTCCAAGTGGCATCGTCGTCGCGTTTGACCGTCCCGAACCAACCTTCCGTCATATTGCGGAACCGTCGTACAAAGCTCAGCGAGAAGCGAGTCCAGACATCCTGCGCCAACAGATGGGGATTGTGAAAGAACTTCTGACCGCCATGGGCGTCACGATCTGCGAACTTTCTGGATTCGAAGCCGATGATGTCATCGCCACAATTGCCGACCACGCTGTGGATGTGGGCTTCAAAGTGATCATCGTGACTGGAGACCGCGATAGTTACCAACTCGTCCGCGATCCTCATGTGCGCGTGCTCTATAACAAACGCGGAGTTTCCGATTACGCGTTGTACGACGAAGCAGGGATCTTTGAGAGAACTGGCGTCACTCCAAAGCAGTACATCGCATACGCGGCTTTACGTGGCGACCCAAGTGACAACTTGCCTGGTGTTCCTGGAGTCGGTGAAAAGACTGCCGCGAAACTCATTGCCACTTACGGCGGACTCGATGGAATTTTTGCTCACGCTGGTGAACAAACTCCAAAACTGAAAGCGTCACTCATAGAAAACGAACAACTGGCTCGCAAGAACGAAGACCTCATGACTCTTCGACATGACGCGCCGATTGAAGTTGATCTCACCAATTTGGCGGTCACCCCGAATGCGCCCGAAGTTGCACGACTCTTTGATTTCCTTGAGTTCAAGTCAATGCACAATCGATTTCGCGATGTACTGCAGTTGTTGGGACACAGCGCAGCAATCGAAACTTTTGTGGCCGACACTGAAGTTGTTGAGACTCAAGTTCTTCATGCTGAGGTCACTCTTGCTGAATCTTCCTCGGATGTTGTAGAACTATTGACGACTGAGCGCGTTTTCAACATTGCGGCTCGGTGGATGGGTGAACCAGGTCGCTCAGATTTGGTTGGACTCGGAATCAGTGATGATGTTGAAGAATCAACAACGAGGTGGTTACCAGTTTCGTTGCTGAAAAATACCGACGTGCAAAAGGTTTTAGAATCGGCTTCTTTTCGGGCGCATGACGCGAAGCCCATCATGCGTAGTTTGTTGCATTTGGGCATTGATTTACAGGGTCTTGTGCTAGATACTGCGATCGCCGCCTATCTCATTGATCCGGCGCAGGCGAAGTATTCCTTGGCCGATCTCGTCGTTAAGTACTCAGGTGTTCGTTATCCAGATGACGACGCTGCGAGCAGTGGACAGTTGGATCTCGACGCGACGGGGGTTGACGAATCCCAGCGTGCTGGTCGAGACGCCCTTGCAACCCATCATGTGAGTGAAGAACTGCTCAAGGCTCTAGACGCGCAAGGTATGCGTGCGCTGTATGACGACATGGAGAACCCGCTTGTGCGAGTGCTTGCTCGCATGGAGTATTTAGGAATCGCTGTCGATCGCGAGCAATTGAAAGCAATCGCGGCACGTCTTACTGCTGAGGCCCGCGAGTTGTCAGAACAAATCCAAACTCTCGCGGGCTACACGTTCAATCCGAATTCGACAGCACAGTTAGGAAAGATCCTGTTTGATGAACGGGGTCTCACGCCGCCAAAGAAGACAAAGACTGGCTATTCAACGGATGCAGCAACACTAGAAAAGTTGCGCGACGAATGGCCCGAGTTCATTGACCCGTTGATGCGGTACCGCGAAGTAGAAAAGCTTCGTGGCACGTACGGCGAAGGGTTGCTCGCTGAAGTTGCTGCCGATGGACGCATCCATGCCACGTTTAATCAGACCGTTGCACGAACCGGTCGTTTATCAAGCGATCAACCGAATTTGCATAACATCCCCACACGTACCGAAGAGGGACGAGTTTTTCGAACTGCATTTGTGGCATCGCCTGGCTGCGAATTGATGGTCGCCGACTACAACCAAATTGAACTTCGCTGCATCGCCCATTTAGCGAACGACCCTGGATTGATTGAAGCGTTTACGAGTGGGCAAGACGTTCATAGCGCTACGGCGGCACGCGTGTTCGGAGTTCCGCAAAATGACGTGACTTATGAACAACGCTCGAAAGCCAAAATGGTTTCGTACGGACTCGCCTACGGAATGGAAGCGTTTGGTCTTGGTCAACGTCTCGGTATCCGTACCGACGAGGCGGCCGAAATACTTGATGCGTACTTCGTAGCCTTTCCAAACGTTCAGGCGTATATGGATCGCACAGTTACAGAGGCAAAAACTCGGGGCTACACCGAAACACTCTTTGGCCGACGTCGTCGCATACCCGAACTTGAAAATGCCAACTTCCGGATTCGTCAGGCGGGTGAGCGTCAAGCGATGAACGCAGCGATCCAAGGTTTGGCAGCCGACATCTTCAAGATCGCGCTGATCCGAATTGATGCTGCGCTCAGTGAAGCGGGACTGGCCAGTCGTCTGGTCTTGCAGGTCCACGACGAAGTCATTGTCGAAGTACCAAGTAATGAAAAGCCGAAGGTCGAGGCGCTCGTCCTCGAGATCATGCAAAACGCAACTGCTCTTGATGTACCCCTGGCAGTCAATTCAGCGTGGGGAGCGACTTGGGCCGAGGCCAAGTCGTAATTGCTAGTGCTCGTTAGCGGTTGCATGTGATGGTCGATCATTGGTTTGAGCCGATGGCCAGTCATATGGGTCGCGCCTATTTGAGGTATTCGTTCACCAAAGGGACGATTCAAGAAGTTGATTTCCTCATGAGCCATCTCGAACTGCGTCCCGGACAGCGGGTCCTTGATGTCGGCTGTGGTCCTGGTCGCCATGCCCACGAACTTGCTCGTCGTGGAGTGGTCGTTCATGGGGTTGACATCAGTCAGGAATTCATCGATATCGCGACTGAAGATGCTGTGGAAGGGTCAACCTTTGAACGTCTGGATGCGCGATTGTTAGGTTCAGCCGAGCATCTCCGAGGGTTTGATGCGGTGATTTGCCTCTGCCAAGGAGCCTTTGGGCTGATGACAGCCCAAGGTGATGACGAGACTGTTGTTCAGGGGATGGCTGATTGCCTCAGCGTCGGTGGTCAGATCGCATTGTCAGCCTTTAACGCCTATTTTGCGGTGAAATACCACGTAGATGCCAACTTTGATGCTGCAACTGGGGTCTCTCATGAGGTGACTGAGATCCGAAATAGCGCTGGGGAAGTCCGATCGGCCGAACTGTGGACAGGTTGTTATACGCCTCGTGAACTGCGTCTTTTGTTATCCAAATGTGGTTTGACGGTGAGTTCTATTTCTTCTGTCGAACCAGGCTCGTACACGGAAGGGGTTCCGACGATTGAATCGCCAGAGTTTTTGGTGAAAGCGGTCAAGGTCTAAAGGGTCTCGGAATATCAGTTAGGCGGGGGAATAGTGCCCCTGGGCTGGTAACTTTGCAGGGTTCTGCCGTTCGGTGGAGCTGTCCCTGTCCAATCAATTTCACGACCAAACGTTGGTGGTGAAGTTCTTCTGAAAGTGAATATCCCTTGTCCGACACTCTGAGCCCCTCCACGTCAAATTCTTCCGCAATGGGAACATTTGACGCTGAAGGAAATTACGTTCCCCGCCAAATTACTGAAAACGATCTTGTTGGTTCATTCGCCGATGCGATTGAAGGCACCATGGTTGAAGTCGAAGACGGTCAAGTCGTTTTCGGAATCGTTGTAAAGATCGACAAGGACGAAGTTCTTCTCGATATTGGCTACAAGAGTGAAGGTGTTATTCCATCGCGTGAACTCAGCATCCGTAATGATGTTGATCCCGGCGAAATCGTCAAGCTCGGTGAGCAGGTAGAAGCTTTAGTTCTCACTAAGGAAGACAAAGAAGGTCGTTTGATCCTCTCCAAGAAGCGAGCTCAGTACGAGCGTGCATGGGGAACGATTGAGAAGAAGAAAGAAAACGAAGAAATGGTCGAAGGCCTCGTTATCGAGGTCGTCAAGGGTGGTCTCATCGTTGACATCGGCTTGCGCGGCTTCTTGCCAGCGTCCCTCGTTGAATTGCGTCGTGTGCGCGACCTGTTGCCATACGTCGGCAAAGTTATGCAAGCCAAGATCATCGAACTCGACAAGAACCGCAACAATGTGGTGCTGTCACGTCGTGCCTACCTCGAAGAGACACAGAAAGAAGCTCGCGATGGCTTCTTGACCAACCTC
Organism: Ilumatobacteraceae bacterium; assembly: GCA_044355095.1. GTDB lineage: Bacteria > Actinomycetota > Acidimicrobiia > Acidimicrobiales > Ilumatobacteraceae > Casp-actino8. The sequence goes on from JBIKYT010000017.1 coordinate 32,982, forward strand.
AAGGTTGGCGATGTCCGCGACGGTGTCGTTTCAAGTGTTGTTGCTTTCGGTGCATTCGTCGATCTCGGCGGTATGGACGGACTCATCCACGTCAGCGAATTGTCATGGAACCATGTTGATCACCCAGGTTCAGTTGTTGCCATTGGTGACAAGGTCACCGTCAAGGTCCTTGACATTGATTACGAACGTGAACGCATCAGCTTGTCACGCAAGCAGACCGAAAAAGATCCGTGGGAAGTATTCGCATCGGGTCACGAAGTTGGTCAGCTTGTGTACGGTCGTGTCACCAAGTTGGTTCCATTCGGTGGATTCGTTCAAGTCGGCGAAGGTATCGAAGGTTTGGTGCACATCTCAGAGATGAGCACCCAGCACGTCGAAGCTCCCGAACAAGTTGTCACCCCCGGCGAAGAGTTGTGGGTCAAGATCATCGATCTCGATCTGGCTCGTCGTCGCATCAGCCTCAGTATCAAGCAAGCTGCTGAAGGTGGAGAACTCGCCGAGGAATACCGCAAGCACTTCGAAGTTGACGAGCACGGTAACTGGTCAGCCGGTGCCGATGATGCGTCACGTGAAGCCACTTGGGCTGAGTACTACGGCGAAGGTGGAGAAGGATCTGCTGAAGCGGCTGCTGCTGCTGAGGCCGCTGAATCAACCCCAGAGGCCTGATCATTCGGGCTTACGGCCCGATTTTGATGATTCCCATTTTGACCGCCCGGATGACCGCATGAGTGCGGTCTCGGGCGTCAATTTTTGTGTAGATCGAGGCGAGGTGGTTCTTGACTGTCTTTTGACTGATGAACATGTTGCTGGCGATTTCTGGCGTTGACTGACCTTCGGCGAGAAGTTGAAGAACTTCCATTTCGCGGTCGCTTAAAATCGATTCTTGCTGTGTTCTCGAGGTCTCGGCTTCGTCCAATAATGCGTGGGCGAATTCTGGCGAAATGATCACATCGCCATCACAAGCCATCTGGAGTGCCTTGAGTACTTCGTCAAAGGTGGCATCTTTGGTCAGATATCCGATTGCGCCCGCCTTGAGGGACTTTCGAATGAGATCCGTTTCCACGTGCATCGTCAGCATGACGATTCTTTGCCGTGCGTCGGCCTCCATGATGGCTCGACATGCCGATATTCCATCGCCACCGGCCATAGAAATATCCATCAAGATGATGTCGGGCTGCTTGTTTAAAGCGATGCTGATTGCGCTCGTCCCATCAGCGACATCGGCGACGACTTCATGACCAAGATCTTCGAGTTGCCTCTTCAACGACTGCCGTAAAAGATGGTGATCATCAACGAGCATGATTCTCACGATGAAACCTCGGCTCCGCCATTTTTGATATGTATGAGAGGTATCGAGAAGAGAATTTCTGTTCCGTAATCAGAGTTTGGGAAAGGGGATGAAATCTCAATCTTGGCGCCCATGGATTCGGCCCGCTCGATGATTCCAGTTATTCCGTATGAGTCGTCGCGAGCATTCGTTGCATGGAGACCGATTCCATTATCGGAAATTGAAGTGACCCACAGATCGCCAACCACTGATGACTTAATCAAAATTTCTGAACATTGCGAGTGCTTTTCTGCATTGAGAATTGCTTCCTTGAACATCTCCCAGATTTCGCTTAATCGGTAAGGGTCAGTGATTGTCGGGAACGAGATTTCTCGCCGTACGCTGATTTTCGAACGATCCGCTACTCGGTTAGCAAAATTTTCGACGGTATCTGCAAGCGAACTCTGTTCGTCGTGTCCGCTACGAAGGTCAAAGAGCATTTCTCTGACCTCAGTGATTGTTTTACTAATGTGGCCGCGGATGATGCCGAGATCGTCAATAGTGGTTTGATCCTGTTGAAGTCGTAGTAATCGATCGATTTCTATACCAATAAAAGCCAGAGTGCTGCCCGTTCTGTCGTGCAAATCTCGAGCGATACGTAGTCTCTCTTCATTTGCACTATGGCGTCGAATATCGCGAAATATTCGCGAATTATCTACGGCAACCCCGAGAGCGTCTGCGATTCCGGTCAGAATCTGCACAGCCTGCTCGATGTTTTGTTTGGTTCTCCATTCAGCAGCTATCAATCCCACGACGAGTCCCCGTGAACGCAATACGCAATACGCGCCAGTCATGGCCTCGCTCGCAAAGCCCTGTTGGTCCTGTGTAAGTTGAACCGAGATCGTTCGATGAACAGAAAGCGCTGCAAAAATATGCTCAGGCAATTGATCAATTTTTAGGGAAAGACTTCGGGCTGATCCTCGACCCCGCACAATAGACAAATTTGTGGCATCTGCATCAGTCAACAAGATCGTCACTATGTCGGCATTAATGAGATCCTGAACCTGCGACACACCCTGATCTAAAACCTTCTCTAGGTCAAACGAGGAGGGGAGGGTGATGGCAATCTTTTGCAATGCCAAAAGAATCTGATTAGCCGAGGACAACTTGTCGATGTGGCCCTGATCAACGCCCTGACGACGTTCAAACCCAGTCGGTGGATCAACCTGGGACTGTCGACGATCAACAAGCGGCCATGAGAGTTCACCCGTGGAATCTTGCCCGACGACAGCCCTCATAGACGGGTGATTAGCCGATGGCTGTTTGCGACTTCGAGCAATCCTTCGGTCGTCCACGAATAGTTAGAGTACCTGGCGACGTATGCCGTAGCGTGACAGTGTGATTCTCGTGGGATTAACTGGTGGTATTGGTTCGGGCAAATCGACCGTGTCGTCTTTGCTCGAAGATAAAGGTGCAGTGATTATTGACGCCGATGCGATCGTGCGTGAAGTTCAGTTGCCGGGTTCACCGGTCTTGGCGAAACTCGCCGAGAAATTCGGTGCTGAAGTTTTGGCAAGTGATGGATCTCTTGATCGCCAAGCCGTCGCCAATATCGTTTTTACTGATCCCGATGCGTTGAAAGCATTGAACGCCATAGTTCACCCCGCGGTAGGTCTGGAAATGAATCGCCGCATGATTGAGCAACGCACGACCGACAACATCGTCATTCTTGATATCCCGTTATTGACCGAGAATCCACGCGAAGGATTGCAAGGCAAAATTGTCGTTGATGTTCCCGTTGAGGTTCAAGTTGAACGACTCACCAAGTTCAGGGGTTTTGACGAGACTGACGCTCGAGCTCGTATCGGGCGACAGGCGACGCGAGAGCAACGACTCGAAACTGCTGACTTTGTTGTCAATAACGCTGGTGATCTGGCCGCGCTAGAACCTCAAATTGAAAAATTATGGGAATGGCTGAAATCCCTTCCGCAACTTCCGCCTGACTACGAACCTGTGACGCCTATTCCTAATGCAGGGCCTAAAACACCTGATACAAAATCATGATCCATCATGAATGATTTAGAAGACATACCTTTTCGCGTTGTTTCCGATTATTCACCCGCTGGTGATCAACCAAAAGCGATTGCTGAACTTTCTACTGGACTTGATTCAGGTCTGCGTTTTCAAACGCTTTTAGGAATTACTGGCTCTGGCAAAAGCGCCACTGTTGCTTGGACTATTGAAAAGACACAGCGGCCGACATTGATCCTCGCGCCTAACAAGAGTCTTGCTGCTCAACTGGCTCAAGAAATGATGGAATTCTTCCCCGATAATCGAGTTGAGTACTTCGTTAGTTATTACGACTACTACCAACCCGAGGCGTACATCGCCTCGTCGGACACTTTCATCGAAAAAGACTCATCAATCAACGATGACATTGATCGATTGCGACATTCGGCTACTGCTGCGCTTTTGACTCGTCGTGACACAATCGTTGTTGCCTCAGTGTCCTGTATTTACGGCATGGGTGACCCTGACGAATATCGGGGTCAACTGCTTGAACTGCACACCAATGTTGATTATGACATGCGCAGCATCCTGCGTCGACTCGTTGATTTGCAATATGACCGTAATGACATGAGTCTCGGTCGAGGAAAATTTCGTGTTCGTGGTGACACGATTGAAATCCATCCCGCGTATGAAGAGTCTGTTCTGCGGGTTGAAATGTTTGGAGATACGGTCGAACGTCTGACCATGATCGATCCTCTAACGGGCGAGACACTGCGAGAGTTGAATAGAACGCTCGTTTTTCCGGCCACCCATTATGTTGCTGGCGACGAACGTATGCGACGAGCAATTATTGGGATTGAAAGTGAGTTACAAGAGCGTTTGGCTTTCTTTGAAGCCGAAGGAAAACTGCTGGAAGCACAGCGTTTGCGGATGCGCACGCAATACGACTTAGAGATGATGCAAGAAGTCGGCTATTGCAACGGTATTGAGAACTATTCAATGCATATTGATGGTCGGCAGCCCGGAGAGCCACCTTTCACATTGCTTGATTATTTCCCCAAGGATTTCTTATTGGTTATTGACGAAAGCCACGTTGCTGTGCCGCAATTACACGGTCAGTTTGCGGGCGATCGCAGTCGAAAGAATATCTTGGTTGATCACGGTTTTCGGTTGCCGAGCGCCCGTGATAATCGGCCTTTGCATTTTGAAGAAGTCATAGAACGGGTCAATCAGTGCATCTTCTTGTCGGCTACACCCAGTCCATATGAGTTGGGAATCTCTACTCAAGTAGTAGAACAAATTGTCCGGCCAACCGGTCTAGTTGATCCTGAAGTCATTATTAAGCCGACCAAAGGTCAGATCGATGACTTGATGGATCAAGTGAATAAGCGAGTCACGATGGGCGATCGAGTCTTGGTCACAACTTTGACTAAGAAGATGGCCGAAGACCTCACCGAATACTTGCTTGAACAAGGAATGCGGGTGCGATATCTGCATTCGAATATTGACACGATTCAACGTATTGAGATTCTGCGAGCGTTACGTCTTGGTGAGTTTGACGTCTTAGTTGGTATCAACCTTTTACGTGAGGGTTTGGACTTGCCGGAAGTGAGCCTGGTAGCCATTCTTGACGCCGACAAAGAGGGCTTTCTCCGAAGTGAGACATCGCTGATTCAGATGATCGGACGAGCCGCCCGAAATGTGGATGGACAAGTTGTGATGTATGCAGATCGCGTGACACCTTCCATGGAAAAGGCGATATCAGAGACAAACCGACGACGCCAGTTGCAGGTCGCCTACAACCTCGAGCACGGAATTAACCCGCAAACAATTCGTAAGGCAGTTAGCGATATTTTGGCGCTATTGCATATTGGTGGAGATGATTCTGCTCCCGTACCAGGCAAAGATCGTCGTCGTCAGAAGGAACGAGAAAAAGTACAAAGCGAGTTGCGTACATTGCCACAGCAAGAAATCTCGCGGCTGATCATCACTTTGGAACAAGAGATGCAAGAAGCGGCTGCTGACCTCAA
>JBIKYT010000053.1:0-12963 GCA_044355095.1 Ilumatobacteraceae bacterium
CAACGTTGCGCCTGATGGGTTTGTGCATAGTGCTCGCGTGCGTTCGTTATGGGGTATGGCTCCACGTTTACGACTACCTGATCGAATGAGCGAAATTGTGAGTGACATTCGTTGGCGTTTCCAACGTGGACCAATTCCACCGGGGCTACGCCCTTATGTGCGGTCAACGTGGCTTGTTTCTAATGGCCGACTTCGTTCCGAAGGTTGGACGCCGTCCGTGACAAACGAGCAAGCTTTTGTTGAGGGAACTGATGCCAAATGGTGGACAATGTTGACCCCAAAACGTAAGCAAGAAATTGCTTTAGGTGCAATGGTGACCGCGATATTGATCGCGATGATTACGGCGTTGGTTGCAGTGAGAAAATATCGCCGTCGGCGGTGAGTGCACTGATCTGCTGTTCAATACTCGTGATCGGTATGAATCCGAGTTCGGATTCGCTATGAGTGCATAGCCCAACGAGTCGACCGCTTTGATCTACAACCGGTGCGCCTTCGGCAAACGAGTAAATGTCAAAGTCGCTGTTGTCGCTCGTTCGCAAAGTAATCATCGCTTGTTGCGATACTTCGTTAATGACGAAACGTTTTGGATTTTCGAGCAAGACAGTAACGGTTTGTCCAGATGTGAAACCCTTGCTGTATTTGATTCCGCTTGTACGCGTGAGTGTGCGCAAAAATGCGAGTGGGTCAATCGGCTTTTCAATTTGGAGAACTGCAATACCGTTATCGGGAAAGATATGTACCAAATTTGCAGTACTGATCGAACGATCGGGCAGTCGTACTGCCACTGTTTCAAGTTCACCAAGTGCGGCAGTTGTGGTAACAAGAATTTGATTGTTGAAAAGAATGATTCCCATTGCTTCAGTTGTTTCTAAGTCGCTGTCAACTGCTGCCACTTGGAGGTTGGCATTGGTGAGCGCCACGACATCAGAAGTATTTTGGCGACCAGCTCGTGGGATCAAGATGAGGAGCAACCCTGAAATCAGCACTGCGCCAGCGATGCACGAAAAGCCGACGAGCCCCCGACCGCGCCGACCGATATCGATAGGCCTCAAAGCCTCAAGTGCGACCGCAGCGAAGCCGACCTCTGAAGGGTGGCGCCACAGGCGTTCGTGGGGAGGTTGCGGAGCCGGGGTGTAGTCGGCATCGGGGTATGAGTCACCGGCGTTAGGTCCGAAGTCGTCATTCACTGCCACAAGCAGGCAAGGTTAGTGAAGATTAGGCACCAGTGGGACGCGGTCGAGCGTTCCAATGACCGGCAACCGCTACGCTCATGATGTGCTCGTTGAGAAGACTGCTGACGATTGGTTCGCGATCACCGATGAACCATTGTCGGTCGGCGAGTTGTACGACTGGGCAGTGCGTCCCGATTGTGGGGCCGTCGTCGTATTCTCGGGCACTGTTCGGGATCACGCCGTTGAGGGCGACCAACTTCGCACTGGCGTTGAGTTTCTTGAGTACGAGGCCTACGCCGAAGAAGTCATCCCGAGATTTCGTTCGATTGCCGTTGAAGCGCGTCAACGCTGGAACGAAATCGGCCGCTTTGCCTTGGTGCATCGAGTCGGACGTATTGAGCTGGGGGAGTCGTCGGTGATTGCCGTTGTTTCGGCCGCCCACCGTCCCGAAGCATTTGAAGCCGCACGATTTGCCATTGACGCATTGAAGTCGTCTGCCCCCATTTGGAAACACGAAACTTGGGATGGCGGAAGTGACTGGGGCACAGGTGCGACGGCTCCCGTCGATGCGGCGCAGGTTCGTTCCCCTGAAGGGGCAGGCCACTAATGGTTTACGTGTTGCTCGGCGTTGTCGCGATTTGTGTCGTTGTCTTTGCGGTACTCGCAACAAGTCGCCGTACTCCAGCTAGCAATGACAGCGTTGCCGAATTTCAGCGTCATTTAAACGCGTTGTCTCCCGAGGCACGTCGCCACACAGTCGAGAATTATCCTGACAAGAAATCTGTGGAACCGTTGCCAATCGAAGAAAATGAGGAACTAGACGATGGCGCGTGACCTAGCAATTGACTTAGGTACTGCAAACACTTTGGTGTACATGAAGGGGCGCGGCATTGTGCTGAACGAACCTTCAGTGATCGCGCTCAACCGTCAGACCGGCGAAGTACTCGCGACGGGTCACGAAGCGTGGCACATGATTGGCCGTACGCCTGGTTACATCGTGGCGGTACGTCCACTTCGCGGTGGGGCTATTACCGACTTTGATGTCACTGAGCGCATGATTCGTTTGCTGTTGCAGCGAGTCGGAGTCAGTCGATTTACCCGCCCCAAGGTGGTTATTTGCGTGCCTTCGGCAATTACCGAAGTTGAGCGACGAGCGGTCACCGATGCGGCTCGCCGTGCTGGTGCTGCTGACGCTCAATTGATTGAACAACCAATGGCTGCGGCAATCGGTGCGCAATTACCTATCGACGAGCCAGTGGGCAACATGGTGATCGACATTGGTGGCGGTACCAGTGAAACTGCAGTGATCAGTTTGGGCGGCATTGTTGCCCTTGAAGCAGTCCGAGTCGGAAGCTTCGACATTGACAATGCGATTCAAAACTATGTACGCCGCGAACACGGCATTGCCATTGGTGAGCGCACTGCTGAAGAAATCAAGGTTGCGATTGGTTCAGCAGCTCAGACGCCCGATGAAGTTGAAGCCGAAGTGAGTGGCCGCGACTTGATGATGGGTCTACCGAAGACTGTCGTTTTGACGCCTGAAGAAATTCGTTACGCCATCGATGACGTAGTTTCACAAATCGTGCAGTCAGTAGTTCGTTGCTTGGCGAAGGCTCCAGCCGAACTTGCTCAAGATTTCTTGACGCGCGGTATGTACCTAGTTGGTGGTGGCGGATTGCTACGCGGACTTGCGGAGCGCATTGAACGTGAAACTCAAGTGCCGGTGCGCATGTCGCAGATGCCGCTCGAAGCCGTTGTGCTTGGTGCTGGGCACTGTATTGAGAACTATGACGCCTTGAAGCGTATGTTCATGGGTCAGCGTCGCTAAACAAACATTTTTAGTCAGCAACGATTGGCACGATGAGGCCATTCTGCGACAAGACCCAGACTTCACCTTGAGCATCGGCCACGACCCCAACTGATCTTTCAACAGATCCAAGGTCAACAATTCCGCAGTTCTGACGCTGCTTGTCTACACACAGCGCTTGCACTTTGCCCGAGCAGTAGTCAGAAAAGATATACCAGGTTCCGGCAACAGGAACTTGTGAGCCTCGATACACCACGCCGCCAGAAATTGAACAGTTGTTGTCAACGTGTTCGTATTCGTAAACGGGTTCGACTGCGGTGAAGGTTTCGTGCAGTGCTTGTTGATCGGCATTGAATTCATTCGTGCCCTCGCGCGCACTCCAACCAAAGCTCACACCTTGCACTTGATCAAATGGCACAACATTGATTTCTTCCCAGTTATCTTGCCCAACATCGGCAACCCACAAATCGTTAGTGACTGGGTCGAGTGATGCGCGCCACGGATTACGCAAACCAACGGCCCACGATTCTCCGGTGTTCCACTGGCCCGCTGTTTGGGTGAGCTTCCAAATCTTGCCAAGAGGTGAGGTGATATCGAGTGCGTATCGCTCGGGGTCATCGGCAGATCCGCCATCACCCATGAAAACGTATAGAGCACCATCTTTATCAACCATGATGTCGCCACCATTGTGATTTGGATATGGCTGCTTGATCGTGGTGATGATGTTTTGTGAAGACTCATTAAAGGTGCCATCAGTGCTAACGGCGAATGAGGCAATGACGGTGTTGCCGTCAAGGTCGGTGTAGTTGACGTAGGCCATTGAACCGTCGTTTGCAAAAGCCAGACCGAGTAGACCTTGTTCGCCTTGGGCAACGGTGAGATCACTGATGTCGAGAACTTGGTTGCCTTTTGTTCCACCAATCGCCAGCTCAAACACCGTGCCGTCACGCTCGGCGATGTACGACTGGGGTGTTGCGCTATTGCGCACCGCTATGTCGACAGGATCGACGTAATCGGTGATCGGTGCGCCAAGTGTTGCGGAAAAAGTGGGCTCTGCAGCAATCGTCGTTGATGTGTTGGCGACATCACTCGCAGCGGTTGTTGAAGTGGTGGTTTCCCCAGCAGTGGTGCTGACAAGCACTTCCGTCTCAGAGGCACAAGCAACGAATGAAACTGCGGTCAATGCTGCCAACACGCCGAGGCGAGCTTGCGCCATTTTCATTACGAACGCTCGCGACGAATGAGTCCTTCTTGAACAACGGTGATTGCAAGTTGGCCATCATGGGTATAAATCGAACCAGTGGCTAAACCGCGAGCACCAGAGGTCGTTGGTGTCATCTGGTCGTAGAGCAACCATTCATCGGCACGGAATGGACGATGGAACCACATGGCGTGGTCAAGGCTGGCCATTTGCAGTCCGCTGTCGGTCCAGTTGAGGCCGTGTGGCAAAACAGTTGTGTCGAGCAACGTCATGTCACTGGCGTAGGTAACGATGCAGGCATGCAATGTGGGGTCGTCGGGCAACGTGCCATCGGCGCGCAACCAAACTTTTTGTTGCACTGTTGGTGTACGTGAACGCGACATGGGGTCGCCGTCGACGTAGCGAATATCAATGGGGCGGGGTCGGTCGTACCATTCGCCAAGGAGATGCTTGTGAGGTGCCATACGAGTTTTGAAGTCGGGCAAACTCTCGGCTTCGGGGACTTCGGGCATGGGGACCTGATGCGACAAACCCTCTTCGGGAGCATGAAAGCTGGCCTGCAAGTTAAAGATGGCCTGACCGTGCTGAATGGCGACGACGCGGCGAGTCGAGAAGCTCTTTCCATCGCGGATGCGGTCGACGTCGTACAGAATGGGCGCAGTGGGGTCGCCTGGACGCAAGAAATAGGCATGCAACGAGTGCACTCGGCGATCACGGTCGTCGATGGTGCGGGAGGCGGCCACGAGGGCCTGGCCGGCCACTTGGCCACCGAAAACGCGCTGGCGATTTTCTTGGGGTGAGCGACCACGGAACATGTTGACCTCAATGGCTTCGAGGTCAAGAAGGGAGATCAGGTCGTCAAGGGCTTCAAACACCCTTACATCATGACACGCAAGAGCGTGTTTCACACGTGGTTCTTGGCTAGCGTCTCGCCCGTGGCACTTTTACCCTTGAACCCAGATGAACTCCTCTCAACCACCCGCGCCGTCCGTAAGCGCCTCGATTTTGACAAGCCGGTCCCGGACGAACTGATCCGTGAATGCGTGTCGTTGGCGATGCAGTCGCCGTCGGGCTCAAACAGCATGACGATGCAGTTCATCATCGTGAAGGACGAAGCTAAGCGCAAGGCCATCGGTGCGGTATACCGCGAGTGCTTCTCGCAATACCAGGCCATGGACGGCGTGTACATCCGTACCATCGACAAGGGTGACGCGGTGCTGAACGATCAGCAGCAGCGTTCAGCCGACTCGGCTGACTATCTAGGCGACCATATGGGTGATGCTCCGGTGTTGGTGATCCCGTGCAACGTGGGTGGCCGTACCGAAGCCGCTGGCGGTCTTGGCATGATGGCTTCGTCGGTGATGGCAAATATTTTGCCCGCCATGTGGAGCTTCATGTTGGCTGCTCGTGCTCGTGGCATGGGAACCGCTTGGACCACAGTTCACCTCATGATGGAACAGCAAGTTGCTGACATCTTGGGAATTCCGTTCGACACTGTGCAACAGGTGTGTTTGTCACCTTTGGCATTCACCAAGGGAACTGATTTCAAAGCGGCTATTCGTCCCGACGCTGAAACCATCATCCACTGGGATAAGTGGTGATTTCAGCGCAACTGCGCGAATTAGCTCTTGCCACAACTGGCTTCATGCCCGTTGATGAAGGTGATGCATTACATGAAGCAGCGCTTGTTGCGGCGCATTCGTTACCTGGTTTGCCATTGCTTGAAGTTGGATCGTATTGCGGACGTTCAACAATTTGGTTAGGTGATGCAGCGCGTCAAGCAAACACAGTTCTCTTCGCCGTCGATCATCATCGTGGTTCTGAAGAAAATCAGCCAGGTTGGGAATGGCACGACGAAACATTGGTCGATCCAGTTGTCGGAAGGATGGACACACTGCCGTTCTTTCGTCATGCAATGTTTCGTGCTGATTTAGAAGAACATGTTTTGGCCGTTGTGGGTCAATCGCCCATCGTTGCGAAAAATTGGACGAGTTCATTGGCGTTTTTGTTCATTGACGGTGGCCATGGTGTTGAACCAGCACGACTTGATTACGAACTCTGGACACCACATGTTGCCCTCGGTGGCATTCTGGCGATTCACGATGTGTTTCCTGATCCAGCCGACGGCGGTCGTCCGCCGTATGAACAGATTTACTTGCCAGCGATTAACAGCGGACGATTCGAAGACGTTTCGGCGACAGGAAGTCTGCGCGTTTTACGCCGCGTGAAATAAGAAAGTCTTAAACCGGTCGTTGAGCAGAACGTAAGCCGGCCCACGCCAGATCGCTCACTTGCCGAGCAATTAATTCGGGATCGAATTCGCCACCGAGACGCAACAATCGACGCGACACACCTTCGGCTAAACCAACCAATGCATGTGCCAATGTGCGGCGGTGTTCGGGATCGATGTCAGCAGTAATTAACGGTTCAATGGCATCGGCAACTTGTGATTGAAACTTGCCGGCTGCTTCGCTGAATTCGGGATCGCGGCGTGAGCCGCCACCGAATAGCAACTGGAATGCATCGTGATCGTCGTAGACCCATTGAAAGTAGGCGCGAAAACCAAGTTCGGTGCGACGACGTCCGTTGCTCTGTGCAATTTCGGGTGTTGTGATGACTTCAAGCATGCGCGCGCCGGCATCTTCAATGAGAGCCAAATAAAGCTCGCGCTTTGATTCGAAGTGTTGATACAAAACCGGCTTCGTGATGCCGGCTGCTTCAGCTACATCGTTCATTGACGTTTGGTGGTAGCCCTCACGAGCAAACACATCAAGTGCAACTGCGAGCAATTGTTCGCGACGTTCAGCCGCTGGCATTCTTAATGACATAACGCCCTCACGGTACCTTTATAAACCTTGTGCAACATCATCTTTCTCGGCTGCCTTGACGGCATATCCCAGAACGATGGCAGGAGCGAGAAGAATTGAGCCGACCACTATGCAAATGGTGATGAGCGTGACCATGGTGTCGTTGAAATCAACGAGAAAGGCCACGATGAAAAGTGCGATGGAAGCAGCGAAAAGCAAATACCCGACGCGATTGGCTCGCTTGGTCCACAACGCAATCATCGCTCGGCGCACCCGGACTGGGTCGGAGGACGAATGTGGGCTTTCGGGGGCACTCATGACCCTTTCAGCCTAGAGGGCAGGCTTGCAGACTCACGACGGGCTACCGTTCGCTTGTGGTAGTTCTTGTGGAATGGTTTGAATCGGTATGCAAGGTGGTGATTGATCGCCCTGAAAAGCGCAATGCGGTCGATTTGGCAACGTTGCAGGCTTTACATGAAGCGCAAGCGACGGCGGTATCAGGTGGCGCACGCGTGCTGGTATTGACAGGCACCCCGCCAGCTTTTTGTAGCGGCGCCGATTTAGGTGGTGTTGAACTCGGCGAATTCACCGACACGTTGTTGTCGGTGTTGCGGGGCTTCGGATCGATGGATTGTTTGACGCTTGCTGCAATTGATGGACCAGCACTTGGTGCAGGTTCGCAGTTGGCGGCCGCGTGCGATTTACGTATTGCGACACCGAAGAGCAAGTTTGGCGTTCCAGCAGCAAAGTTGGGGCTTGCTGTTGATTCATGGACGGTTGAGCGCATCGGACGCGAAGCGGGTTGGAGCGCAGCGCGCTACATGTTGTTATCAGCTGAAGCGATTCACGCAGATGAACTTGTTGGTGGCTTTGTGCATCGACTCGGCAACCTTGAGGATGCAATGACATGGGCACACGAGATGTCGTTGCTAGCTCCACTCACCATCAAGGCACACAAGATGGCGCTTGAACGTTTATCTGGCGCCGATATTTCGCTTGAAGCAGTTGAACATGCTCGACTTGCTGCGTGGGCAAGTAATGATGCGAATGAAGGGCGTCAAGCGTTCTTAGAAAAACGCACACCAGATTTTCTTGGTAGTTAGTTTTTAGACCGTGTTTTTCTCAAGCCATGTCTCTATCGCGGGTACGAACTGAGCGATAGACGCGGTAAAAAATGAAGGCCATGCCAAGGATCATGATGAAGAACAACAGCAGTTGTTGCCATCCGCCACGGTCGCTCGAACTGGTGGGTTCGCGACCACACCCAGGCTTCGGGATTGAACTAATGCACGAGGTGACATCACGTTCAAGAATCATGAAATCGTTTTCGGTGGTCGGCGGCTGCGTGTCAGCCGGAACGTCGAGTTGGGTATCGGCCGGCGGCGTGGTGGCGAGTACCGCAGACGAGCTCACGAACCCGACACCGAGCGCCAACGCGATGGCGAGTAGTGCGGTGGTCAGGATCCGGCGAATGTTCACCCCTTCATCGTGCCACCTCACACCACCAAACTGTGCTTCTGGTGCAGAATCGTGACGAAATACGCAACGATTCTGCACCAGAATCACCGTTGATTTCTTGTCAATAGGGTGAGTTTTAGGGGTTCTGGTCAGGGGGACTACGATCAGTGAGGTGACTACTCGCCGCACTGTCCTCGTTGTTGACTTCGGTGCGCAGTACGCACAGCTCATTGCTCGTCGGGTGCGTGAGCACAAGGTGTACTCCGAGATAGTTCCGCACAGCATCACGGCCGAACAGATCGCGGCCAAGAATCCGGCGGCGATCATCTTGTCGGGCGGCCCCAAGAGCGTGCATGTTGACGGCGCGCCGCGTCTTGATCCCAAGGTGTACGAATCAGGCGTGCCGATTTTGGGTATTTGTTACGGCGCTCAATTGATTGCGCATCAACTCGGGGGTGAAGTAGGTCGTGGATCGCGTGGCGAATATGGTCGCGCCCAAATGACGCGTATTGCTGGTTCACAATCAATGTTGCTCACATCAGACTTGCCCGATGTACAAGAAGTCTGGATGAGTCACTTCGATGCAATTTCGCATGTGCCCGCTGGCTTTACGGCAACTGCGTCAACTCCCGAAGCTCCCGTTGCTGTTCTCGAAAATGCTGATCGAAAAATATGGGGAGTGCAATATCACCCCGAAGTTGTGCACTCGCCCTTTGGTGCACAGGTCCTAGAAAACTTCTTGCACAACCTCGCTGGTTGCGATGCCAGTTGGACAATGGGTTCGGTCATCGATGAGCAAATTGCGGTGATTCGTGCGCAAGTGGGTGACAAGCGCGTGATCTGTGGTTTGTCAGGCGGCGTTGACTCAGCGGTTGCGGCAGCACTTGTACATCGTGCGATTGGTGCGCAACTCACGTGTGTGTATGTCGACACTGGCCTCATGCGTAAAGGTGAAAGCGATCAAGTTGTCGAAACTTTCAAACGCAATATGGGCATTGAACTGATTCATGTTGACTCGGGCGCGAAGTTTTTTGACGGTCTCAAGGGCACCACCGAACCCGAAGCCAAGCGCAAAATCATTGGCGAGCTATTCGTGCGCGTTTTTGAACAACACACCGGTGGCGTCACCGATGCCGAGTTCTTGGTTCAGGGAACGCTGTATCCCGATCTCATTGAAAGTGGTGGTACCGACGGCACAGCTTCGGTCATCAAGAGTCACCACAACGTGGGGGGACTTCCCGCCGATATGACGCTCAAACTGGTCGAGCCTTTGCGTTCGTTGTTCAAGGACGAAGTTCGCCGACTCGGCAGCGAATTGGGTCTGCCCGATGAAATTGTCTGGCGTCAGCCGTTCCCTGGCCCTGGCCTGGGAGTACGAATTATCGGTGAAGTGACGCCTGACAAGGTGGCTATTTTGCAAGAAGCCGACGCCATTGTTCGAGAGGAAATCCGCCTCGCCGGCCTCGAACGAGAGATCTGGCAGGCCTTTGCGGTTTTGCCCGATATTCGCTCGGTGGGTGTGATGGGCGACGAGCGCACCTATGCCTATCCGATCATCATTAGGGCTGTGACCAGCGACGATGCCATGACCGCCGACTGGGCTCGCCTGCCTTTTGACCTGCTTGAGCGCATGTCGAGTCGCATTATTAGCGAGGTTGATGGGGTTAACCGAGTGGCTTATGACATCACGTCCAAGCCGCCCGGCACCATTGAATGGGAATAGGCGAACGCAGCGCTCGGGTCTCCCGACTGCAACACATTCGTAATATTCGCTAGCCTGCCAAGGGTCATGTTGAGTCTCCGTCCAAACTCCCGTATGCGCCGCGTCGCCGCCCAGGTTTTGGTGAGCGCCATGTTGCTTGGCACCGTCGGCGTTGTAGCCATGGAACGGCCGGTTGCCGCCGACTCAGTTGACGACGCCAAGCGCAAGGTGCGCGAGATGACCGACCAGCTTGAGGCCGCCGAAGCAGAAGCCGACCGTTTGTCGGAAGAACTTCGAATTGCTGAAGACGACAAACTGCAACTTGAAATTGGAATTGTCGCAACGGAAGCCGAAATTGCCGTCAAACAAACCGAACTTGGTGGGCTGCAAACCGAAATGTCCGACCTAGCAGTTGAGGCTTTTGTTGGTGGCGGTCGAGGTGGAAGTATCACCGGACTTCTGGCTCCTGGTGGAGGGCCCAACGAATCGGTACAGAAACAATCGCTGACCGAAATTGCTCTCAATGTTGGTTTTGCGACGACCGACGAACTTGATTCGGCAATTACTGATCTGGCGCAACTCACCGATCAGCTGACCAAGCAAAGAAATCAAGCCGAAGATCTTGCGAAGAACATTGTTGGACTACAAGAAAAGACCGACAAGGAAATTTCTAAATACACCAAGCTCAAGGCCAAAGCCGAGAAAGAACTCGGAAGTGCGCTGGCTGCAGAAAGAGCTCGTCGTGCCGCAGCGGCAGCGGCTGCTGCTCGTGCTCAAGCCGCGGCTTTGGTTGCGTCGCGCGGTAATGGTGTTCCTAATTCACCAGGTGAGGCAGCCAAGAAGGTTTTTGATCCGTCGTCAATTCCTTCAACGAGTTCACGTGCCGCGATTGCGATTGCTGCAGCGAAGAGCCAAATTGGCGTGCCGTATGTGAAGTACATGTCGAAAGAGGGAGTCGGGTTCGACTGTTCTGGCTTGACGACATTTGCTTGGCAGCGGGCCGGTGTTTCGTTGCCACACCAGTCGCGTGCGCAGTTTGGTCGCGGGCCGCAGATTCCGACCGAATACATCGAGCCAGGCGATCTGGTGTATTTCCATAATCCCATCAGCCACGTCGGAATATACGTGGGTGACGGAATGATGGTTGATGCTCCGGGTGTTGGCCGAGACGTCCGGTTGACCGCCGTGACGTGGTCCAAAGTCGTCGGTGTGACTCGCCCGGGGTGAGCCTCGGCGCTGCGACACGAACTACGGTTCTGTTCACAAGTAGGTGAACGGAGCAAGTATGGCTGACCAAGCCAATTCACATTCCACGGCTATTCAGGACAATGCCATTCAAGGTATTGACATCGACAAAGTTTCGGCGTGGCTCACTGCAAACATTGATGGCGCGCAGGCACCGTTTGCTTTCTCTCTGATTGCCGGCGGCCGTTCAAATCTCACCTACAAAGTCACCGATGCCAACAATGTTGGTTATGTCTTGCGTCGCCCGCCGCTTGGTCATGTGTTGGCGACCGCACACGACATGGCGCGTGAACATCGCATCATTGCTGCAGTTGGTCAGACCAGCGTGCCAGTACCTAAGACACTTGGTGTATGCACCGATGAAAGTGTGAATGGCGCGCCGTTTTATGTGATGGCATTTGTTGAAGGTGAAGTTTTAGACAGTGCTGAAAAAGCCGCAAAACTTGACCCGTCATTACGTATTGATGCATCAATGAACTTGATTGATGTGTTGGCTGAATTGCATGCAGTAGATGTGGATGCAGTTGGACTTGGCGATCTTGCCAAGCGCGACGGTTACATTGAACGTCAGATCAAACGTTGGAGTACTCAGTGGGAGAACTCGAAGACACGTGAACTGCCAGAGATTGATGAAGTAGTTCGTTTGTTGTCGAGCAAAGTTCCGCAACAACAAGGCGTCGTGATTGCCCACGGTGATTTCCGTTTTGGCAATGTGTTGACCAATGTTCAAAATGGTCGCATTGCTGCAGTACTTGATTGGGAGTTGTGCACGTTGGGTGATCCACTCGCCGATCTTGGTTACATCGGTGTGTATTGGAGCGATGGGCCGTCATCGGCATTACGCGCTAATGACCCGACGCCCGCTGGTGGTTTTGCGAAGTATCAAGATCTCGTTGATCGCTATGCGAAATCAACTGGCCGCGATGTGAGTGGTGTTGATTACTACGTGGCCTTTTCGTGTTGGCGCCTCGCAGTAATTAGCGAAGGTGTGTATGCGCGCTATTTACATGGTGCAATGGGTAAGCAAGAAGGAATTGACATGAATGCCATGCGCGCTGGTGTTGATGGATTGACAATGCGCGCTCTTGAATCAATTAGAAGACTTTTGTAAACGGAGACTGTTATGAGCACAGATGTATTAACTGGATGGGAAAAAGGAACTTTCACTGCTGCATCAATCACGCACGATACGTATCGTCGCGGAACTGGTCCCGGAATCATCGTGGTGCACGAAATTCCGGGCATCACGCCGGCAGTGACTCGTTTTGCGAACGATCTTGTTGATGCGGGTTTCACGGTCATCATGCCTGTTCTTGTCGGGACACCTGGCAGGGCCCCAAGCGGTAGTTACATGGCTTCGTCGATGGCCAAGGTGTGTATCTCTAAAGAGTTCACCAATATGGCGCTGAATCAAACGTCACCAGTAATTGCTTGGTTGCGGGCCCTTGGTCGTCAATTGAATAATGAGTTGGTCGAAAAGGGAATCAGCAGCAAGGGCATTGGCGCGCTTGGCATGTGCTTTAGTGGCGGTTTTGCTCTGGGCATGATGGTTGATGATCACATGGTTGCGC
>JBIKYT010000124.1:0-3607 GCA_044355095.1 Ilumatobacteraceae bacterium
TCGCCCATAGCCTGAAGCCCGTGACAACGGTTGAATCTCAGGGCAAGGTCGTACGCATTGGTGTACTCGGATGCGGCAACGTCGGTGCAGCTTTTGTGCGCCTCGTCGAACAGCAAAGCTCAACGATTGAACTACGTACTGGCATTCGCCTCGAAGTCGTCAGCGTGGCGGTTCGTAACATGTCGCGTGATCGTGATGTCCAACTGCCCGAAGGTCTCTTAACTCGCGACGCTCACGCAGTTGTTTCTGATCCCAGCATCGATCTGATCGTTGAAGTCATTGGTGGCATTGAGCCCGCTCGCGAACTCATCACTGCGGCACTCGCTGCAGGCAAGCCAGTCATCACCGCCAACAAAGAACTCCTTGCCAACGTTGGCGCCGAACTATATGCCGCAGCCGACGCTGCTGGCGTCGACTTATTGTTTGAAGCTGCCGTTGCTGGTGGTATTCCGGTCATTCGGGCGTTGCGCGAAAGTTTGCGCGGCGAACCGGTTTCGCGTGTGATGGGCATCATCAACGGCACCACCAACTTCATCTTGACCAAGATGACCGAAGAGGGCGCCGACTATTCGGCTGCACTTTCTGAAGCACAGCGTCTTGGTTTTGCCGAACGCGACCCAACAGCCGATGTCGAAGGTTTTGATGCAGGCGCAAAAGCAGCCATCCTCGCGTCAATTGCTTTTGGTGCGAAGGTCGTTGCGGGCGATGTGTATCACGAAGGAATTAGTCGTGTCACTGCTGCCGATATCGCAGTTGCCAAGCGATTGGGTTACGTCATCAAGTTGCTCGGTATTGCTGACCGCGATCGCGAAACTGGCGAAATTGCTGTGCGCGTACACCCCGCAATGGTGCCAAACACTCATCCGTTGGCCAGCGTGCGCGAAAGTTACAACGCAGTATTCATTGAAGGCGACGCCGTTGGGTCGTTGATGTTCTACGGTCGCGGAGCTGGCGGCAACCCGACGGCCAGCGCAGTTCTTGGCGATGTCATCGACGCAGCCGTGCACTTGGACAAGGGCACCCACGGATCAATTGGCAGTTTTGCTAAGGCAGTGATTCGACCGATTGACGAAACCAGTTCTGAATACTTGTTGTCGATGGAAGTTGCCGACAAGCCCGGTGTTTTGCACGCAGTCACTGGTGCATTTGCCAACAACGGTGTGAGTATCCGCGCCGCCGAACAGGAAGGCATCGGCGCCGACGCGCGCTTGGTCTTTATTACTCATGAAGCTAAAGAGTCCGATCTTCAGGCAACTGTTCGTCAATTGCGCGACATGGATGTCGTGAAGCAAGTTGGCGGTTTGTTGCGCGTTATAGGTGCTTGAGAAGTACTCGGAAACACGGTGACGAACATGCGCTATATCTCAACTCGCGGGCAGGCTCCCGAACTTGGTTTTGCTGACGTTTTATTGGCTGGTTTAGCAACCGATGGTGGTTTGTATGTGCCCACCGAATGGCCATCGCTTCCGTCTTTGCCAACTGGCGACTACGCATCATTAGCTGCAGCAGTGATGCGACCGTATGTGATTCAGGACAATGTTGCCGGCGACATTGACGAAGCTGCATTTGAAGCAATGTGTCGTGATGCCTATGCAACTTTCCGTCACCCAGCCACGGTGCCGCTGGTGCAAATTGGTCCTAACGAATGGATCATGGAACTTTTCCACGGTCCTACATTGGCGTTCAAAGATGTGGCGTTGCAGTTAGTTGGCCGTTTGTTCGATCATGTTCTTTCTGCTCGCAACGAACGCGTGATGATTGTTGGTGCAACAAGTGGTGACACTGGTTCGGCCGCGATTGATGGTGTCAAGAGTTGCAACAATGTCGACATCGTCATCTTGTACCCGGCTGGTCGCGTGAGTGATGTGCAACGTCGTCAAATGACAACGGTTGACTCGTCAAATGTGCACACGGTTGCTATTGACGGAACCTTTGATGATTGCCAAGACTTGGTCAAAGCCATGTTCAACGATGCTCAATTCCGCAATGAATTGAACCTTTCTGCAGTGAACAGCATCAACTGGGCACGTGTCATGGCGCAGACTGTTTATTACGTGGCAGCCATCGACGCGTTGGGTGATCAACCTGTTTCGTTCAGTGTTCCCACCGGAAACTTCGGCAACGTGTTGGCTGGTTGGATCGCTCGCGAGATGGGCGCATCAGTTGATTCACTCATCGTCGGTTCAAATAAGAACGACATCTTGACGCGCTTCTTTGAATCACATCAGATGGTCGCCGACGGAGTCGTGCCAACACTGAGCCCATCAATGGACATTCAAGTGTCGTCAAACTTTGAACGTTTGCTGTTTGAAATGAACGATCGCGATGGGGCAGTGACTGCACATCAATTGTCGACATTCCGTTCAACTGGTCAATTGGCTGTTGAGCCCGATCAATTCGCCACATGGGCTGCTCCTGTGTTCAAAGCAGCGCGTTGCAATGACGAACTCACCTTGTCAACGATGGCCGATGTGTATCGCGAATCAGGCATGCTCATCGACCCGCACACCGCAGTTGGTGTCTCGGCTGCTCGCCAAATACGTGGTCAAAAAGAAGATCAGTCCCGTGACTCGGGGGTGCCTGTGGTCACCATGGCAACGGCCCATCCGGCCAAGTTTCCCGATGCAGTCAAGAAGGCCACTGGCGTTCACCCCAAATTGCCCGAACACCTTGCTGACCTGCTCGAACGTCCCGAACGGACCAACAATTTGCCGAACGATTTGGCCGCAGTGCAGGCCTTCGTGCGCTCAATGGCACGCTAAATCCCAAGCAAACTTTGCCGAACTTTTCTGGATAAGCGTTGCCAAGGGTGTCGGGGCTGGCTATGGTCAGAGATGTCTGGAATCCCAGACCGCACGTGATGCCATTCTGGGCAGCCGTTTTGGATAGTTCATCCGGTCAACACTGGTAGATCCGTGTGTGTTCCCCTCACTGGCGTAGGGATTGTCGGTGCTCGTGCCCCCGTTGCACGTCGCCGTTTTACCCTCGCCTGAAAGCAGGTTGTCATGGCCGCAGATGCACTCGAAAAGTCAGTGCTTGAATCAAAAGACAAGGATCAGCTCGTCGCCATCGCGACTGCGCTGGGTATTAAAGCCGGTCCTCGTGCCAAGAAAGAAGACATCATCGTCAAGATCCTCGACACTGTCGGTGGACCTGCGGCGTCAAGCTCTTCGTCTAGTTCTTCAGGGTCCGCTGGCGAATCCGCAGGTGAGCCGGTCAAGCGTGGCCGTGGTCGTCCGCCGAAGGCAAAAGCCGACGGTGGCGATGAAGCACCCGCCGAAAGCAAGCCAGTGTCAACGCCCGCACCTGCTCCGCGCAATGCAGTACCCGAGATCATTCTTGGTGCTGACGGCGAACCGCTTGCCGAATGGGAAGCCGAACTCGTTCGTAAAGGCGAATCAACTGTTGCCGAATTAACTGGTGGCGAATCAGCCCCGGCTGCAACCGAACGCACTGATCGAAGTGATCGTGGCGACCGCAACGATCGCGGTCCGCGCAATGATCGTGGTCCGCGTGACAACAACAATCCGCGTTACCAAGGCCAGAACAATCGCAACGGTCAACCGGGCGGTCAACAGGGAAATCAACCCGGTGGCCCGCGCAATGA
>JBIKYT010000125.1:0-3571 GCA_044355095.1 Ilumatobacteraceae bacterium
AACTGCACGGGCCTTTTCGGCACCAGTACGTAACAGTCGTGTTAGTTCGGCTTTGTCGCCCATGAGTTCGTGGTAGCGATGCTGAATCGGAGCAAGAATCTCGACAACAGCCTCGCCAGTGTCGGCCTTGAGTGGACCGTACTGCGTGTATTCGCCAGCAACCTGTTGCGGAGTACGGCTCGTGCACGCCGCCAAGATTTCAATCAGGTTTGACACGCCAGGCTTTTCGGCGCGATCAAAACGAACGTCACCATCAGAGTCGGTGACGGCACGCTTGAATTTCTTCAAAATTGCCGCAGGCTCATCGAGTAAGTACACAATGCCTGCATCAGTATTTGATGACTTCGACATTTTTGCGGTGGGCTCTTGCAAGTCGGTGACTTTGGCGCCGGCTCGGGGAGTCACAATCTTGGGTACAACAAAGGTGTCGCCAAATCGTCCGTTGAAACGCATCGCGATATCGCGGGTGATCTCGATGTGCTGGCGCTGATCTTCGCCCACGGGCACTTCATCGGCGTCGTACAACAAAATGTCAGCGGCTTGTAACGCGGGGTAGGTGAAAAGGCCTGCCGATACGAAGTCGGCTTCGCGCTTGGCGGACTTGTCTTTGAACTGCGTCATGCGGCTCAGTTCGCCGTACGAGACGGTGCACTCCATGACCCATCCCAGTTGGGCATGTTCGGGCACATGGCTTTGTACGAAGACGGTGGCCACTTCGGGGTCGAGGCCGACCGCAAAGAGGGTCGCAGCCAGTTCGAGGGTGCTGGTGCCCAGAACGCCGGGGCGGTCGGTCACGGTGAGGGCATGCAGGTCGACAATGCCGTGGAAGGCGTCGCATTCATGCTGGCCAATGACCCAATTGCGCAAGGCGCCAAGATAATTGCCCAAATGGACGACTCCGGTGGGTTGGATACAAGACAAGACGCGAGGCACGGGTCAAGGATAACGGCGCTCGATCGGTTACTGGGGCTTATTTGGTCGTGATTGATCGGCGGTTTTTGCCGTTTTACCTGCTCCTAGCCCGCTCTGGCGATTAGCCTCAATGCGATGGCTGTCGACGTTTCCACCCCAGTGTTTGAGGGACCCTTCGACCTTTTGCTGCACCTGATTTTGAAAGAGCAGGTTGACATCTACGAGATCAACTTGTCGATCATTGTTGATTCGTATCTCGCCGAGATTGCCAAATTTGAATCGCTCGATCTGGAGTTGGCAACCGAGTTCTTGCTGATTGCGGCAACCCTGGTTGAACTGAAGGCGCGACGCTTGTTGCCCGGTCGTGAAGACGTTGACATCGACGAAGAGCTTGGCCTGTGGGAAGAGCGCGACTTGCTGCTGGCTCGTCTGCTTGAGTGCAAGACCTTCAAAGATGTGGGTCAAGTGTTTGCCCAACTTGCTGATTCTGCCGATCGTTCGTATGCCCGCCGCGCTGGCCCCGATGAACGCTTTGCTGAACTCATGCCCGACCTTCTTGAAGGTGTCAAGCCAAGGCAAGTGCTCGCGGCATACATGCGGGCTATCACGCCGAAGGTCGTTCCGCATGTCGATTTGTACCATGTTGGTGTCATTAAGGCGAACGTCTCTGATGCACTTGCTGAATTGATTGATGAACTGCCGCGAATTCGTCGCATTAGTTTCCGTCACCTCACCGCCGATCTTGTCGATCGCCTGGAAATCATCGTGCGCTTCTTGGCTTTGCTCGAACTTTTCAAGCAGGGCTTTGTTGAACTTGATCAAGCCGAGCGATTCGGCGACATAGACATTGTGTGGGTGGGCGACGATGAGTCGGTTACGGTCGGCTCGCTACCCATTGATGATTACGAAGGTTAAAGACAAGGCTGAATGATGAGTGAAACAACTGTTGCGTCAACACCTAACGAAGGTGAATCGGCACCCATTGATGCCGATTTAGTTCGTGCTTTAGAGGCGATCATCTTGGTTGCAAGCGACCCAGTTCCACTTGAACTGTTGTCGCAGATTTTGCATCAGCCAACTGAAGTCGTTGAAAGTTTATGTGATTCGCTCGCGTCGGCGTACGAAGAAGCAGGACACGGTTTCCAACTTGTGCAGATTGCTGGTGGTTATCGTTATCAATCGCATCCCGATGTGGCGGCGTATGTTGAGCGTTTCATTCTTGACGGCCAACGCGCTCGTTTGTCGGGTGCTGCATTAGAAACTTTGGCCATCGTTGCCTACAAGCAGCCGCTGTCACGGGCACAGATCGCTTCAATTCGTGGCGTTGATCCCGATGGTGTTTTACGCACGTTGCAAAGCCGTGGGTACATCGATCAAATCGGTCGCGACCCGGGTCCTGGTCAAGCAGTGCTGTGGGGGACCACTCCGGCATTCTTAGAAAAGCTGGGCATTAATTCTGTTAATGATTTGCCACCCATTGTTGAGTTCTTGCCAGGTGCCGACATCGTTGAAGCCCTTGAAGTTGGTTTGCGCATTTCAAAGTCAGATGATGTTGCGCCAGTCGTTGCAATAGCGCCCGAAGTTGAAGCAGTGCCAGAAGTTATTGCTCCGGTTACCTCAGATGATGAGCCCGTCGCCGAGTCAGTTGAGGCTGCTCATGACGAACCGGGAGCCTGAGCCACCGCTCTGGGAGCAACTCGCCGAGCGGTCGAAGCAACTCCCGCAAGGGGAACGTTTACAAAAGGTCATGGCCATTCATGGCTTTGGATCACGTCGGGTCTGCGAAGACATCATCGCTGAAGGTCGCGTCACGGTCAACGGAGTTTTGGCTGAACTCGGGCGCCGCGTTGATGTTGATGTCGATTTAGTCGCAGTAGATGGTGTTGAAATTGGCGTGCGTCCGGGCCTTGTGTATTACTTGCTGAATAAGCCAGTGGGTGTTGTGACAACTTCGAGCGATACCCATGGTCGTCCGATTGTGGTTGATTATGTGCCGGTCGAGCCGCGAGTCTTTGCGGTCGGTCGCCTTGATGCCGACACCGAAGGTTTATTGCTGATGACCAACGACGGGCAGTTGGCTAACCGCATTGCTCATCCAAGCCATGGTGTCGAGAAGGAATATCTGGCTGAGGTAGCGGGAGGAGAAGTAAACAACGGTGCGATTCGTCGTTTGCGAGACGGAATTGAACTTGAAGACGGTGTCACGGCCCCAGCCAAAGTTGCGCAACCAACGCCAGGCATCTTGCGCATCGTGATTCACGAAGGTCGTAACCGTCAAGTGCGTCGCATGTGCGAAGCCGTCGGACATCCGGTGACCCGGCTCGTTCGGACTCGAATCGGACCATTGAGCGATCGCCGGTTGAAGCCAGGAGAGTGGCGTGAACTGACCCAGCCAGAATTGCGTCTCTTAACTGAGGCAGTTGCTCTTGTGGCACAAAGATACGATTCAGAGCATGAGTAGTAGCAACGTGGTCACGCCCCGACGCGTCACTGTGCTTGGTCTTGGTCTCATTGGTGGGTCAATCTGCGTCGCATTGCGTGATCGTGGATGGATCGTGTCTGGCGACGATCACAATCAAGATCGAGTAGCCGAGGCTCTTCAGCGCGGCATCATTGCGCACAGCGGAATTGACGCCGAGTCCGAGTTGACCTTTGTTGC
>JBIKYT010000126.1:0-3550 GCA_044355095.1 Ilumatobacteraceae bacterium
CGTTGTAGCCGGTGTGTTGTTCGGCGGTCACCACGATTAGGCGACCTTCTTCAAGTGCTTTGACCATATTGCGCGTGCTCGCAAGTGGCGTAGCGGCATCGCCGGTTGTACCGATCACAACAATGGGCCCGGCACCTTTTCCAGTGATCTTGATGCGTGGGTCAAGTGCTTTGGGCCAGAACACACACGTGTAATCACCTGTGGTCCCGGGAGAAAAACGTGGAGCGTTTGCTTGATATTGCGGCACTAACGCGTCGGCCTCTTCAACAGTCATGCGATCGGGATTATCGGCACACAGAATATTGACGAACGCTTCAAGTTCGTTTCCATAAGTGCCGTCAGGTTGACGTTGAAAGTATTGGTCAAACAATGACAACAAGCCAGTGCCATCGCCATCTTGTGCAGACGCGAGACCGTTTTCAAGAGTGCTCCAGTATGAATCGGAGTACATCGCTTGAGCAACTGCAGTGAGTGCCATGCCACGCGTCAAGTCGGGGCGACCACGTGATGTTGAGATGGGATTCTCATCAAGTTGTTCCATCAGATCATCAAATGCACCTTCGGCATTGCCGTCGTTGTGAAAGGCACAACTCGAATCAGCCGAGCAGTCGGCCAAGAAAGTGGCAATTGATTCCTCAAAACCCTTATTTTGTTGCAGTGTTCCAACAAGGTCATCGGCGTTGGGATCAGATGCACCGTCCAAAACAGCAGCGCGAACTGTTTCAGGAAACATCGTGGTCCAGGTGGCGCCAAGCTCACTGCCGTACGAAAATCCGAAGTAACTGATTTTGTCTTCGCCAAGTGCCCGACGAATCATGTCCATATCGCGAGCCACATTGTTGGTTCCGATGTAGGGAAGAAGATCACCGTTGTTATCAAAACATGTTTGAGTGAATTCTTCAGATGAGGCCACGATGTCGGCACGTTCTTGATCGGTGTCAGGGGTGATATCGCCTGAGGCAAAAAAGCGGTCGTAGTCCTCTGTGCAATCAATGGCTGGAATCGAAGTTCCGGTGCCACGTGGGTCCCACCCAATGATGTCAAATGAACTCAAGATCGCTTGCGAAAAAATGTTCTCGGCGGCTTCCGCCAAATATGAGCCACCAAAGCCCGGACCACCAGGGTTCACAAGGAGTGATCCAATACGGGCACCAGCATCAGTAGCCGCATGCTTGACGATGTAGAGGGCAGTGGTATCTGAATTGACATCGTCGTAATTGATCGGGACTTCGATGTAGCCACATTCAAGACCGGTGCCACAGGAGTCCCATGAGATGGATGGGGTGGCGAAGGCTGATGTTGAGTAGGTCGTATTTGAACCAACGCTTGAAGTGTCAGGTGAATCAGTTGTCGGTGCATCAGAAGTAGCGGTGCCCTCGTCAACAGTGTCTTGACTGATGACGTCAATACTTGAACTACTGCTACTGCAGGAGGACGCCGCGAATCCAAAGGCGACAACGATTGCGATGAGGGGAGAAATAGAACGTTTCACGAGCTCAGCGTAGGTCATTCTGGTGCAGGTTTGTTGCGCAAGGCGCAACGATTATGCACCAGAATCACACGTGGTGATGTCTGGTCCGTCAGTGAGGTTGAGGAGATACTCATCGACGATTTCAGTGACGCACGTGTCGGTGCCATACGTGGTGTGTTGTTCAAGTGGACTGATCACTAATCGCGCTTGACCGAGTGCGGCGACCATGTTGCGGGTGCCTTCTAAAGGAGTGGCGGCATCGCCAGTGCTACCAACGACAACTATTCGATTTTCAGTTTCGGCACCGACAGTTATTCCACCTTGTGGCTCCACTTCCCAGTTGGCACAGATCAACATCTCTTGAATCCATCCCGGCCCAAGTCGTGGTGCGACCGCAGTGAGTTCATCCGTGAGATCAAACACCAGATCGCTTGTCAGGTTCTGATCTCGATCAAGACAAGAGATACCAAAGTAAGCGTCGATCGAATTGTCAATCTGCCCAGTACTGCTGCGCCCAAAGTACTCATCAAACAAAATCAATAGAGGCTGCCCGTCACCTAGATCAGCAGCCGATAGCGCATTTTCAAGTTGGGGCCATTGATAATCGCCGTAAAGCGTGCCAGCGATTCCAGTTTGCGCGACGCCTTGATTGGTGAATGCACGGTCGTCGTCGTTGGCGATTGGATTCTGATCAAGAGATAGCAGGATGCGATCAAAAGCATCTTCAGCTGATTCGCCGACTTTCATGAATGAACACTGCGATGCATCACATTTTGCGAAGAAGGCATTGAGTGAGTCTTCAAATCCGCCGGCCTGCAAAATGAGATCATCAACGTACCCTCTAGTTGGATCAACCGCTGCGTCAAGAACAGCAGCACGAACCGTTTCGGGGAAAAGCGTCGCCCACGTTGCGCCAAGACTGGTGCCGTAGGAAAACCCCATGTAAGAGATGAGTTCTTCGTTAAGCGATCGCCGCAACACATCAATATCGCTTGCAGCATCAATCGTGCTCACGTACGGCAGAAACTCTGAACTGAGAGTCATGCAGGCGGCAGCAAATTCTTGAGCGCCCGAAATGAGTTGCTCCTTTTCAGTTGCATCATCAGGTGAGGGATCAAGTCCGAAGTAGTCGTCCATGCTGTCGACACAATCAATGTGTGGATCAGACTGCCCGACTCCGCGTGGATCCCAAGCAACGATGTCAAAGCGGTCGATGATCGACGCACTAAAGATTTGATCCGCATAGCCGACAAAATCGAGGGCTGCGACTCCTGGGCCACCTGGGTTGATCAGCAACGTGCCGATGCGCTGTTCTTGAATATTGGCCAAACGTCTTGTGACCGGAAGTGTGAATGTTCCAAGACTTGGGTTGTCGTAATCAAACGGAACTTGAAAACTTGCGCATTCAAGGCCGCCAGCGCAGTCTTCCCATTCCAAGCTTGATGACCATTCGCGCACAGCGGCGATCCGCTGTTGATTTGATTCGGTTTCGGTTGAAACACCATCGCTACAAGCGATGGCTGTGACAAGCAGAAGAATACCTAGCCACGCCCGACGAACCATATGGTCAAAGGTAGCCTGCACCCTTATGCGTATGGGACCTCACATGATGATGCCAGGAGATGCTGAGGCAGTCAAAGGTCGAAAGATTGACCGGACATCAATGGCTCGGGTGTGGGTTTTTGCTAGCCCATACAAGACCGCGATTATTGGTTTCTTACTGTCAATTATTTTTGCCTCGGCGGTTGGTCTTGTGCCTCCATTCGTTTTCCGAGCAATCATTGATGACGCGATTCCGTCAGGTAATCGGGGCCGTATCTGGTTCTTAGCAATGTTGGCCGTCGGCGCTGCTTTGTTTGACGCGT
This sequence comes from Ilumatobacteraceae bacterium, assembly GCA_044355095.1. Taxonomy (GTDB): domain Bacteria; phylum Actinomycetota; class Acidimicrobiia; order Acidimicrobiales; family Ilumatobacteraceae; genus Casp-actino8. Next base: position 3,337 of record JBIKYT010000126.1, read on the forward strand.
TTTTAGCAATCACCCAACGGTGGTATTCGGCTCGAATCGGTGAAGGTCTCATTTACGATTTGCGAGTTTCGTTGTTTGACAAGGTGCAGCGAATGCCTGTTGCATTCTTTACCCGCACTCAAACAGGATCGCTGATTAGTCGACTTAACAATGATGTTGTCGGTGCGCAGTCGGCCGTCACCTCCACACTTGGCAGTGTTGTCAGCAATGTTGT
>JBIKYT010000054.1:0-12538 GCA_044355095.1 Ilumatobacteraceae bacterium
GTCGTCATAGTCCATTAATGCGTCATAGTTCACTAATGCGTCATAACCTGAAGACGTGACTATGCAACAACTTTTCGCCCTTGAACCCCACGGCGTTGACACATTCGTCGGTGCCGGACGGGAGTACCCATGGGGTGGCTTATACGGTGGTCACATTGTTGCGCAAGCGCTATGGGCTGCTGCTGAAACCGTTGAGCCCGATATGGAACCTCACTCTTTGCGCGCGTATTTCATTCGACGTGGCAGTCCCAAAGACACGGTGCGTTATGAAGTTGATCGAATTCGCAACGGGAAAAGTTTTTGCACGCGTCGAGTTGTCGCACGCCAAGAAAATGGCGCAATTCTCAACTTGGAAGCAAGTTTTCAAAAGTTTGAACAGGCTCCAGATGTGCAGCCGATTGCCTTTCCGGCAGGCGTTCCACTCCCAGAGAAAATGACCAACTCAACGTGGTCTGAATTCTTTGATCGCCGTTGGATTGAGGACGCCGATCATCCAAACGATGGACGTGAAGGAGCAGGTCGGGCCATGGCTTGGTTTCGGGTGACCGAAGCGTTAGGTAACCCTGGTGATCATCGAGCCCAGCTTTTGCATCGATGTGCGTTTGCTTACCTCAGTGACGACTTGCCTACTGATGCAGTAGTACGTACCCACCCCGAGATTTCATTACGTCCAGAAAATCAGCGCAACTTCCAGGGTGCGAGTCTTGACCACACGATTTGGTTTCATCGACCCATCCAAAGTGATCGCTGGCATTTGCACGATTTCACGTGTCATTCATTGGGAAACAATCGTGGTCTTGCACTGGGACATGTGTTTAGTGAAGACGGCGTTTTAGTGGCAACCGTTGCTCAAGAAGCGCTGATTCGCGACCTCACACCATCTACATAAGGCGCAACTGCTGCCTCAATGAGGGGTGTTAAAAACTGCACATATGTGGTCGTGAGGTGATGCGAATCGCGATACATCAAAATGTTGCCAGTAATGACTGGACATGTATCAAGTGAACAGACCCAATGACTGACATCGAGATATTGGGCGTTGTTTTCAACTGCTACATCAATACTGGTTTGTTGACGATTTGCCCGAATTCCTTTGTCGCGACTGACTGCACACGATCCAACATTCTTGATGGCCTTTGACAAACAGATGGGTACATCGGTGCCTGGATACGGAGTGTCTGTGATCACGATTGGACTGATTCCCATTGATTGCAACTGTGTCATCAATGTTGCACTTTCGGCTTTAACAATTGAATCGGCAAACGGTTGACCGGTAGATGGATCAGTTAATCGATTGGAGTTAGTCATGAAGACGACACGTACATCTTCTGCCACGAAACGCTCAAGAACTTTTTCGCGCCAGGGTCGACATCCCGGATAGGTGGGGCCGACGAGCGAATTAGCAGTGATGAGATCAATCGTGGTGCAACCCATTTTGGTCAGAATGATGAGTCGCCATTGACGTTCAAGGGCAATTTGATTGAGTGCGGGGAACCATTGCGCAGCATGGGAGTCGCCGTACAGGGCGACAGTGAAATCAGAAGTGGTGTCGCCATACACGCAAACCTGTGGTTCAACAGAAACCAGGTTGACATGGCAACCGTTGTCATAGATTTCAGGCTTGTCGCCAGAAGCACCACGTAATGAAGGTTGTAAATTCGCCGGAACTTCATCGGTGAGCGCACCGGCGATGACTGCGTCAATTGGCGCGGTCGGATTCACGATGGAGGGTGGGGGACCTTCTGGGATTGTGACGAGAGATGTTGTTGTCTCAACCGGTGCAACTGTGCTGTCAGTCAAAACAACGGGCGCAGTCGTTGATGTCGTTGTACTCGCAATAGCAACAGGCGCATCGGCAATAACGTCGGTGCTGAGGGCAACTGAAGAGGTTCGTAAGACAAACCCCACGCCGACACTCAGCACAATCAACGCTCCACCCACCATGAGCGCGAGACGCGGTTTGGCTTGCAGCGAAACAGAATGGCGTACTGGGTTTTCCAAGAAATGATGCGATAGTGACGCAGCGATGACTGATGTAGCGATTGCAATCAGACGCTCGGTCACCGTCAAAGCACGCGCTGCATGGGACTCGGCGATAATCAACACTGGCCAATGCCACAAATAAATTGAGTATGACCGCGCACCAATCCATTGCAGAGGTTGAAGCGAAAGAATTCGTTGCGGTCCCCAATGCGCATGTTGTCCAGCCATCAATACGAGCGCAGTCGCTACAACTGGTAGCAAAGCTAACTTCCCTGGAAAGGCCATTTTTTCGGTGATGGTTAGTCCACTGACAACGATGGCGAAGAGGCCAAGCCAACCAATGACAGCGCGGAAATTGGTTGGTAGTTGTTCAACGTATTTCCAACACAAGGCAACGAGTGCACCAATGCCAAGTTCCCATGCACGGGTATGTAAACCAAAGAAAGCCCACGGTTGAGATTGAGTGGTTTGCCATATACAAAGCGCAAGCGAGGCAACACTTAAAATTGAGACCGCAACAATTGCTCTGGTGTGGCGCTCACGCGACTTCCAGAGCAACAACATCAAGAGCGCGGGCCACACGATGTAGAACTGTTCTTCAACTGACAGGGACCAAAAATGTTGGAACGGGGAGGGTGGTTGTCCGGCTTGCAGATAATCGGTGCTGCGAACGCCAAATAAAATGTTGGCGAAGAACCCTCCGCTGGCTACAGCGTCAGTACCGATGTCTTTGAGTCGAAGTGGTTCAAGCCAAATGCGACTAGCGAGAGCAGTAAGTCCGATGACTAACGCAGATGCAGGAAGTAATCGTCGCGCCCGCCGGGCATAAAAATTCTTCAGAGAAATTTCACCGACAGACGAATGTTCGTTGATCAGCAACGATGTGATCAGAAATCCTGACACCACGAAGAAAACATCGACCCCGATGAATCCACCTGTAAGTCCCAAAAACTTGGCGTGAAAAAGAATGACGAAGCCGACAGCCAGTGCCCGAAGGCCTTCGATATCGCGTCTAAACATGAAGTGGTCGAGACCGGCGTCGATCCGGTGACCTTCCGCTTTTCAGGCGGACGCTCTGCCGACTGAGCTACTCGACCGTGTGCCTGTGGGTTTCCCCACATGCACTGGCGGTCCCGACGGGACTCGAACCCGCGACCTCCGGCTTGACAGGCCGGCGTGAACTCCAACTTCACCACGAGACCAAAACATTTGCTTTGGTTATTGCAATTTCGGCTATGTACTAAATGTTTTCGTACTAAATGTGTTCGTACTAAATGTGTTACTTCTAGATGTATTCGTTAGATGCATGACGTACTAGATGTCGGACCGCAAAACGGTCTGGCACCCCCAACGGGATTCGAACCCGTGCCGCCACCTTGAAAGGGTGGTGTCCTAGGCCACTAGACGATGGGGGCTTGGGCACTCGTCTCGATGAGAGCGTGGCAACTCTAACAGGACTGCTTGCGGTCTCCACCCGAAGTCCCCTGACTGCGACGGGGTTTTACGGAAGAGGCTGTTCCATGAGGGTCGAGACGGCACCGTCAAGGAGCCAAGACAAATAGTTGTACAGCGTGAGTTCGTCGTGCCGAGGATGGTCGGCATCGAGGTAGTCGTCGATTTCGTCAATGTTGAGGACGGTCCCGAGAACGAGTCGCACACCGTTGAGAGCAGCACAGAAAGCATCTAATTGGGCAAAAGTGACGATTTTCAGTTTGTCATCGCTTAAAATCGCATCGACGGTGGCGATTGAGTCGAGTCGACTGGCGATCAACTCGTCGCGCATGAGGCGTTGGTACTCGGTCTCAGCCTCGTCATTGTCGAAATAGGCCGGCGGGAACAGTCGAGCCAACTTTGGGTCACCGACCAGCGAGGTGGTCAACAATTCCCGAACTTCACCGACCAGGGTTCGTAGCAAGTCCCGTTCGCTCGAACCCAAATTGACCGCGATTCCTTTTTTGGATGTGGTGAACGGAGGTTTGATTCGGGCCATGTCAGGCGCTGTCCTGTTGCATCGTGGCCCACAGACCATGCTCGTGAAGCCGGTAGACGTCCATTTCAGCCTTTTCCTTAGAACCGCTCGAAACAACCGCTTTACCCTTTTCATGGACATCGAGCATGAGTTCAGTGGCTTTTTCAAGGCTGTAGCCAAATAATTTTTGGAGGACAAAAGTGACGTAACTCATCAGGTTGATGGGGTCGTTCCAGACCAAAACAACCCACGGATGTTCAAGAGATATTGACTCTTCGACCGCTGGCCGCTCAATTGTGGCGGGTGCCGCGGCGACGAGAGTCACGCCAGTTGTGTTCACTCCTTCATTGTCTCGGTTGGTTGATGTATTCACACCCCCATACGATCAAGTTTGATGTCTCTTGGTTCTCGCCCCTTGGTTCCGTCTCGCCTGTCTCCAGGTGGAGTAGCCGCACACGGTGCCCGCAAAGAACCCAAGTCGGTTTTTGGTGGCTACATCGTCCTCATGAAGTTGCGGGTCGTTGAGCTCTTGCTCATTACAACGGTGCCCACCATGGTTTTGGCCGAACAGGGCTGGCCTAGTTGGGGTCTTGTCGCCATCACCCTCATCGGTGGCACTTTGGCCGCCGGCGGGGCAAATGCCATCAATATGGTCATTGACCGGGACATCGATGCCTTGATGGACCGCACCAAGACCCGTCCGCTCGTGACTGGCCTGATCAAGCCTCGTGACGCCATGATTTTTGCTTTAGCCCTCGAAGCAGTCGCTTTTGCGATTCTTTGGGCCGGGGCCAACCTGCTTGCTGCATGCTTGGCGCTATCGGCAACCTTGTTCTACGTCTTCGTTTACTCGTTGTGGCTCAAGCGCACGAGTCGTCAAAACATCGTGATCGGGGGCGCAGCTGGTGCTGTTCCTGTCTTGGTGGGCTGGGCAGCGGTACAAAACTCACTGGCCTGGGAGCCATTTATCCTGTTCATAGCCATATTTTTGTGGACCCCACCCCATTTTTGGGCCTTAGCGATCCGGCACGCCGACGAATACAAAGCCGCCGGGGTTCCCATGATGCCCTCCGTCGCGACGATGAAGCAGACGGTCCGCCAGATGTTCATCTACACCGTTCTGTTGTCCGCGACCACGCTGATTTTGGGTCCAGTTGCCAATCTTGGGCTGACGTACATGATTTCAGCAGTGGTTTTAGGGCTCGGATTCATTGCGAGCACCATTGATTTGGGTCGCAACCCTTCGGCCAACCGCGCCATGCGAGTTTTTGGCTTCTCCATCACTTATGTGACGGTGCTGTTCACGGCGATGGCAGTCGACGTGTTCATCAAATACGGAATCTGACCTGGGTCAGCGACTGAGCCGAACCCTGGACCGATCCTAGACATGGCTCTCGTCAATCACCTCTGGCGGAATTCACGAACGAACTTGGTCGGGGATTTCGGTTCTCGCAGGTCGAAGTGGGTAATGTCGTTAGTTGGAAATAGTTTTGAGACCCCCGAGGAGCCCCGAACTCCTCTCGTTGCGCGTGAAGCGAGCCATCTCGAATGACATCAATTGAAACCCATCTACCTACTGATGTGTCTGCATCAAATTCAGCCATTGCAACATGGCTGACTTCTGCTGACCACAAAAAAGTTGGACGCCTCTTCATCGGCTCTGGACTTGTCGGTCTTGTGACCGGACTCGTGCTTGCGATTCTGGTGACCTTCGAGCGCATCAACGCCGATAGTTATCAGATTCTGAGTGTTGATTCAGTTCCGCAAGTGTTAGCCGCAGTTCGTTTGCTGCTCACCTTCGGTGCGGTTGTGCCATTGCTACTCGGCTTATCAATCGCCGTGGTGCCGTTGCAGTTGGGTGCACGTTCAAATGCGTTCCCGCGCTTAGCAGCGTCAGGCTTCTGGATGTGGCTGACTGGTCTTGGTCTTGCAGTGGCGTCAATCATTGGCAACGGAGGACCCAACGGTGGTAACTCCGATCTCGTTGATTTGTACCTTGCTGGTTCCATTGTTCTTGGTCTTGGTGTGTTGATGGCAGCGACATCAATCGCGGTCAGTGTGCTCACAACTCGAGCACCAGGTATGGGCATTTTGCGGGCACCACTTTTCACATGGTCATCACTCGTTGGTTCATTGGCTGTGATTCTCACGATGCCAGTTTTGATTGGTACGACTGTTTACGTATATGTCGATCATCGTTACGCCCGCACCGGTTTCGGTGGCAACACCGGAGTCAACCAGTGGGTCGGTTGGGCGTTGTCACAACCGTTTAGCTACCTTTTGGCGATTCCTGCTCTCGGCATCGTGCTTGATGTAGTGCCGACGATCGGACGCACCCGCTTGGCGCAACGCTCGGCTGCGTTCGGTGCAATTGGTGTGGTCGCCGTATCTGCGATTGCCGTGGTAACTCAGACGAGCATCACTCTTCCTTGGGAAGGCGAGAAATTCTTTGATAACGCCGGTACCAAAATCGCCGACCTGCTTCCGTTCTTGTTGCTGAACGTTGTCCCCGTTCTCGGATTGCTCGGAGTTCTTGGTTTGTCGCTCTTGACACTTAAGTCGGCCAAGCCATCGATTAGTGCTCCGTTGACTTTTGTCTTGATCGGTCTTCTCGGAATTCTTCTTGGTGCTGCAGCACATATCGTTGGGCTCGTAGAAGATGCTGGTTTGATCGGCTCGGTCTACGAAGCTGGCGTTTATGTGCCGATCACCTTTGGCGCGATTGCCATTGCCTTCGGCGGTATTTGTTTCTGGGGACCCAAGTTGTGGGGACGTTCAATCTCTGACAAGGCCGCAACTCCGTTGGCATTGTTGGCATTGCTAGCCATTGGTCTTGATTCAGTTCCTTACTTTGTCGCTGGGTTTGCTGATCAGCCGGCCAGTTTGGCGAACGGCTTTTCGTACAGCGGTCCACAAGATTTATGGAACGCATTGACGTGTGCAGGATTCGTCGTCATGTTGTTGGCTTCGATTGCATTCATCGGATTGTCGTTGAAGAGTTTCACAAGTGGTTCGGTTGCCGGTAACGATCCGTGGGATGGTTCGACTCTTGAATGGGCGACGTCATCACCACCACCCGAAGATAATTTTGCTGGAGTCATTGTCGTGAATTCGGCAACTCCGTTGGCCGACACCAAGTCCGCTTTATCAACAGGGAAGGTTGCCTGATGCTTGCACTACCCCCCGCCTCGCAACCCGCACCGCGTCGCCAAGTATTTGTTGGCACTGCGGTGGCAGGTGCTGCTGGCCTCATGCTCGTCGGCGGAATGATGGCTACTTGGCTGAAGTTCCGCGCCGATGCACCAGTGCGTGAATCGGCGAAGCGTGGCTTCATCAAAGACTGGATGCCCGAAAAGATCATTGTTCCAGAAGTTGCTGCAAACATCATGTTGCTCGGACTTCTTGTTGTTTGTGTCATGGCGCAGTGGGCTGTGTATTCAGCAAAGCGCAATGACCGCACGCATACTGGTCTGGCCCTCGGAGTCACGTCGCTCATGGCTTTGGCAGTCATTAACGCTCAGATCTTCATCTGGACTCAAATGGGCGTCGGAGCCAAAGATGGAGCCTTCCATTCAATGTTCTATGCCTCAACCGGTGCGATGACCGCATTGTTGCTTTCTGGTTTGGTGTTCACTGCAGTTGCTGCGTTCAGGTATCTCGGTGGACGCTCGAAAGAAGTCGAACTTGTTTCGGCTCATGCCCTTTATTGGTACTTCCTCACTGCAGCGTTCTGTGCAGTGTGGTTCGTCATCTACGTGCAGAAGTGACGAGGCAGCACTCATGATTACAACAAGCTCAAAACTCTTTTACGGACTTGGTGCAGTGGCGTTTGCCGCAGCGATTGTTTGGATGATTGCGAACGAAGGCGGGTCTGGTGCAGTTGCATTGGTGTTCGTCGCGACCGCATCAATATTCCTCGGCGCTATCGCCTCATATGTCCGAGATGGTCATGTGTTGTCGACCGACACCGAACAGCATGAATCAGCGCCAGCGGCACAACGTGGATCCGGTCGTAGTTGGTTCCCACTCGGAACTGCACTATCGCTCGGAACTGTGATTGTTGGTCTCGTCACTTCACCAGGCATTTTCAAAGTCGGCGTTGCTCTGTTGATAGCAATGCTCGGCGAATGGCTGATTCAGAACTGGAGCGATCGTGCTTCGTCTGACCCGAGTTATAACGAGCGAGTTCGTGGCCGGGTTGTTCACCCACTCGAAATTCCGATCGCTGGAGCATTGTTGCTCGCCATCATCGTGTTGTCATCCTCGAGAATTTTCTTGGCTTTGTCAAAGGATGCTGGGGCCATTGTCTTCAGCATCATCGGAATCTTGGTCTTGTTCTTTGGCTCGGTGCTATCGGTCCGACGCGGCACGAGTGTTCGTTTTGTCGGTGCAGTATGCGGAGTGGTGCTTTTGTCCTTATCAGTTGTCGGTGTCGTACTCGCTCTCGATGGAGAGCGTGAGCAATTGACAGAGGCCGCTGAAGAAGATCACTTCGCCCACCGTGCCTGTGGTGAAGAAGCCGATTACTCCGATAAGCATGCAGTGCGCGCGGTGTCAGCCAAGAGCAGTGTGGCCGCTACCGTGACTCTGAAAGACGGTGTTTTGTATGCCGAGATGGACGGCTACAGCGGTCCACTGGCGTCAATCACTTTGCAGCGTTCACTGAACTCAAGCATCCTCTTTCATAACGAAGATGAAGGCGAACGCCGGATGGTAGTGACATACGGCAAGGTTGTCGAATCTTTGGGCGGCGGTGTTGAGCGCGAGACTTTGCTTCAAGCGTGTACGTCATTGGTGACAAAAGGTGGTCAACAAGGGGTCGTCGTGAATATTCCAAAGCCATCTATTTCAAGTACTGAGGGATTCAGCATTACCGTTCCTGGTCTTGAGGGAGCATCTGTAGAGGTGTTGGTGCCGTGAAAAAGACGATTAATCAAGTTGGAGAGTCAATGAAGACTGCACGACGTTGGCGTAATGCCTCAAAGGCTGCGATTGCCGTTTCAGCGTTGAGTTTCTTGGCAAGTTGTGCCAAGGATGCACCGCAAGATACCTGGCAACCAGCTGGACCGAACGCTGAGAAAATTGACAATTTGCAGCGACCAGTGTTTTACGTCGCAGGCGTTGTTGGTGTCATTGTTTTTGCCGCAGTGGCGTGGGCAATGTATCGCTACCGCGATCGTGGACAAGCGATTCCCGAGCAGACCCATGGTAAGCCCGCTCTTGAAATAGTGTTGACAGTTATCCCAGTGTTGATTCTCTTGGGTGTTGCAATTCCGACTGCTGGAACAATTTTCGAGTTGGCCAAAACCAGCGATACCGAAATGACCATCAACGTCACTGGTCAACAGTGGTGGTGGGAGTACGACTACCCGGCTTCTGGTTCGAACATCGAAGAATACGGAATTACCGCTCCGATTGTGACATCTGGTCAGCTCGTGATCCCAGAAGACACCAAGGTCTTGTTGCGAGTTACAAGTCGTGACGTCATCCACTCGTACTGGATTCCGAAGTTGAACGGTAAGAAGGACAGCGTTCCTGGTCGTGTGCACCTATTACGCATGGAGGGTTCTGAACCTGGAATTTACGCCGGACAGTGCACCGAGTTCTGCGGATTGTCACATTCATATATGCGTATGGAAGCAGTCGTGTTGTCACGGGCTGATTACGACAAGTGGGTTGCTAACGAACTTGAGGAATACACCGCTCCTGAGGCTGGTACCGAAGCGGCAGTTGGTGAGGCTTTGTTCATTCAACAGTGCAGCCGCTGTCACCAAGTCAACGGGCTTGCGAACCCTGATGGAAGTCTGATTATTTCGGCTCCCGATCAGTACATCGTTTCGGGTGCTGCACCTAATTTGACCAACCTCATGACGCGCAACACTTTCGCTGGTGCATCATGGGATTTGCTCACGCCTGAATGTCGCGACAACGTCTGGAATGCCGACGCAGCCGATTTCGGCGAGCGTTACCTTGCTGGTGTTTCCTCTGATTGTCTAAATCAGAAAGACCTTCGTGAGTGGTTGCGTAATTCACCGGCCAAGAAGCCGATGTATGCCGACCCAACCAAGTTGGAAGCCTCCGATGGCAAGTACCGCGGTATGCCGGCACTTGGTCTCACCGAGGACCAAATCAATTCCATCATTGCCTATCTGCTCGAGCGGAAATAACGGGAGAACACTCAGATGACCATCATCGATCGTCCCTCCACTGAAGTGGCTATTGCCGGCGGAGCGCCTAGTGGCGTCAAGCCGAGCGAAGCACTTGGTGTTTTCAAGCGGCCCGCCGCGTCAACTGGTTGGCGTGATTGGATCGTTACAGTCGACCATAAGAAGCTCGGCATTATGTACGGCGTCACCGCCTTCTTCTTCTTCATCGTGGGCGGTGTTGAAGCGTTGCTGATTCGTTTGCAACTCGTTGCTCCTGATGGAAAAGTTCTGAACGCTGATCAGTACAACCAGATGTTTACGATGCATGCGACCACCATGGTGTTCTTGTTCGTGATGCCAATGGCCGCCGCATTTGCGAACTACTTCGTGCCGTTGCAAATTGGTGCACGTGACGTGGCATTCCCACGTTTGAACGCGTTTGGTTTCTGGTGCTTCTTGTTTGGCGGTTTGTTCTTGAACTCGTCTTGGTTCTTGGGTGGCGGCGCCGACGGTGGTTGGTTCATGTACGCACCAAACAGCAGCACCTTGTTCTCGCCAAGCCACGGAATTGACTTCTGGACACTTGGTTTGCAGATCACTGGTATTGCTTCACTGACCGGTGCCATCAACTTGATTGTCACCATCCTCAACATGCGGGCGCCCGGAATGAAGATGATGCGTATGCCCATCTTCACCTGGATGATTCTCGTGACCCAGTTCTTGCTGTTGTTCGCCATTCCCGTCATTACTGTCGCCTTGTTCTTGCTGTCATTCCAGCGTTCATTCGATGCGACATTCTTTGATGTGGCGTCGGGAGCCGACCCACTCTTGTGGCAGCACTTGTTCTGGATCTTCGGTCACCCTGAGGTGTACATCATGATCCTGCCGTCCTTCGGCATTATCAGTGAAGTCCTTCCAGTGTTCTCAAAGAAGCCATTGTTTGGTTATCCCATCGTTGCGATGTCGGGTGCCGCAATCGGTTTCGTTGGTTGGGGCGTATGGGCCCACCACATGTTTGCTTCGGGCCTTGGTCCAGTATCGGTCACTGTGTTCTCGATGGCCACGATGGCCATCGCGGTTCCGACCGGTGTCAAGATTGTGAACTGGGTCATGACAATGTGGGGTGGCAAACTCACCTTTACCGTGCCAATGTTGTTCGCAATTGCTTTGGTCGTTCAGTTCACCATTGGTGGTCTATCGGGCGTTACTCACGCGGTTGCCCCGTCAGACACTCAGCAAACTGACACCTATTACATCGTTGCCCACTTCCACTACGTGTTGTTTGGTGGAGCAGTATTCGGCTTGTTCTCTGGCTTCTATTACTGGTGGCCCAAGATGTTCCGTCGCCAGTTGAGCGAAGGGCTCGGAAAGTGGAACTTCTGGTTGATGGTGATCGGAATGAACCTCACATTCGGACCCATGCACATTCTTGGATTGCAAGGTCAGCCACGTCGTATGGGCGTCTGGACCGAAGCTCGCGCTGGTGAAGGATTCTTCAACCTCGGATTCTGGAACCAAGTCGCATCAATTGGCTCGTTCATTTTGGGTATTGGCGTGCTGATGTTCTTGGTGAACATTGTGTACACCCACAAATCAAAGAAGATTGCGATTTCGCCGCTCGATCCGTGGGATGGTCGCACCCTTGAGTGGATGACTCACAACCCGCCGCAAGAACACAACTTCGACACCATTCCGACAGTTGGTCACCTTGACGAGTTCTTCCATCGTAAGTACGAGACGGACGCTACGACGCATGCGGTCACACAAGTGCGTAGTGCTGAAGAAGTGATGGCTGAACTTAACGCCCATCCCGATGAGCACATTCACATGCCATCACGTTCGTATTGGCCAATCTTGTTGGCATTGTCCTTGCCGGTCATTACATACGGTTTGATTTACAACCGTATGTTGATGGCAGTCGGCGCCGCCATGACGATGTTGACAATGTTTGGTTGGTCCATGGAACCATCGACGTCACCCGACGAAGATTTCGATCCCCCGGCACCTGGTGAAGGTGGCGGCCACACGAAGGAGCTGTCGCCCCTTGGCTGAAACAGCAATCTCCCACGGTCATGACGTAGGTCATGGCGCACATTCCTCAACGGGCATGTCCAACAACAAGCTCGGAATGTGGATGTTCCTCGGTTCAGAATGTCTACTTTTTGGTGGACTGATCTCGACCTATATGTTGTACAAAGGTCGCGTCAACGAAGGGCCACAGCCCGATCAGATCTTCGATATTCCGTTTACCTCGGTCAGCTCATTCATCTTGTTGATGAGTTCGTTGACGATGGTGCTGGCTGTTTCGGCAGCTCAGCGCAAAGACGAGCGCAACATGAACTTGTGGCTCGTCATTACTGCACTTCTCGGAGCCACCTTCGTTGGTGGTCAGGTGTATGAGTTCACAGCGTTTTACCGAGAGGGCTTGGGCTTTACGACC
>JBIKYT010000135.1:0-12030 GCA_044355095.1 Ilumatobacteraceae bacterium
GTGAGGCCACGGGTGGTTCTGCGACTCTGTATCTCGATGGTGTGGCTATTGCGACAGATACAACAATCCTGGCAGCAGATACTTCAGTGTCATTTGCGCTTGGAAAAACTTCGACTACCCAGCTCCAAGCCGCTGTCGCTGCGGGTGGATCGTTGACCGTCAAAATGACTGACTTAGCAGGGAACATTTCAAATGCGAGTGCTTCGGTTTCGCTGCTCGTTGACTATGTGGTACCGACTGTTCAGTTGTCGAGTTCACGTACGTCTCTCATCGCTGGCCAGACTGCGACGATCACTGCCACGTTGAGTGAGGTGAGTGTCAACTTTACGAATGCCGACATTGCAGTTGCTGGAGGTTTGATCAGTGGCTTTATGGGTTCGGGTACTTCGTACACATTTACTTTCACGCCAACAACAAATTCGAATACATCGATGTCTGTATCAGTACTCGCTGGTGTCTTTGGCGACGCGACTGGAAACCTCAATACTGCAAGTTCCGTGTTGACTGCCGCGGTTGACACTTTGATTCCGGTTGTCTCAAGCCTTTCTTCATCAGCGGTCAATGGCGCGTATCGTGCTGGAGCAACAATTGATGTTGCAGTCACGATGTCTGAAAACGTTGTTGTGAGCACCGCTGGCGGTGTGCCGACGTTGTTGTTGGAAACTGGTGCTACCGATCGCACAGCAAGTTATGTGAGTGGTTCAGGGACATCAATTTTGACATTCCGTTATGTGGTTCAGGCAGGTGACACCAGTAGTGATCTAGATGCGCAGTCAGTATCGGCTCTGGTTTTGAACGGTGGAACGATCAAAGATGTTGCGGGCAATGATGCTGCGTTGGCCGTGCCGATTGCTAGCGCAAGCGGTTCACTCGCTGCTTCAAAGGCGATCGTGATTGATACGACCGCTCCGTCTACGCCGACGGCACTAACTGTGACTCCTGTTGGCGGAACTGTGGTTGCCAACACATTGTTGTCTGCTTCGACAAACATGACGGCGACGGCCTCAATTGTCGCGGGACAAGCAACTGGTGGATCAGCCGAGTTGATACTTGGGACAATCACGATTGCGACCGACACGACGATTTTGTCGGGTGACACCTCGTTGACCTTCAATCTGAATTTCACGACCTCGTCTCAATTGCAAGCAGCAATTGCTGCTGGTGGCCAACTGACGGTACGCCTGATTGATGCGGCTGGAAACAACTCATCACTCAGCCAGGCTGTGACATTGACAGTCGACTATGTGAGGCCGTCGGCAACTTTGACGGCATCAAGTTCAACATTGAAGATTGGGCAGACTTCAACTATCACTGTGAACTTGTCGGAAGCGTCGTCAACATTTGTCCAGAGCGACCTGACGGTTTTGGGCGGGTTAGTCAATTCTTTCGTCGTAGTTTCCCCGACGCAATACACAGTGGTGTTTACTCCTACAACAGCAGTGAATGGCGGGACAGGAACTATGTCCATTGCTGGGGGAGCATTTACCGATTCGGCCGGTAACCCGAACAATGTCAGTTCAGTGCTTTCAATCAATTACGACACTGCGGCTCCAAGCGTGCCGGGTGTGGATGGAACATCACCAATATTGACCAATGACGCAACGCCGACACTTTCGGGCACTACAGAGACTGGTTCAACTGTCATCGTGACCGATAGTTCAACAAACCCAGCCACTCAATTGGCTTCTGTGGTCGCAACAAACGGAACTTGGTCCTTTGATGCCTCAACCCTGAGCGAAGGAGATCATTTCATCAGCGCGGTGGCCGTTGATGTTGCCGGGAACACATCTGCCTCTTCCACTTCTAAGACATGGCGTATCGACTCCACGCCACCGACTGTTTCGCTGTCAACGGTCGCCGGCAACGATGTGGTTGTTCGATCAGAGAAGGATTCGGGTGTAGCAATCTCGGGAACTGTTGAAAATGGCTCAACCATCAACTTGCAATTCGCCGGACTGACGAAAATTCTCACGCCATCTAATGGTTCGTGGACATATTCATTGATCGCTTCAGATTGGACAACAATTGCGTCAACTTCCCCAGTTGTTTTCTCGGTGACTGCCACTGACGCGGCTGGCAATAATGCAAGCCGTTCGCGAAGCGTGACGATGAATTTGGCGAGTATTGCCGTGCCTGGTGATCCGGATCTCAACGCAGCCGATGACACGTTGAATGATGCCGACAACATCACGACCCAGCGAACCGTGCGGATTGATGTTTCTCTCGTGAACGGTGCGACTCCATCGCATGAGGCTGGTCAATTGTTGGAATTGATTGATGACACTGGTTTTGTTTTGGCTTCACGAACGCTTGACGCGGCCGACGTTGTGGCTGGCGCCTATCAGTTCACGTTGAGCGATCTCAATGACGACGTCTATGGGGTCAAGAGCCGAGTGACAAGCCAGGGCAACTCGGCCGGGTCTCTCGGCCAACTTGATCTTGTTGTTGATAACCGCGTTCCTGGTACGCCAGGTGCGCCAAATTTGACCGACGCGACTGACACCGGAATTTCAGCTCGTGACAATGTGACATCTACGTTGCGACCGATATTCAAGGTTGCCATTGACGGGATTGAAATTTCTGGAAGCCCACTCGTCGCGGGCGACAGTATTTTGCTGCTCAGTGGTTCAACAATTGTCAAAACTCTCACGTTGTCCTCCACCGATGTTTCGACCGGATACGTACTTCTTCAGCCGAATGCTGATTTGTCAGAAGGTCAGAATTCCCTCACTGCCAAGGCCCGTTCAGTTGCTGGTGTCAGCGGAGGCGACTCAATTGCACTTTCCGTATTGATTGATACGACCGCTCAGATCGCCCCAGCCGAGCCTGATCTTTTGGCTGCAGATGACACCGGCGTTTCATCTAGTGACGACACCACATCGATTGCTCAGCCCAATATTTCGGTGCTCCTTTCGGGGTTAGGCGTAGTCGCAAACGATCAAGTGCAGTTGCTTGACGCTTCGCTCCAGGTCATTGGAGCGGTGACAGTGTCGAGCATTGACGTTGCGAATGGTTACGTCCATGTGTTGCCACTGGGAGTTCTGTCAGATGGCTCTCAAGTAGTGAAGGTTCGAGTTCTTGACCGAGCGGGAAATATCGGACTGGTGTCACCTGGTTTGACATTGAAGATCGTCACGAGCGTTCCAAACGCAACTGAGCCAAATCTGCAGACTGCCTCAGATTCTGGCCGACTGACGTCCGACCGGATCACGCAGCGCACGACGCCAACATTTGTCGGAACGGGCACCAGTGGTGACACGGTTCAGTTGTACGACGGACTTCAATTGATCGGAACTGGCCAAGTAGTAGGGGGCAATTGGTCAATAACTGTTTCAGCCCTCGCTGATAAGTCGTATACCTTGCGAGCATTGGTGATTGATAGCGCTGGCAACGCGAGCAGCTTCAGCGCGGGTCTTGGTGTCACCATTGATACCTCTCGTCCGATTGCTCCGGTTATCACCGGGACGAATTTATTGAAGAGTTCTGCGACGCCATCAATTTCGGGAACCGCTGAAGCGTTTTCGGCTGTGAGTTTGTATGAAGGTCTGCATCTGATCGGCACAACTACTGCTGACGGCTCGGGCAATTGGACGTTGACCACGTCGTCTCTGGTGGATGGCAGTTATTCATTAAAGGCTTCTGCGACCGATATTGCTGGAAACACCAGCACCGATTCAACAACGGCGGGCATGTTGGTCGATACCGATGTTCCCGACGCCCCGACGATTGACCCAATCACGACTTTTGCCTTGGATCAAGTTCTTGTGGGTACGGGCGAACCAGGGGCAACGCTCAATATCTACGATGGAGCGAATCTCATTGGCTCGGTCACGGTTGGCATTGGTGGTTCGTGGACTTTCACAACCCCGACGGTGTCGAATTCATCGCACACCTTCACAGCTGACCAAGTTGACTCTGTGGGTAACACGAGTGTTGTTTCGTCGCCAGCTCGGACAATCTCGACTATTCAGATCGCTGCGCTCTACGGAGCAAATGGCAGTGATGACAATGGCATCACTGCAACTGCTTCACAGTACGGCGCTGGTGGAATCACGGCAATTGACAATGCTGCCAAGGCATCGTTGATGAATGACATTATTGACAAATTGACTTCATCGGCAGTTGACACACAGGCCGAAGTCATTGCGCTCGCAGCCGTTGTGAAGGCGATCTTTGAGACAGCAGCTGGTGAAACTCCAGCTCCAGCACTCACGCCTGCAGATCTTGCGTTATTGGGAATCACTGGTGTCGATCAAGACAATTTGTCGTCAGTCATTGCTGCTATCGCTGGTTCTGCAGACAATGGAAGTGGAGTTGATTCTCTTGCTGAATTGACCACTCTCGTTGATGCCGCAGTGGCCGCGCAACGTGCCGCATTTGCGGTCATCTCAGCCTACGACGGAAGCAATACGGCTCCGACTGAGGCCGATTTCCCGGCGGTTTCAGTGACTGGCGTTGATCAAACGAATCTGGCCTCTATCAACACGGTTCTTGTGGTTTTAGATGCAGGCGCAACCGATTCGCGCAGTGAAGTTCAGGCAGTTGTTGATACCTATACGACTATTTTGAATGGTGCCGACGGAGCGTCAAATAGCGCGATTTCATTGACGTTTAATCAGTATCAAGCTCTTGGATTAACGGCCATTACAACAGCTGCCCCTGCAAGTCTTTTGAGCTCAGTTCTTGATGCTCGATTGAGGAGCGACGTAGACACATTCGTTGAACTACAAGCAATTGCGAGCGTTGTTGCTCGGCTGGCAGCAGTCGCTGCTGGCGGAGTTGCTTCACCGGTGTTGACACCTGAGGATTTTGCACTCATTGGTGTTGATGGTGTAACGACATCAAACCTTGCGGCCGTTGTTGCTGCGATCGCTGAGACCTCGGATAATGGTTCGGGCATTGACGACCTGTCTAAGTTGCAAGTAAATGTTGACGCTGGAATCTCTGCAGCGCGAGGTGCTTCACAAGCAATCATTTCGAATTACATCGGAAGCAACACCACCCCGGCTCTGAGCGATTTTGAAAACATTGGAGTCACTGGGGTTGACGCAGTGAATCTCGCAGGTATTAATTCGTTGATTGCCGAGAAACTCGCGGTTGATACAGATTCTGAATTAGAGGTACAGGCGATTGTCGATGCCTATGCCAAGGTAGTTGCGTTGGCTAACGGTGCCGCAGACGGTGGAGTGCCGTTAACGGCGACCGAGCTATCGTCGCTCGGTCTGCCTGCGGTTGATGCTCCAGCAGAAGTGAATCTGCTCAATGAACTCATTGACATTCGCCCCACATCGGCCGTTGATAGTTATCAAGAACTGTCAGCGTTGGCATCTTTGGTGACTCGATTCATCGGTGAATCTGCCGGAACCCCAGCGGTGCCAGCCCTGACGCCCGCAGATTTTGCCGCACTCGGCCTGAGCGGAGTGACCGAGGCAAATCTTGCCGAGGTTCTCGCAGCGATTCGTGCAAGCGGTGCAGACGGATCAGGGATTGATTCTGTGTCGGAGTTGCGCTCGCTCGTTGATGGCGCTGTTGAGCAGTCGCTCCTAGATGCGATTGATCGAATCAGCCGGTTTGACGGTACTGGTGCGACAGTTGAGCCGACCTTGAATGATTACGCGAACGCTGGGGTGAGCGGCGTCACCATCAACAATCTGGGCTCGATCAATTCGGCATTTGCTGAGATTGGTGCTTCCGAATCAGACTCAACTATCAAGATTCAGAATGTCATTTCTGGATATGTTGCGATTTTGAATGGTGCTGATGGGACGATTGACAACGATGTCGCCCTGACTCAGAGTGACTACGGCGCGATGGGGCTGAGCCGCATTGACACGACGTCTAAAGCCGGATTACTGAACGAGATCCTTGACAAGTTTGATGATGGCCAAGTTGATACTTACTCCGCATTGGCAGCAGTTGCAGATGTGGTTGCCGACATCTTCCTGGTGGCAACAGGTGGGCAGGCGCTCACGGCACTGTCACTTGAGCGGCTTGCCTCCATTGGATTGACCGGTGTTACTGCCGAAAATCTGGCACTCGTCGTGCAAGCAATCGCAAATACTTCAGACGACACCACCGGCGTTGATTCTCTGGCAGACCTGAATGCAGCGATTGATACGGCCGTTGCGGTGCAACGGGCCGCCTTTGCAGTTATTTCGGTGTACGACGGAACCAACACCGTTCCGACCGAGGCAGACTTCGCGGCCGTTTCAGTGACTGGTGTCGATCAAGTGAATCTGGCTTCGATCAATACTGTTCTAGAAGTATTGAACGCTGCAGCGACCGATTCACGAAGTGAAGTTCAAGCGATCGCCGATATCTACTCGATCATTTTAAATGGTGCTGACGGGACCTCAAATAGCGCGATTTCATTGACGTTTACGCAGTATCAGGGTCTTGGACTAACTGCAATAACGACCTCGGCTCATGCAGGTCTTCTGAGTTCAATTCTTGATTCCCGTTCCAGGGACGATGTTGACACGTATGTCGAACTGCAAGCAATCGCCAGCGTCGTGGCTCGATTGGCAGTCGTCGCTGCTGGGGGAGTTGCTTCACCTGCCTTGACTCCTGCAGATTTTGCGCTCATTGGCGTTGCTGGCGTGACGACATCAAACCTTGCTGCGGTTATTGCTGCGATCTCTGCGACGGCAAACGCCTCAGAAATTGACACCTTGGCGAAATTGCAGGCGAATGTTGACGCTGGAATCGCTGCAGCGCGAGGTGCTTCACAAGCAATCATTTCGAATTACATCGGAAGCAACACCACCCCAGCTCTGAGCGATTTTGAAAACATTGGAGTCACTGGGGTTGACTCGGCGAATATCGCGGCGATCAATACATTCATCGCAGACAAATCTGCGAACGACACGGATTCACAGGCCGAAGTGCAAGCAATTGTTGACGCATACGTCAGGGTTGTTGCATTGGCTAACGGGGCCGCAGACGGTGGGGTGCCGTTGACAGTCGCCGAATTCTCATCGCTGGGCTTGCCTGCGGTTGATGCTCCAGCAGAAGTAAATCTGCTGAATGAACTCATTGACATTCGCCCCACATCGGCCGTTGATAGTTATCAAGAACTGTCCGCGTTGGCATCTTTGGTGACTCGATTCATCGGTGAATCTGCCGGAACCCCAGCGGTGCCGGCCCTGACGCCCGCAGATTTTGCCGCACTCGGCCTGAGCGGAGTGACCGAGGCAAATCTTGCCGAGGTTCTCGCAGCGATTCGTGCAAGCGGTGCGGATGGATCCGGGATTGATTCTGTGTCGGAGATGCATTCAATCGTTGATGGCGCTGTGGCGCAGTCGCGCCTAGATGCGATTGATCGAATCAGCACGTACGACGCCACTGGTGCGACAGTTGAGCCGACCTTGAATGATTACGCGAACGCTGGGGTAAGCGGCGTCACCACCAACAATCTGGGCTCGATCAATTCGGCATTTGCTGAGATTGGTGCTTCCGAATCAGACTCAACTATCAAGATTCAGAATGTCGTTTCTGGATATGTTGCGATTTTAAATGGTGCTGATGGGACGATTGACAACGATGTCGCCCTGACTCAGAGTGACTACGGCGCGATGGGGCTGACCCGCATTGACACGACGTCTAAAGCCGGATTACTGAACGAGATCCTTGACAAGTTTGATGATGGCCAAGTTGATACTTACTCCGAATTGGCAGCAGTTGCAGATGTGGTTGCCGACATCTTCCTGGTGGCAACAGGTGGGCAGGCGCTCACGGCACTGTCACTTGAGCGGCTTGCCTCCATTGGATTGACCGGTGTTACTGTCGAAAATCTGGCACTCGTCGTGCAAGCAATCGCTAACTCGGCAGACGACACCACCGGCGTTGATTCTCTGAGCGAAATTCAAGCAATCGTGAATCAAGTGCGAAGCGATCAGGCCAATGCACTAGGTGTGATCAGTGGTTACGACGGCACTAATACTGTTCCGTCATTGACGACGTTCGCTCTAGCTGGAGTTACCGATGTTGATGCTTCAAATATCGGCATTATCAATCAGTATTTGGCCGTTATGCCTTCAGATTTGACTGATTCGGTTGCCGAAGTTCAGGCGCTTGTCAATGCGGTATTGAAGCTGATGATCTGTGCTGATGGCCAGGCAAATCAAAATTGCACATTCACAGTTGAAGAATTTCATGCAATGGGCTACCTGGATATCGATACTCCAGATGAAGTTAACGCACTCAATACAGATTTAGATGTTCTTGACTTGAGGCCCAATCAGGAACAACGCGATATCTCTGAAGTTGTTGACGACGTCATTCGACGATTCATGCCTCAGCCGGTTTCAACCACGCCACCAACAACGAGTCCTGTAAGTCCAGTTCCGACCATGCCAGTTCTGACCACACCGCCGACAACGAGTCCCGCAACGACACCAGTAACGACACCAGTAACGACCATCCCGGAAACGACCGTTCCGCCAACTTCAATACCTACGACTACATTGCCCACCTTGGAGTTACTGCCGGGCAGCAACGGTGTTGAGACACCGCCCGATCAGGCAGTGCTAGTGATTGATGGCGTAGTAACTGATCTCATAGTGACGATCAATGAAGACAATTCAGCAACCATTGAGGACCCCGACAATTTTGTTGTTCGAATCATCCCTGTCCTGCCAGAAGATGCTGTTGTTCTGGCGGACGGGACTTCGGGCATACGTGTCTATCGAGACCGGACCGTGGCGATACAGGGCGAGGGCTTTGCGCCCGATACCGAGATTGATGTGTGGGTTAACTCGACGCCGTACAAACTCGGTACCGCTCTCACCGATTCGGCTGGCGCCTTTAGCAAGACGTTTGATGTTCCGCCGGGAATTGAGTTGGGTGAGCACACCTTGACGTTGAATGGAACATTGACTGATGGCGCACTTGGCAGGGTGTCAATTGGGCTCGTCGTTCTTGATGTTTTGGCACCTGTCCCCCTGCCGACTGATGATGCTTCGAGCACAGATGAAGGTTCAACAACAGGTTCCGGCGATGGTGCGGGTGGCCAAACTGCCCCGAGCGACAACCCGGGTGGCGAGCCCTATGACCCGATGTCAGAACCAAAGTCGGTCGTCAGTTTGTTGGGCGACATGGCAGGACTGATGGCTTTGGCCGGTATGGCTGTGGCTGGCCGTCGTCGTGAAAATGATTCAGACGATGATTCAGATTCTGATGAACGCGGCTCAGGTGAAGTATCTGATGTGGCTGTCAAGCATCACTCAGTATCGGCTCAATCAAAGACCGATCGACTTCGTATGCCACGTAGTTCAATAATGGATCGTGTGATTGAGGCGCTGCCAGTGACGTTGTCTCGATTCTCGCCAATGGTTGGTCGCGTTGTCACCGACGGAACGTATCTTCGCTCCTTGCTTGGTTTGACATGGATCATCATGCCGGTGCTGGGAATCATTGGCGGAATTGGTTCAGCCATTAGCACCGATTTCAACGCGGTCATGCCGTCATTGGCCTGGCTGATATTGATCGTTGTGATCGGGACGTTTGATGCACTCGCCGGATTCATCGCTGCATCAACATTTGGACTATTGATTGTTCTTGGCGGAGGAATCAACTCGGCTGATTCGATTCGTGGTCTCTTAGGAATTTGGGTATTCAGCTTTGCCGTTCCAATGTTGGCAAGTGCGTCACGTCCGTTCCGCCGTAAAGATGCTGTGGGCTTGGTTGGCATCTGGGATCGAACAGCCGACTTCGTGATGATTGTGTTGTTCGGTGCTTGGGCAGCAGGATCAATGTTTGGTTCGCTTCCCGGTTTAACTGGATTCCGTCCGTCATACGCCGATGATGTCTCACGTATTCAAATCATTGTGTTGGTCGTATTGATTCTTCGCTACTTACTGGAGAATTCGGCAGTAATTTTGACTCCAGGTCGAATGCTTGAGCTTTCAGATTCAAAACTTCCCGACCCGAGTAACGCACAAGTGGTGATTTCATCACTATTCCGCACGGCATCATTTACGTTTGTTGCGATCGTCTTTATTGGCAACAACTGGGCGCTGTGGACTGGGGCCGCGCTGTACTTGCTGCCGAAACTTGTGGCTATTGTTGATGACAAATTCCCAAATAGTGAAGCCCTGCATCGCTATTTACCGCGAGGAATTTTGAAGGTGACATTCATGATGTTTGTCGCGCGTTGGTGGGGTCAACTCTTGACTTCAAATATTGACGACACCGAGAAGATGTTGACATTCGGTTTTGTATTCCTTGGAATGCCCGGATTTATCACAACGGTTCTTGGATGGTTTGGCCGATCAAGTAGTCAGCCCTGGAAACAAAACTGGTTCACGCGAATCGGTGGATTGATTCTGCTCGTTGTTGGTTTCTTGATTGTGCGTGGCGTACTGCTCAGCTAGAGAAAACGCTTGATTTCATTGAGCAATTTGGACGATTGACCAGAAATTGTCAATTTCGACTGATCGGTGTGTCGTTCTTCGAATACTCGTTTGATTCCTTCGCGCCACGACACTTTGCATGGTCCGGTAATTGATAGACGCTTACTCACATCGGCGATTGAGCCCCGCAAGCTATTGGCGATTTCAACGACTCGTACGTCGGGCGTGCGTCCAGTGAGTTCGCCCATGTACGTGCACCACTCATGAACGGATGGTGTCTCATCGCCACCCCAGTTGACAATCGTTGCTGGCACGCTCGCGGCATCAAGAAGTGATTCAACTTGGTTGTTGATGTCATCTTGGTGAATCAGGCTGTAGCGACATGGGTCCCAACGCGTGACAACGGGCTTATCGGCCATGACCCAATCAAGGTGGTAAGTCGGTAGTCCACCGTTGGGCCCATACGAAGCGTTCATTCGCGCGATGGTGATGGGCAGGTTGTAGGCACGAGCGCAATATCGTGACACGGCCTCTTCAGCAATCTTTGAAATCGAATAGGTGGGGGACATGATGTAATTGACATCGCCCAGCGGATCGTTTTCATTGAAAGCGTGAAGTGCATCATCAACTGGCTTGTAAACAGAGTGCGTCGACATAACGAGGGCCGCCTTGGCCTTTCGGCAGTGCTGCAAAAGCAAACCGGTTCCTTCGGCGTTGACCGTGATGGCGTGGTTGTAATCAAGTCCCTCGGTTTTGAATGCTGCAAGGAGGATCACATAATCAAAATCATCCGGAAGCGATGAGTAGTCACCGGACGACAAGTCAATTGAACGGGTCGTCACACCGAGAGTCTCAAGCTGTTCGCGCGATCCGGATTGATTGAACCTGGCGACTCCCCAGACGTCGTTGTGTGGAGCAAGAAACTGAACGAGGGGGAGACCAATCTGGCCTGATGGACCAGTCACGAGGATCTTTTTGTCACTCAACATCTGTATCAGTCAACCACAATTTCACTGAGGCTCTGATGTCCCAGTTTCTGTCGTCAGTTTCGCCTCTTGTTGGGACGCTCGTCGCTGGCTCGCGGTTGACTCACTGACGTCGCCCACATACCCCAGTTTTGAATCATGTTGGTGGTGTGGGCTCAGTCAACGTTCACCATCCACGACCAGCTGCGCATCCCAACATCGACCGTCACGAACAGGCTGTTGAGACGACCTTTTAGCTGTTTGCTGGAATGGTCGGTTTTAAACGACGTTGGGTGTGGGGCGCAGCCTGTCGTCGGTCGACAACATCGGATGCCTGCACCACCGACTCTCTGATAACCGATTCGGCGGTATCCGGTTGGAGATCGGCGAGCAGGCGACGAGCCTCGCACCACCGACGTTGAACTACAGCCGTTCTTGGGGTAAATAGAAACCATGGCTGAGAAAGTGACCGGACCGGCGTCGTATTTTCCTTCAATCGAAAAGAAGTACGGCAAGCCCATTGAGCATTGGATGAAAGAGCTCAACAAGGTGTCCAAACTGACCCACATGGAGCAGGTCGCTCATCTCAAAGACAAGTTTGAAATGGGACATGGTCACGCCAACGCGATCGTTGCGGTTTTCCGTAAAGAAATGTGACTAGGGTTTGGACGTGACCACTTCGCTTTCTGACCACGATGCCATTCGCCAAGTTG
>JBIKYT010000055.1:0-12006 GCA_044355095.1 Ilumatobacteraceae bacterium
TCAGACGCGTGTACAGACCAGAGAATTCTGCGGTCTGACTAGTAACGCCGATGACGACAACGGTGCCTTCCCAATCGAGGCATTCAAGAGCGTTGCGAGTCACAGCGGGATGAGCGACACAATCGAAAGCCCAATTAACTCCGCCGGCGTTGAAAGGTCCACGGGGCATGGATTCGTTAAAGGGCATGATGGCGCCGACTTCGGCAATGACGTCGGCGGTGCGGCCATCTAAGAAGTGGGTCGCGCCGAACTGACGTGCGAGTGCTTCTTTTTCTGGAACAGTGTCAACTGCGATGATGGTGGTGGCGCCTTGCACCTTGAGGGCTTGGATGACGTTGAGTCCAACGCCACCAACACCGAACACAAGTGCTGATTGTCCACGCTTGACATTGGCACGATTGAAAACCGCACCCATGCCGGTGACGACACCGCAACCAACGAGCGCAGCCGAGGTGAGCGGAACATCTTTCGGAATCTTCACGCACTGAACATCACGCACAAGGGTTTTTTCGGCGAACGCACTGGTGGCCGCGAAGTTATAAATCGGGTCACCGTTCAATGTGAATGGCTGGCTCCAGTTGCCAAGAGTTGCTCGGCACGCCGTTGGTCGACCATCCATGCAGTACTGGCAAAATCCGCAAGCGGCCAACGTGGCGATGATGACGTGGTCGCCGGGTTGCACATGGGTGACGGCATTGCCAACTTCGGCCACGACTCCGGCGGCCTCGTGGCCACATACGCCAGGAGAGGGAACGGGGTACATGCCGCTCATATACGAGATATCGCTATGGCATAAGCCAGCGGCTGCTACCTGAACCACGACTTCTCGTGGGCCAGGAGCACGAAGTGTGAGTCCGTCGACCAGTTCGGTTGTTGACCCGTTGTAAACGATGCCCTTCATGGAATTCCCCCTCAAACAGTGAACGAACTCTAGTGCAGCGACCTCGAAAATCTGACGGCGAGTCAGAAAGGTCTTTCAATGGTCACCAGACCGTTGTACGGTGCGCCCATGACCAATTTGATTTCTGGCTCAAAGATTGCAATTTCACCACTTCCGGGCGCTCTTGGGGCGGTCGTAGAGGGCCTTGAAGTCGCCAAGTTGAGCGACGAAGCACTGGCCGAAATTGCGGTCGATCTGAAGGCGGCTTGGGCCGAACATTTGGTGCTGTTTTTCCCAAGAGCCAACTTGGCTCCAGCCGACCAAATGCGGATGGCGCGACTCTTTGGAAACCATATTGCGGCGACCACCGAGGCAGGAGGCGATTACCGCAACGCGCCGTCTTTGCGCGACGAAGGTTTCCCCGAGATTTTGGTGTTGGACACTGAACTGAAACTTGATCCTCGTCAGACCGCGGTGTGGCACACCGACGTGACGTTTACTGACAACCCGCCGATCGGGTCGATGTTTGTGATGGAGATTGCTGCGACGTCAGGCGGCGACACTATGTGGTCGAACCAAATCAAGGCCTTCAATTCTTTGAGTCAGCCAATCCAAGAGTTCATCAGCGGACTAGACGCCAATCATGGTCGTCCGCCAATGACCGGGACCGCGGTTCATCCAATGGTGCGTGAACATCACGTGACTGGTGAAAAGGCATTGTTTGTGAATCGCGGTTGGACGAACTCAATCGTCGGTCTGAAGCCGATGGAGAGTATGCACCTCCTTGAGGTCATCAACCAGACAGCAGAACGACCCGAATTACAAATTCGATGGAAGTGGACCTCGGGCGATGCCGCACTGTGGGACAACCGCTACACAATGCACTATGCGTTGAACGATTACCGCGGGCAACGCCGCCGGGCTCGCCGCGCCACGATTTACAATGTGTAATCAGTTAATTGAATTCCGCAGTTCAAACTTCAGAACTTTGCCACTCGCATTGGTAGGAAGAGCATCAACAAATGTGATGTATCGCGGAACTTTGTAGTTCGCCATGCGATTTCGTGCCCAGTTGAGTAACTCATCGGCAGTGACTCGTTGGTCATGTCGTAGAACCACAAATGCATGTCCAACTTCGCCCATGCGCTCGTCGGGTTGGCCGACAATGGCAACTTGAGCAATTGCCGGATGGTTCATGAACTCGTTTTCGATTTCAGCTGGGTATGCATTGAAGCCGCCGACGATGAACATGTCTTTGAGGCGATCGGTGATCGTGACATATCCATGTTCATTCATGACACCAATGTCGCCAGTGTGCAGCCATCCATCTGAGTCGATGGTTTGTGCGGTTGCCTCGGGATCGGCAAAGTATCCGGGCATCACGTTGTAGCCACGGCAAACGATTTCGCCAGACAGTCCGCGGGAAACTTCATTGTTGTTTTCGTCAACAATGCGTACTTCAACGTCAGTAATAGCGCGGCCACTCGTTGTTGAAATTGTGACTGGATCATCTTCGGCGCGACACATTGTGACGGTGCCCGTTGATTCGGTGAGGCCGTACGCAGTCAAGATCACCTCGAAATTCAATTCATCACGCATGCGCTTGATCATCTCAACGGGAACCGCGGCTGCGCCGGTGACTGCGAGACGCAACGATGACAGATCAAACTTGGCTCGATCTGGATGATTGAGGATGCTGAGATACAAAGTTGGCGGGCCAGGTAATGCGGAGATCTTTTCGTCGCTGATCTTTTGTAGAACCGAGGGGATGTCAAAGATGGGGACAGGCAACATTGTGGCGCCACGTAAAAGGCATGCGAGGAAACCAGCTTTATAGCCAAAGGTATGAAAGAACGGATTAACGATCAAGTAGCGATCTGCTTCATTGAGTCCAACAATTTCGGACCATTCAAGGAAGACGCGAATGGTTTGGTCATGGCGCGACATGACACCTTTTGGTTTGCCAGTTGTCCCGGAAGTGAAAATAATGTCGCACAGATCATCGGGCTGTACTTCTGATTCGCGTTTGGATACATCGTCACGAGAAGTCTTTGACCCATGTGCAATGAACTCAGCCCACGACTGATTGCCGTGATCAACTGCGCCCGAAATGACGACGATGTGTGAGAGGCACTGTGGGGAAGAGCCACTTTGTTGTAACTCGTTTACGTAGTTAGTGCCCAGAAAATCGTTGCAACAGAACAGAAACTCGGCACTACTGCGTTCAATGACGTAAGCCGCCTCATGGCCTTTGAAGCGGGTGTTAATTGGTACCAAAACTCCACCGACTAGTTGAGCGCCGAGTGCAGCGAAAATCCATTCAGCGCTATTGGGTGCCCAAATCGCAACGCGATCGCCATGCTTCAGACCTTGCGCAATGAAGGAGCGCGCAACCGATTCAATTTCGTGGACGACTTCAACAAACGACCAACGTCGATCACCGTCAACTAATGCTTCTCGTTCACCGAAATGTGCGGCTGCCCGCACCACTTGCGGGATAGTTAACACAATTACTTGAGGTGCGTAATGCTGAGCATCTTGATGGCGTTGCCGCGCATCAACTTGTACACAACTTCATCGCTGAGGTGGTGGGTCTGCTCGGCAGCAATCTTGGCGGTGTGTGGCCACGTTGAATCTGAGTGCGGGTAATCGCATTCGAAAGTGACGTTGTCGACGCCGATTTCTTCAAGTGAACGCAAGCCGTGCGGGTCATCAAAATAGCAACCGTAGATGTGCTTTTTGAACAATTCGCTCGGTGGAACCAAGACCTTGTCGGCGATGCCGCCCCAACCCCGATTCTCTTCCCACACATTGTTGGCGCGCTCGAGGATGTACGGAATCCAACCGATCTGGCCTTCGCTGTACGCAATTTTGAGATTGGGGAATTCGGTGAACACGCCACTCATCAACCAGTCGACCATGCTGAAGCAGCAGTTCGCGAATGTAAGGGTTGATCCGACAGCGGCTGGCGCGTCTGGTGACGTGCTCGGCATCTTTGAGCCTGAACCAATATGCATGTTGATGGTGGTTGCAGTTTCGTTACATGCCTCAAAGAACGGCTTCCAGTAACCATCTTTGTCATGGATACTTGGCAAACCGAGGTTGGTGGGAATTTCGCTAAAGCACACTGCGTGAACTCCGCGGGCAGCATTGCGACGAACTTCTGCAGCTGCGGCTACCGGATCCCACAACGGAACGATGCACAACGGCAACATACGTCCGCCAGATTCGCCACACCATTCTTCAACCATCCAGTCGTTGTACGCACGTACACACAACATGGCGAGTTCTTTATCTTTGGCTTCGTAGAAAGTCTGACCGCAGAAGCGGGGGAATGTGGGGAAGCACAACGATGCTTCAATGCCCGCAGTGTCCATATCTTCGAGACGCTCTTTGAGCTTGTAACTACCCTGACGCATTTCGTCATAGGTGATGCCCGCCAAGATCACTTCATCACGTGAAAAACCAACTGCGGTGTCGAGACGAGTGAGCGGACGACGGAGGTCTTCGTAGAACCACCAATCGGCCAACGGACCTTCGTCACCCTTTTCACCAGGGATCGCGGTGAAGGTGCCGCCGACAAATGTCATGAGCTTCACGGGGAGACGATGGATGCGTGGTCCGACGTCGGCGTATTTGGAAGGAAGGCGGTCGGACCAGACGGTCGCTGGTTCAGTGATGTGGTCGTCAACCGAGATGATTTTTGGCAATTCGCGCATGTCTCCGAGGGTAGCACCCGAATCTGACGCCGCGTCAGATTCTGCGTGCAATGGGCGTTGTCGGCTTGTGGCGACCTACGCTCGGGGCATGGTTCCCCCTGAACAGACTCAAGTAAAGCCCCGAATGACAGTCGGCGTGGCGTTGCCGCAAATGGCGACCGGTCTTGACCGAAATCGACTGGTGGACTGGTGTCGCGAGGTGGATTCGGGCCCATTTTCAAGTATTTCGGCAGGTGAACGCATCACTTTTCACAATTTGGACGGTTTTACGCTGTGTTCGGCGGCCGCCGCCCTGACCGAGCGAGTGCGAATTTTGGTCAATGTGGCGGTGCTGCCCTGGCATGCGCCGGCACTCGTGGCCAAAGAATTGGCGTCGATGGATGTGGTCTCGGGCGGACGAGTTGAAGTAGCGGTCGGAGTCGGGGGTCGTCAGCAGGATTACGCGGCATTGGGTTCGCCATTCGCAGGCCGCCACAAACGGCTTGATGAGGCAGTCTTTGAACTGAAGCGACTGTGGGCGGGCGGCGTCGCTGCTGATGGTGAGAAGGTGGGTCCTGCTCCGTTGCAGGCAGGTGGTCCGCCGATCATGGCGTCGGCAATGGGTCCGAAATCGTTAGCGCGTGCGGCTCAGTGGGCTGTGGGCGTGAGTGGCTTTACGTTGTTGGGTGATTCTCGCGAAGCCGGGCGTTTGTTTCGTGCGACTGAAACGGCATGGAGTAACGCTAGTCGTACCGACAAGCCGCGTTTGGTTACTGGTTCATTCGTTGCACTCGGCGCGAATGCAGCTGAAACTTTGCGCGATTTTGCGGCAACGTATTTGCATGTGTTTTCACCCGATCTCGCAAAGTCGCTTTCGGAAGCGATGACTCTCAACGAACCATCTCGGCTTGTTGATTTACTCGATCAAGTTGAAGCAGAAGGCGCAGACGAGTTCATTGTTGTCCCCGCAACAAGCGACCCCGCGATGATTGAAAAACTTGCTGAGGTTGTTGCTTCGCGTCAGTGATTGTTGTCGGGATTGCGTTGTAAATCCCAAACCATTCGGATTGCGACGACCAGTACGAGTGAAGCAAACAAGATATTTGATAACGATTCCGACATGTAATCGGCAACTATGGCACCACCGATTGCTGAGACTATTCCAGAAATCCCGACGATTGCGGCGACGCGCAGATCGACATTGTCAGCCTTCCAATTTCGCCAAGTGCCCATGATTGATGTTGGGATGATCACAGCGACAGATGTGCCTTTGGCAACGACGCTGAGTTCATTGAAGAAAACCGCCAACGCCGGAACCATGACAATGCCACCACCGACCCCAAGTAATCCAGCAAGTGTCCCAGTTATGAGTCCGATGAAGATGAGGGCGATCGCCGAAAAGATATTGAGTACATCGCGCCCGTCGGACTGCATCGGAATAAAAAGGCGGATAGCAGTAATGATGAGCATCGTGGCGAACAAATAACCCAGGGTTCTCTTGGGCAAAATGTGTATCAATTTGGTGCCGAGTACTGCACCGGCCAAAGCGCCGATAGCAAGCCAAAGGGCCACGTACCAGTCAACGTTGTCGTGACTCCAATAGGTGACGAGGCTTGAAATAGAAATAGGGAGCACGGCACCAAGTGATGTTCCGTTGGCGAGACGTTGATCAAACTTGAGCAAGAGCACGAGAGCAGGAACGACAAGGATTCCACCACCAACGCCGAACAACCCAGAAAGCAAACCCGCGCCAAGGCCCACCGCAATTGTTGGAGCCAATGCAGGGCATTCTGGGTTTTCTGTCTGGCGAACTGTCACATAACAGTTCTAGTCGCTCAGATGAACAGGCGGTGGTATACGCCGATTCCGCAATTGGTGAGATGTAATGTTCGTTGACTTATTCCAGGAAGAAAGTTGTGAATCTCATGCGTCGATCTTTTGCACTCGGTGTCGTTCTTGCCCTATCGGGGCTCGTTGGTTGCTCAAGCAGCGAAGACTCAACGAATGTTTCTGAACCCTCGGTTGTTGAGACGGAAGCACCGGTTACTAATGCTCCGGTGACTAATGCTCCGGTGACTGGGGCACCGGTGACTGAGGCGCCGACGACGACCGCTGCGCCTGAACCGTTACAAATTTTGGTGACGAATGATGACGGCATTGGTGCCGACGGTATTGATGTGATCGTGCAGGCATTGCTGCAACTCGACAATGTCGAAGTGACCGTTGTTGCTCCACTCGAAAATCAAAGTGGTAGTGGTGGCAAAACGAGCACGGGAGCGTTAACAGTTACCGATGCGACTACCAAGAGTGGCTACGCAGCAAAGGCGGTCGCGGGTTTCCCGGCCGACAGCATTGTGTGGGCCCTTGAACAAGGCGGTATTGACTTTGTACCCGATCTAGTGGTCTCAGGAATCAACAATGGCCAGAACTATTCGCTGGAAATCGTCTCGTTGTCGGGCACAGTTGGCGCGGCGCGTGCTGCAGCTCAACGAAATATCCCATCAATTGCAGTGAGTCAGGGATTAGCTGATTCTCCGGATTATCCAACGGCGGCCGATGCCGCCGTGAAATGGATTGAGGACCATCGTGATGAACTGATCGCTCGTGCTGATGGCACCCCAGTGACCGAGTTCGCCAGTATCAATGCTCCGACCTGTGCTGAGGGTCTGAAAATTCGAGGAGTGATCGAAGTGCCGATTGAATCAATGGGTACTTCGGATTACAACGCAAATGATTGTGCATCAACCGTTGAGCCCACCGGAGACGTCAGCGGATTCCAAAATGGTTACGTCACGATTACCAAACTGCCCATCACCGGCGGACCATTCGCGGACTGAGATAACTGCCTGAACTATTTGCTGAGTACTGAAGCGCCAACGCGACGGCGATGGAATGTCGCATCGCCATAAGCACGCATGAGCGCCCACGACTTCTTCATCCACAGTTGAAGATCGGCTTCCCAGGTGTAACCAATGCCGCCATGCACCTGCATGGTTGAACGACTGGCGCGGTAAGCGGCTTCACTGGCGAGAGCCTTGGCCATGCTGATGTCACGAACTGCCGTCGCAGCACCAGTACTTGCGCTCCATGCGGCTCGGTAGGTGGGCGCTTTGGCGAATTCAACTTTGAGTAACGCATCAGACATGAGGTGTTTGACGGCCTGGAACGAACCGATGGGCTTGCCGAATTGTTCACGTTGACGCGCGTATTCGGCAGCGACTTCAATCATGCGCTCTGAAGCACCGATTAAGTATGCGGCACTTGCGAGTGCCATGACATCTGCTGCGGGTATTCCGAAAACTTCAGCAGACGCACTTGTTTCAGTTCCGCCAGAAATGGTGAACAGTTGACGTCCGCCATCAATGCCATGAGCATCGCTGGTCGAAAAGTCAGTAATGACTGCTTCGTTGCGTAAAACAAGATTGGCAACTTGGGCGTGAGCAACATATGGACTGTTGTCAACCCAAAGTGTTGCAATCTGCGAACCGTCAACTAATGAGGGTCCCCACGAAGTATTCGCAAGTGCAGGTGCTGCCACAGCCATGTGTTCGAGCACCGGTCCGGGGACGCCTGCTCGACCTAATTCTTGGAACAACAAAATTGCATCAATCAACGTGCCACCCATTCCGCCGGCCGATTCGGGAACAAGCATCGAGAGCACGCCCATCTCCGATAGGCGTGCCCACAATTGTGGAATGTGTCCGGTGTGATTTTCCCAAGCCTCACGCACATGAGCGGGAGTGCACTCGTTCGCCAATAAATCGCGAAGACCCTCGGCGAAGAGGCGTTGATCATCGGTAAATGAAAACTTCATGACGTCACATTCCCTTCGGCAACTGCAGCACGCGGTCAGCGATGATGTTGCGTTGAATTTCGTTGGTGCCGGCGTAGATCGGACCACTCAATGAGAACAAGAAACCGTCGACCCAGCGTTCGAAGGGTCCTTCCATACGTTCGGCTTCGGGTCCAAGAATTTGCAACGCGATTTCATGGATGCGCACATCCATCTCGCTCCAGAAGATTTTGTTGAGGCTTGCCTCAGCACCAATTGCCCGACCTTCAAGCATTCCGGTGACGGTTTGATACGTATGCAATCGGTAACCCTCGGCTTGCATCCAGACATCAGTGACGGCATCTGAAAGTGCAGTGTCTGTTGGATCGGCGTAAGTGCGCCACAAATGAATTAAGCGGTTGACAGCCTCAGAGAATCGTGCTGGACTACGCAAACTTACGCCACGTTCAAAGCCAGCAGTCGCCATGGCGACACCCCAACCTTTGTTTTCTTCGCCCAAAGTGTTCGCTAACGGAACGCGTACATCGTCAAAAAAGATTTCGGCAAATCCGGTATCGCCATCAAGTTGTGCGATGGGTCGAACAGTGATGCCAGGTAGATCAAGGGGACACAGAATAAATGTCAAACCCCGATGGCGATCGGCAGTCGGGTCAGTGCGGAAGATTCCGAAACACCAGTCCGCCCATACGGCACGGCTCGCCCAAATTTTCTGGCCGTTTAAAACCCATTCATCACCATCGCGAGTTGCTTTACTACGAATACCCGCCAAGTCACTTCCGGCATTGGGTTCGCTCCAGGCTTGACCCCACACAATTTCTGATGAGGCCATTGACGGCAAGAACTTGGCTTTTTGTTCTTCGGTGCCGACTTCCATAATGGTGGGGCCGAGTAGGAAGATGCCGTTTTGATTTACTCGACCAGGCGCTCCCGCTCGGTAATACTCTTCTTCAAAAATCAACCACTTGATGTAGTCGGCGTTGCGGCCGCCGTACTCAACAGGCCACGACACGGCCGACCAGCGACCCTCATACAACTTCTTTTCCCACACACGATGGAGGGCGAAGCCTTCTTCGGTGTCGAAGCTAGGAAGTGGAGAAGTGGGCACGTTGGCCTCAAGCCAGGCCCGTGCTTCGGCGCGGAATGCTGACTCATCACTGGTTTCGTTGAGATCCATACGGTGACGAACCTTAGTCGCAGTCGATCAAAAATCTGACGCTGTGTCAGAAATCGTTGGCGAGGCATATTCGCTGAACATTCGCCCAACTATCCTGACCCCGTGGGGGATCGCAGTCACGGGGGAATTGAGTATGTCGCTGGGCTAGATGGCCTTCGCGCACTCGCCGTGATGACGGTGATGGCGTTCCACCTCGGTTGGTCGTTTGTGCCTGGTGGGGCGTTTGGTGTGTCGCTGTTCTTCACGCTTTCCGGGTACCTGATTACTCAAGTGATGCTGGCCGACCATGATCGCGCTGGAAAGGTTGATCTCAAACGGTTTTGGACACGTCGTTTACGGCGACTTGTGCCAGGTTCAATCGTTTGTTTAATTGCCGTCACGGTAGTGGCGTTATTTGGACTTTTAGAAGGCGATCGTTTGCGCGGCGACTTGTTTGCGGCACTCGGCTATTCGGCTAACTGGCGATTCGCAACTGCAGGAACGACCTATGCGCAACTTTTTGAATCAACGCCTTCGCCGGTTTTACATTTTTGGTCTTTGGCAATTGAAGAACAGTTTTACGTCATCTTTCCGCTGCTGATGGTCGTCTTGTTGCGCTGGCGCAAACTTCTTGTTCCGACATTGGCACTGTTGACGGGAGCAAGTGTTGCGGCGATGGTGCTGACAAGTTCACGGAACCTGGCGTACTACGGAACGCATACGCGAGCGGCCGAATTACTGATTGGTGCGTTGCTGGCATTAGTCATTCCAGTGAGCAAGCAACTGTCAACGGCAGTACAAAAAATTGTGGCGACGTTGGGTGTTGTCGCATTATTTGCTTTTCTATACATCGCCACTAACGCTCACACCAGTGATGCTTGGCTGTACCAAGGCGGACTCAGCGGCTTCTCGCTGATTTCTAGTGTGCTGATTATCGCGGTGCTGGTGCCAGGACCGCTTCGCTTGTTGATGTCTTCGCGGCCGATGGTTGCAATAGGACGAATTACTTATTCGTTGTATCTCTTTCACTGGCCGGTTTTCGTGGTGCTCAACGAAGATCGGATGGGGTTCGACGGTGTTGCGCTGTCGTTGACTCGAATTGCTGTCACGGTGTTACTGGCGTGCTTGTCGGCGTGGCTGATTGAGAATCCCGTTCGATTCCGCAAAGTATTGCGTAAGCCAGCATGGGCGGGCGTCGGAATGGTGGCCGCGATGGTGGGCACTTTGGTTGTGATGTCTGCGGTTTCAACAAGTCCACCAACCGCGTTGGCCGGAGTAAATGCGCCAGATGAGATAGTGCAATTTGTCGCACCTTCGTCAGTTGCACCTTCTGTACCAACTCGGAATCCGCTCAAAGTATTGGTGCTTGGGAGTGAGTCAATAGTTGCTGATGATGTAAAAAACGCGATCGGAGATTCGATTCCGTTTGTGGTGGTGAACGGAATTCAGCCTGGTTGCGCTATTCGGCTGAGCGCGGAAAAGATTGAGGGATGTGAATCTTTTTCATCTGTAGCCCAGCGACTTGTTTTGCAGTCAAAGCCAGATGTTGCAGTTTTGTCAGTCGGTACAGCCGAGCGGCAGTTGCTTACAGAATTGGAAGAGAGTGTTCGAGTCTCAACGGGAACGAGTACCGAACAAGACGCAGCTTTGCAGTTTCGCTTGAGCGTTGAGATTGTGAATGATATCTTGCAACCATTGGTAACGATCCCAGTTATTGTGGTTGATTACGGCGACAAGGATGTCCTGAGCAACGACCTTGATGATGCCGACTTACGTCTTGATAACGCGGTCACACTTCATCGTCCAACGCCCGAAGTATTGGCACATGAATTGATTTTGGTTGATGAAAAACTCCAAGGTGCAGATAATCGATCCCGTGTGATGGTGATCGGAGACTCAACTTCGTTTGGTATTTCTGCGGCAATCAATGAAGTTGCCGGTGATCGATACAGCGTGCTTTGGGCAGGTGGTCGAAATTGTCCTTTCGTGGAAGCCGAGAAAGTTCGCTGGTGGGATGGCGCAGAATTTGATATGACGAATTGCCCCACTTTGCACCCAGAGTGGGATGATGCATTTAAATCATTTGCGCCGTCAGTTGTGGTGATGGTCTATTCGGTTCCAGAGCAAGCCGAACAAAAGTATGTCAACGATGAGAATTGGTACACGATCGAAGATCCACTCTTTGTTGAGAAGCACGATGCGGCGATGGAAGAATTGGTCGCTGCGTGTGATGAACGAGGTATTGAACTGCTCCTATTGAATAGCCCCGAGATTCACGGTGGCGCATTAGGTGGTGCGCAATTCGCCCAACTCGAACGAGTTTCGGCTTGGAATGCCCTGATGCAAACTTGGCTAACCCGATGGCCGCAGATTCGTTCGGTCGACTGGGCGAGCATGGTCGTGGCTGCTGAATCAACTCCGGGTTCGTTGCGCGGTGACGGAGTCCACATGTTGCAAAGTGACCTTGACGCCGTCGTCAAGG
>JBIKYT010000056.1:0-11810 GCA_044355095.1 Ilumatobacteraceae bacterium
TTGAATGGGACGTCCTGCTAAGACGTTGACTCCCGAAACGGGGTCCGTGGGTTCAAATCCCACCCTCTCCGCCATTTTGTTGGCGTTTGGCGCGATCTTTTCTCAACTGTGGAAAAGAAAGCGCCATTGCTTTTGTGGTGGGCTTTTTGCTCCCGACCCTGTGGAAAACCCGTATTGAATGGGCTTCGCAACGGGGGTCTCTGTTGCGATTGTGTGACGAAACGACCACACTGACGGCGGCGGTAAATATGTTTTGGCCGCCTCAACATCATGAGCACCTACCAACAATCCTCAGTGACTGATCAGTTCTGGTCGAACGGGTCGGGACGCCGCCGTCGATCACCATCGGGTGGTCAGTTTCCGCGTGGACCCCGAGATCCCTTTAAGCGCCGACTGGCCGCTTTGTTCGTGGTCGGATTGTGTATCGCCCCCATTGCCTGGGCCATGCGTGGCGATGGCAATGCCGTTGACGTTACTGAGACCGGTGGGGCTGCGGCGATCGTGCAGTTTGATACCAATGGCGATTCGACCACGACCGTGATCGAATCTGTGGTTGTGCCAGCGAGCGTTCCAGTAACAGTCGCGCCGACCACTGTTGCGGCGACGGTTCCGGTCACGGTTCCAGAAACAGTTGCGCCAACGACTGAAGCACCCAAACGAGTGTGTGCGTCGAAGTACATCGTGCAAGCCGGAGACTCATGGTTTGGTATTGCCGATCGTGCTGGCGTGAAGGCCAGTTTGATTGCGGGCACGAACAACAAAACGATTCAGTCGCCATTGATGGTGGGCCAAGAGATTTGTTTGCCGCCAGGGGCAATAGTGCCAGCGTTGATTGAGCCTGATGTCGTGACGACAACAACGGTTGCCAAGATCGCGTGTGTGGGTAAATACACCGTGAAAACAGGTGATTCGTGGAGTGGTATTGCCAAAAAAGTTGGTATCAAGATTTCAGAACTCACCGCAGCCAATGGCAAAACGTCGCGTTCAACTTTGTTGCCCGGTCAAGAGTTGTGTTTACCTCAAGGCGCAGTAACGGCGTCAGGTGCCGCGACCCCGTCAACAGCGGCACCTACAACGACTCAACCACCCAAGTACGTACCGACCAAGACATTTACTCGTGCCGAACTCGAAAAGTTTGTGCGCGACGCGTGGCCCGATGAACTTGAAGCCGATGCCTTTTTTGTGGTGAATCGTGAGAGCAGATGGAATCCGCTGAGTCGCAACAATTGCTGTATTGGATTGTTCCAACTGAACTGGAATTCGCATAAGTCATGGATGAGCAATTACGGAATCACCGATGCCTCTGAATTGCTGAACCCCGAGATCAACGCCAAGTTGGCTTATTTCACCTGGCAGCGGTCGGGCTCGTGGCGCCCCTGGTGCACCGCAAATTGGTGCCCCGTTCCGTAAGTTTTTATGCCACTTTCGGTAGTCTCTAAAAGTTCTTATTTTGAATTGAGGCAACGGACATGAAAAACGGATCAACAATTTTGAAACTGGTTGTGGTGGGAGTTCTTGGAGCGGCAGCAATGGTTGGCTGCGCCGACGATCAATATAGGGACCCAGAGGCATACGATAAAAACGGGTGTCGGTCGGTGTTTAATAACCGAACTGATGAATACGAGGATGTCTGTGATGGGTCAACAACTGTTGCCCCAGGAGACGACTCAGTGCCAGAGGAAGAAACCACCACAACGGTTGAAGAAACAACCACCACCGTCGAAGAAACCACCACGACAAGTGTTCCACGTCCGACCACGACCGTGAAGAAAACCACGGCTGCAACTGCGCCGCCGACGACTCGAGCAGCTGAGACGACGACTGTTCCTCCCACGACTGCTGCACCGACGACGGCTCCGCCGACGACTCAAGCACCGACAACTGCTCCGCCGACGACTCAAGCACCGACAACTGCGCCGCCAGTGACTTTGCCGGCAGTGAACGTGACCGCCGAGTGGAGCGGCCTGAATGAGGGATGTAATACCCCTTACAACCCGCTCATTTTGATGGTCGATGTCATGGGTGCTACTTCAGCTGGCACTGTCATTGTCAAGGTGAACGGTCAGACGGTCGACTCTTATGGCGGTTCATCTTTCGCGGTCGGTAACACCATGTACATGATGTTTGATCAGTGGCCAACCCTTTCCAACGGCACATATCCGGTCACGATCACTGCATCGTCGGCAACACAGGGTCCGACGACCGTTACCAAGAGCGTTATCTACAACTGTCCAGTCTGAGGTTTCCACCTACGGATTAGCCCTCTAGGCTGACTGCCGTTGCACTGGTAGCTCAATGGATAGAGCATCTGACTACGGATCAGAAGGTTCGGGGTTCGAGTCCCTGCCAGTGCGCCATTTCTTTTCGGGGGCGAAAGTTTCCTGCGAATTGCGTTCGTAGCTCAATGGATAGAGCATCTGACTTCGGATCAGACGGTTGGGAGTTCGAGTCTCTCCGGGCGCACCCAGTTGTTTCGTCTTTTGTTCGGCCGCCCCTTGGTACTTCTGGCGGCAGGAATTCGTGCCATCCCGCGCCTTTTCGACACCAGTAAAACAAATTGGTCTCAGATGATGATACCCTAGGGGGTATAACAAATAGGAGAACTGATGAACACCACATCCAAAGTTTCAAAATGGCCACTCGAGCGAGTTCTTTTCGCCATGGCTGGCACCATGTCTTTGTTGAGCGCACTACTCGCGGCTCTCGTTTCGCCGTGGTTTCTCATTCTGACTGCCTTCGTGGGAATCAATCAGTGGCTCTACGTGACGATGCGCGCCTGTCCTGCTTCGATGGTCTTAAAGCGCTTTGGAAAAAGTGCTCAATGCCAGTGGTGACAATGGTTTACACGAGACTGTCTAGATGACATCTCGATCAGTTAACCGCGTCGCAGTAGCGATCGGAGCATTCGTCACCTTGGCTGGAGTTATGCACTTCGTCAACGCGCAATTCTTCAACGACATTGTGCCGCCGTGGTTGCCGCCAAGTGAAAGCTTCTGGACGTACGTCAGTGGAGTCGCCGAACTGATTGTGGGTCCGATGCTGTTATGGCCCAAGTATCGCAAACAGGGCGCGTTGGCAGCGATCGTTCTTTTTGTCGCCGTGTATCCAGCAAACATCTACATGGTTTGGGACTGGCGCGATGAGCCGTCTTCAAAGCAGATCGTCGCCTATGGACGACTTCCATTTCAGTTTGTGTTTATTTGGTTAGCTTGGAAAGTCTTCAATGATTCATCGGCAAGCGAAACTCGGTTGCGGCCAAGTCGCTTAGATTCATAAAGCGCAGTATCGGCCCGATCAAACAGTTCTGAATAAGTCTCGCCGTCACGACGTGATGCGACGCCTGCGGAGATCGTCAATTGAAGAGTTCCTTTAACGGTTTCGAGAATCAAGTTTTGAATTCCCATCCGAATGCGTTCGGCTACTGCCATAGCCCCTATCAAATCGGTATCAGGCAAGATCACCACAAACTCTTCGCCACCGATACGAGCCGTTCCGTCGATTGTGCGCGTTAATGCCGATATCTGTCTGGCGACTTCGCTGATTGCTAAATCGCCAACCTGATGCCCGTAGTTGTTATTGACATCTCTCAGAAAATCAAGATCAAGGACCACAAGACAGAGGTCAGTCGAATGACGTTTTGCGCGTTCAAACTCGTGGCTCACAAACTCTTGCAAACCAAAAGAATTGAGTAGTCCGGTTCGAGTATCACGCTTACCAAGTTGTGCCGATTGGTTGACCCGAAGATGATCAACGGCCAAACAACAAGGTGCCAGAACAATCAACAGAAGTAGGGGATTGCTGAGGGCGAAAATTGCGCCGATACAACCGATGGAGACTTCGGCGGCATCACGAAGTAGCGAATTGCGGGTCCAATGCGAATTACTAAGAATCGATTGATGGCTTATCAGACCCATCACTACAGTGACGATGAGCGCATCAATGAATACATGAGTTGCTATCGCAGCAAGGAAAGCAAACACGTGATAGTTCGAAAAGTCTCCACTGATCTCACGATTCTGGATGAGTAACCAAAAAACCAAACTTGAACTATTCATTGTGAGTAGGCGCTGGAATCGAATTAACACGCTTGCAAGCGAAGCGCGTTCTGTTGATACCACCAGTGCCACGATCGGTAAGGCGAATGGTGGAAGAAGAATTGAGGCGGCGAAAAGGAAATGACCTACTGGCGAAAGAAGTATCTGCCGCTCTGAGCGAGTGACACCTAACGAAGAAGTTCGTCGACCACTCAATGTTGCGCCAACGATAATCGCCGGCAGGGTAATTGAAAAGGGGAGTGCGCGTTGATCAATAATCAGAAGATTCGTGATCACGGTGAACCCGATTGTGAGCAATAAAAGCCCTGCGAATACTCGCAAAAGACGTTGATACCGAGACACGACGTTTCTCCCTGATTAAAACTCAGAGATATTCGGTCGTTCGTGGTGGAAACTTCTTCAAGAAATCAGCAGGAAAGTGTCTATTTCCAAGCAAAAACAGGCTGCTCAAGATGGTGGACCCGTTCATTAATGCGACCCTCAATACAAACCCATCGCATCTGCAATAAGACGGCACCGGTTGGAGCATGAATGAGATCTCCGCTCAGAGGAAGTTGCACGACCGGCTGATCACTTTCAGGAATAGATACGAATCGTGGTGAGTCGGCCCGACAAAGTTCGTGCAGACCGATGCGATAAGCATGCGCAACTTCGGATGGCTCAGGAGTGATGACCGCATCAGCGCCGGCCCACACCACAACAGGTGTCATCACAAACCCAGATCGAGTTGTGTAATCATCAAGGAGCCCGAGCACATGCTGGTGAGAAAGTTGAAGGCCTAGTTCTTCATGTAGTTCACGCAACGCTGCATCAATGACGGTCTCGCCCTGATCTAACTTGCCACCTGGTAACGCCCATTGACCAGCGTGACGATTCATTTTGGCGGCACGCCGACACAACAAAAATGAAGCACCGCCCGCGACACCTCGCATGCGTCCATCTAAGCCACTGACATCACCTGGGACACCCCGCATCGGATTCTCGCTGGGTTCATAAGGATCATCAATGTCGTCGGGCTCACTGTCAATGATGACGACGGCGACTGCTGCATGTCGCAAACCTTCTAGCGATTGAGTTGTACGTTCATGAACGGCCAAATTTGTGGCGATGCGTTCACGCAAGTTGTCGTCGTAAGGGATCATCAGTTTCAACGATTAATGAGTTGGCTCAGACGTTCGATGCCGTCCCAAACATCGGCGAAACGCGTGGTGAGCGGGCTGAGACCAAGTCGCACAATGTCGGGTGGGCGGACATCGGCAATCACTTTGAACTGCGA
Source organism: Ilumatobacteraceae bacterium (assembly GCA_044355095.1). Lineage (GTDB taxonomy): Bacteria > Actinomycetota > Acidimicrobiia > Acidimicrobiales > Ilumatobacteraceae > Casp-actino8. Next base: position 5,332 of record JBIKYT010000056.1, read on the forward strand.
TGCCAAATCTTTGACGAGTTGCGCAGCATTTGGGTGGTGCACCGCCAAGTGGCAACCGCGCTGAGATGCTTCACGAGGTGTTGATGTTGTCAATCCAAAATGATCAATCACGTCGAGCCCAAATTTTGTGAGCGCTTGGCCCTTCTTGGCAATCGCTGACATACCAGCACGGCCAGACAATGCAATACCTTCTTCGGCGGCGACCAAGCTCAACATGTTTGGTGTACCAAGCAAAACGCGGCGGATGTCATCGTGAGGAGCGAATGGCTTTTCCATTGCGAACTGATCTTTTTGTGCAAACCAACCTTTGATGGGCTGCTGAATTTCTGATTGCAGGTGTTGCGCGACAAATGTCCACGCGGGAGCACCCGGCCCACCATTGAGAAATTTGTAACTACAACCGACGGCAAGCTCAACACCGAGTGCGTGAACATCAAATTCAATTGCCCCAGCAGTATGTGAGAGGTCCCACAAAACCATTGCACCCTGAGCACGGGCCTGAGCGGTGAAGCCAGCGACATCGCACAATTCAGCTGTTCGATAATCGATGACGCTGCGTACGACGACTGCAACATCGGACAGATCAACATCGGCTGTCAATGGGCGAACGGTGAGCCCAAGATCGTGAGCAATTCCTTCAACCACAAAGCGGTCGGTCGGAAATTCGTCGGCGGCAACGACCACAACTTTGCGGTCGGGGCGCAAACCAAGTGCGATATGAACGCCTTGGTAGATATTGAGCGTGGTGTTGTCGTGAAGTGCGACCTCACCGGGCTGTGAGCCAATGATGAGGCCCATACGGTCGCCAACTTTGCGCGGCATATCTAGCCAGTGATCCCAACTGTTGATGAGATCGGCGGCCCATTCGGTTTCGACAACTTGCTTGAGTCGGGTCACAGTGGCCAGCGGGGTGCGACCAAGTGAATTGCCATCGAGGTACACGACCGCATCGTCAGGAATGAGGAATTCGTTGCGAAAGGGCGCCAGTGGGTCTTGCTGGTCAAAAAGCTCGGCATCGGCTCGTGAAGTCACCCTTTCATTCTGCCCGATAGGTCGTGACCCACTACGGTAGGAGACGTGATCTTGTCTGACCGTTCGCTCCGTGAGGCCTTGAATGCTGGCCGAATCATTATTGATCCTCTCGATGAGGCTCTGATTCAACCGTCCTCAATTGACGTTCGTCTTCATCATCTCTTTCGAGTATTTCGTAACCACACCGCTGGCGTGATTGATGTCAAAAAAGACATGACCTCGCTCACCGAACTGGTGGAGATTCCCGAAGATGGCGTTTTCATGTTGCACCCGGGTGAGTTCGTTTTGGGTTCGACCCTTGAGCGGATTGCTGTTCCGAACGATTTGGTGGCACGCATCGAAGGCAAGAGCTCACTGGGTCGCCTTGGTTTGTTGATTCACTCAACTGCAGGATTCATCGACGCCGGTTTTGATGGCCACGTCACTCTCGAACTCGCCAACGTCGCAAGTTTGCCCATCACGTTGTACCCGGGTATGAAAATTGGTCAAGTGAGTTTCATGCAAATGACAACCCCTGCCGACAATCCATACGGTTCGGGTGCACGTGGATCGAAGTATCACGGCCAGCGCGGTCCGACGCCAAGCCGTTACTTCGAAAACTTTCGCGACTGATCCGTCGCTTGAAATAGTTGAGCGATGCTTGTGCTAAGTCCGTACACTCCTTGATGTGACTGGGCCATTACAACTGACATTCGTGACTTCGGCAGTTGATATCAGCACACTCCCAGAGTCGCCCGCTGAGGTTGCAGTCGTCGGCCGATCAAATGTTGGCAAGTCATCGTTGATTAACGCCTTGGCGAATCACAAACAGCTTGCACGCGTTTCAAACACGCCGGGTCGTACACAATTGATCAACTTATTTGCTTTACCTAACGGAAGCACTCTCGTTGACTTACCTGGTTATGGATACGCCGCAGTGCCTGGCCGCATTAAGCAAGGCTGGCAAAAGATGATTGAGGGCTATCTGCTTGATCGCGAAGAACTTGTCAACGTTTACGTTTTGGTTGATGGCGAAATCGGGCCGACCAAACTTGATGTGCAGATGCTCACATGGTTGCGTGCCAATGGCGTGCCGCATACCGTTGTCGCAACGAAGCACGACAAAGTGAAGTCATCAAAGCGCGCAACTCGCAAGAAAGATCTTGCCGCCGGATGCATGCTCGATCAAGGCGACATTGTGTGGGTGAGTGCCAGCAAAGGTGTCGGTATTGAACACCTTCGCTCACTCGTAAACAGTCACCTCAAGGCTTAATCTCTTTCGATTCTGGGTCGTTATTCGGACGTCCAGTGTCCGAAAAGCGACCCAGAACCAAGAGTCACCGCAGATGAGGGCTCAATGAACACTCTTGTTCGTGATTCATGGTGAACTTCAAAACATCGCAGAGAAACAATTTGGATTAGTGACACGTGAGCAGGCTCGGACAGTCGGCATTTCGGATCGTCAGTGGAGTCGGTTGAATTCAAGTGGGATTTTTGTTCGTCGTCATACTGGTGTGAGTGGGCTGTTTGGTTTCCCAAATTCTCGCGAGCAGAGAATGATGGCAGCGACCCTTGCCCTCGATGGACGAGGAATTGCTTCTCATCGATCGGCAGCCGAGTTATGGGGTGTTTGGACACCTGCTGATGACGATCCGGTGGACATCATCATTAGTCAACGTGCAAGTGGTAGAGAGCTTTCGGGAGTCGTGACGCATCGACCACGAGATCACAATGATCTCGCCCCAATTCGGAAAATGGGCATTCGTTCAACCACGGCTTCTCGAACTCTTCTTGATCTTGGTGCAGTAGTGCCATCGGCGGTTCCAAGCGTGACGGAGAGGCTTTTGATTGCTGGGCACGTGACACGCGAACACTTACAGCGCGCCTTGGTCCGCCATTCGCAACGTGGACGTGATGGCGTAGGTCCATTGCGAGAAGTACTTGCCTCGTGGCCGTATTCAGATCGCCCCGCCGACTCGGTCTTTGAATTACGAATGGACAGAGTTTTAAAGAAATATGGGCTACCTATTCATGAAACTCAAATCAATGTGGGGAGATATCGGATTGATTTCGGGTGGCCAGATTTGAAGGTTGCGGGTGAACTCGACGGATGGGGCAAGTACGAACGATTAGAGCAATTTCGTCGGCAGGCTCGTCGTGACGCATTTCTGCAGATCAACGGATGGATCGTGGTGCACTTTACGTGGCGTGAAGTAATTCGAAGTGAGCGTAAAGTAATCCGAGAATTAGAACAAGCGCTACGTTCACGAGGTTGGACCCCGCCAATCTGAGGATTCTGGGTCGTTATTCGGACGTCCAGTGTCCGAATAACGACCCAGAATCAAGAGAGTTTCAGCGGTGTGGCCGGGTTGGCCAATTGCCGTTCGCCATTTTCGATGGCTTCCAGCAAGTGAATTGAAATATCGGCAACCTTCATCTGGTCGTCTTCAACTCCGGCAGCCTTCACGCCGTCATCGAGCATGATGTAGCAGAACGGACAAGCAGTAGCCACGCGGCTTGCGCCAGTGCTGATTGCTTCACGGGCACGCTCGTCATTGACCTTGGTGCCAATTGACTCTTCCATCCACATACGAGCACCACCGGCACCACAGCACATGCCTTTGGTTCCGTTGCGTTGCATTTCAACAACTTCGATGCCCTTGATTGAAGCAACGACTTTGCGAGGTGCCAAGTAGACATCGTTGTGACGGCCGAGGTAGCACGAGTCGTGGTACGTGATGCGCTCTTCAAGAGTTGCGTTACTGACATCAAGTTTGCCGTTGTCAATGAGCTGCTCGAGAAGTTGCGTGTGGTGAATTACTTCGTACTGTCCACCAAGTTGTGGGTACTCGTTGGCGAGAGTGTTGAAGCAGTGCGGACACTGTGTGATGATCTTCTTGACACCCATACCGTTGAGCATGTCAACGTTGGGCATCGCCAACATCTGGAACAAATACTCGTTACCCGAACGACGTGCCGAGTCACCAGTGCACATTTCGCTTGGTCCAAGAATGGCGACATCAATGCCGGCACGCTTGAGCAACTTAGCCATCGACTGCGTGACCTTCTTGTTCTTGTCGTCGAATGATCCGGCACAGCCAACCCAGTAGAGGTATTCGTGCGAAAGAACTTCGCCTGGATCAACAATGTCAACGTCGAGTCCGTCGGCCCAATCACCGCGCTCGCCTTGGTTCATTCCCCACGGGTTCCCTTGGTTTTCCATGGCACGGAACGCGTTACCGAGTTCGGCGGGGAAGTTGCTTTCCATCAACGTGAGGTAACGACGCATGTCGAGAATCTTGTCAAGAATTTCAATGTTTACTGGGCAAATTTCATCACAAGCCTTGCACGAGGTGCATGCCCAAACTTCTTCTGAACTGATGCGTTCAAACAATGAATTTGATTTAATGGTGATTTCAACGTCGGTCCCGAGCGGGGGAGTCACGCGACCACCAGGTGCGTGTGCAGCGGTTGCGGCCATGACTTCGCCGGTCTTCAAAACGATTTCGCGTGGGTCAAGTGGCTTGCCAGTTGCATGTGCGGGGCACACGCTTGTGCAACGACCACACATGGTGCATGCGTCAGTGTCGAGCAACTGCTTCCATGTGAAGTCTTCGACGACTGAAGCACCGAATGACTCAAGCGATGTCTCGGTGAGATTCGGCATGGCCTTCATCGCGCCCTTGGGACGATCACGATCTTTGAGGTACATGTTGAGTGGCGACGTAAAGATGTGGCGCAACATGGTGATCGGCAAGATGGCGAGGAATGCGATGAACGCAACAACGTGAGCGATCCACCAACCCTGATGCCATAGTTCGAGCGAACGTGGCGCCCAACCGTCAACGAGACTTGCGAGCGGATAACCAATGAATGACCACTTTTCGTGATCCATATTCACGCCGTTTGCAGTGCTATTAGCGATACGGAACATTTCAGCACCAAAACCAGAAACACCGATGAGCAACATCACGCCGAGGATGATGGCGTGTTCGGGCTTGCTCTTAATACGGATGCGGTAGGGGCGTTGAATGTAACGACGGACAATGGCCCATACGACACCAGCGGTGAAAACTAAACCAGCAAGATCGCCGATGAGTACGTAACCGCGGTACACGTCGCCGTGAAGGAACTTAAGACTTTCGGGCAACTGGTGATCGAGTTCAAGTGCAGTCGTGACACCAAGCAACACCAAGAAACCGAAATACATCATCGAGTGCATGAGGCCGGCTGCGGAGTCGCGCAACAGTGTGCGCATGTACACACCGGCACGGAAGTCGGCGAGACGACGCTTAGCGTTCTTCGCAGTGGTGCGACGACGATCAGATGTGCCGCGCTCCCAGTTCCGAATACGATCAGCGAAGCGGAACGAACCCCACAACAACATCGCAGGGATCACTGTGTAGAACGCCAACTGGATTGGACCGGGTATTCCTTCGAAGACCTGACGATGAATCGGGGAGTCGCTTTTCCATTTGGTGAAAAGCGGAAGAATGCCCGACATCAGGGTGAAGATCGCCATGAATGAACCAATGGCAATCGAGAGTTGGTAGGGCTTTAGACGCCGCGGGCCAGAAGGCGCGGCTGAGGTGTCGTCGTGCGTACTCATGCAGGGAGAACGCTAGTTGCCCGAAGGCAAAAAGAAGAACCTTACGGGGCTGTTATTTCAGGTTCCGACCGAGATCGGAGGTGAGAAATCAGCCGAAGTACTGGCGGTCAAGTTCGCGAATGCGACCCGCCAAGGTTCCGAGGAGTTTGTGGGAGAGCGCCGGGATGGCGTCAATCACTCCGAGGAACTGACGTTGGCTGATGACGAGCATCACGCACTCGGTTTCGGCGATGACCGAAGCGGTGCGGGGACCGTGATCGAGGAGCGAGAGTTCGCCGACAACGGCTCCGGTTCCGAGAGTTGCAACTTTCTTGCCGTTGCGCTTCACGGTGGCGGTTCCGCTGATGATGACGAAAGCTTCGCGGCCGGTCTGACCTTGATCAACGACCAATGCGCCAGCGGCGAAACTCACCTCATCGGCAGCCTTGGCGATCTTTTCGAGGTCCTTGTTGGAGCACGACGAGAAGAGCGAGACTTTACGGAGGCTTTCGAGGTAAGACTTTTTTGAGGCCATGGGTGTCACTATATGACGCTCGTGAACATGTGCGAACCATTGGGGGATGTCCCAGTCGTCACGACCCTGAGCCGACGGGCACCCCCGTGAGCCCCCCGCCACACCCCCACCTTCCCTGACCGTTTTTACCCACTTTGGATTTTGGCTACCGCTAGGCGGCAGCCACATTCCAAAGTGGCGGAATTTGGGCGTATGGGATGGGACGGTTAGGGGGCAGTGAAGTAGCCGTTGATGTCGGCGATGAGGTCGGTTTTGCCGTAGACCTTGAAGCACACTTTGCCGTCGTTGCTGATGGGTGTGATGACGGCGTTGGGTGTGATTTGGCCGGACACGAAATTGAGGTTT
>JBIKYT010000058.1:0-11514 GCA_044355095.1 Ilumatobacteraceae bacterium
CACGATTCTTGGTTGATCTCATGCCGATGCTTTCAGCAACGCAGTACCGCCGCTCAGTTGATGTGATTGGTTCATTGCGAATGCGCAAAGACCAAGCCGAAATTGATGCATTGCGCGCCGCAGGTGCAGCGGTTGATCGCATTGCTGGCGAATTGCAAGCTGGTCGAATTCCGTTAGTTGGTCGTACCGAAGCGCAAGTGTCAGCCGATCTGTCAGCACGCATTTTGGCCGAGGGTCATGACGTTGTGAACTTTGCGATTGTGGCAGCAGGCGAGAATGCCGCGAGCCCACATCATCATCCGGGTTCGCGAGTCATTCAGAAGAATGAAATTGTGCTGTGCGATTTTGGTGGCACGATGAATGGTTATTGCAGTGACATCACGCGCTGCGTATTTACGGGCGAAATTGCATCCGATGTTGCTGAAGCGTACGCAGTTCTTTTTGAAGCCGAAGCGGCAGCGGTAAAAGCGGCAACGATCGGAACGCCGTGTGAAGAAGTGGACGCAGTCGCGCGACGCATCATTGCAGCCGCCGGCTTTGGCGACTATTTCATTCATCGCACCGGTCACGGTATCGGCCTTGATGCTCATGAAGACCCGTACATCGTGAGTGGAAACTCTCTACCGTTAGAGGCTGGTCACGCATTCAGTATTGAACCAGGTATCTACTTGCCGGGTAAATGGGGAATGCGCTTAGAAGACATTGTGGTCGCAACAACACATGGACCCGATTCAATGAACCACGCCGATCACAATCTGATTGAGGTTGACGCCTAATTCCAATTCATGAATGAATTGCGCCGTCGGTGTTTTTGAGACTGGTTGCTGAGTGACCAGTTCGGCGAGCAATGATTTCAGCGCAAATCGCGATCGCAGTTTCTTCGGGTGTGCGCCCACCAAGATCAAGTCCGATTGGTGACATCAGGCGACTCAATTGCTCGGGTGAATTCACGCCAACTTCAGCAAGACGCTCAAGTCGCTTGTTATGCGTCTTACGACTACCCATCACGCCGATGTAGCCAACCGATGTCGAGAGTGCACCTTGAACTGCTGGCACATCAAACTTTGGATCGTGCGTCAAAATACAAACGGCATCGCGCGGACCCAAAGTATTGCCGCGCTTTTCAAACATGGGTGTTGGCCATGTGACCATGACTTCGTCAGCCATGGGGAAGCGGCGCTTCGTAGCGAAGATTTCACGAGCGTCGCAAACTGTCACCCGATAACCGAGAACTTTGGCAACACGGCCAAGAGCAGCAGTGAAATCAACGGCACCAAAGATCCACATTTGTGGCGCAGGCGAAAAGCTCTCAATAAAGACGACAACCGTTGGTGTGTCGATGAGATCTTCGGGAGTCGCTTGTCCTTCGGGCCCGTAATGCCGAACACCGGTACGACCTGCTTCAAGTTCTCCGGCGGTATCTCGCGCAACGACACGATCAAGTTCGGGGTGGCCGAGCGAGCCGATGACTTTCTCAACACCGTCAATTCGGGCAACAAGTAATTTGGCTCCGACGCCGGGTCCTTCAATAATTGTCGCAAGAGCGACTGGTGTTTCGTTTCTGATGTAGTCGGTGAACTGTTGGTAGATCGAAGTACTCACGCTGAATTCACCAATCCAGTTGTTCGATGTACAAGCGAATAATTCCGCCACACGTCAGACCGACCGCAAATGCTTCGTCATCGCTGTATCCGAAGGTGACCATTCGGCCGGGCGCGTTTTCGCCAATGATTGAGAGGGCCTCGCTGACGACAGCACCTTCAACACATCCGCCGCTCACCGAACCAGCAACTTCGCCGTCTTCGTTGACTGCCATCGCAGCACCGGGGTCTCGTGGACCAGAGCCTTCAATCTTGACGACGCGCGCGACCGCAACTTTCTTGCCATCTGAACGCCAGCGGTCAATGTCATCGAGGATCTCACGCATGATGACCACAGTCTGCCGTGGAAGTTGGGGTGTTGCGATACTTGGTTGTGGCGAGGGTTGTCATAGACCAATCACCCTCGTGAGTTCTTCCATGGCCTCGATGGAATGACCTTCAACAAAATGGTCAACATGAGGCAAAGCGGCAGCCATGCCTCGAGCAAGCGGGGCGTACCCGGGCGAAACCTTCAACGGATTGACCCAAATCAAACTGTGGCTCACGCGATGTAGACGTTGCATCTGCTGAGACAACAGTTCTGGGTCGCCTCGGTCCCATCCGTCGCTGAGAACGACCACGATGGCACCACGGGCCATCCCACGTACTCCCCATTCATCGTTGAAGTTACGTATGCATTCGCCTAAACGTGTTCCGCCACTCCAGTCGACAACGCGGTCGGCGGCAAGCTTGAGGGCTTTGTCGGGGTCACGTGATCCGAGTTCGCGTGTGACACGGGTGAGGCGAGTGCCAATTGCAAACGCCTCCACTTTTTGTCGGCCGGCGACTGCCGCCTGGACAAATCGCAGAAGTGCTCGAGCGTACGGCTCCATTGAACCACTGACATCAAGAAGCAAGATGAGGCGCCGTAGTCGTTCATCATTTTCTTGCCAGTGGCGACGAATCGGTTCACCACCCGAACGAAGACTGGAGCGAATCGTTCGTCGTAAATCGGGGCGAGAACCTTTGGATGTTGGACGCATACGAAACGAGTGACGTGGAGAACCCACAAGTCGTAACTGACTCATGAGATCTTGGGCAAGGTGCAGTTCGTCATTTGAGTATGAAGCAAAATCCTTCTTGCGAAGAGTTTCAACTGATGAAAATCTCAACGTGATTGATTCACCATCGTCATCAGCCTCTTCGGATGATCCGTCGTCGGTGCCGTCGGTTTCGTCATCAATTTCAATGTTGATGCGAATGAGTTGCTCATCTGGTTCAACTGAACTAGACGTGCGCCGTTCCCAAAAGACCGCGAACGCCTTGTCGTATAGCGAAATATCCTCGGGTCGACGTAACAAAGTCGAACGACCGGCCCAATAGACATTGTCGCGATTGTTGATCCCAACGAGTCCGAGAGCCTCGACAAAAGTGAGAACATTGCCGATGGGAGTACTGATGCCAGCGCTTCGTAAGACACGACTGAATGCCACAGCAATTCGTTCAGCATTCGTGTTGTCGGCAAGTACTTCGGACATCACAGAGATTCTCAGGTGCCAAGTGCCCGTTGAACTGCTGCCTTAATGAGATCGGTCATGCCACTCGTCTCGACGCGTTCTTGGTCTTCGCGATACTTGAGGACGGCACCAAGAGTTGAACGCACGCTGTCTTCGTCGAGGTTGGCGACACCCAAACTGCCAAGCGCGGTTGCCCAGTCGATTGTTTCGGCGACGCCCGGCGGTTTGTACAACTGCATACCGCGCATCGCTTCGGTTGCGGCCGCGACTTGGCGCGCGAGTGAAATAGCCACTTGAGGAACGCGCAGGCGAACAATGGCTACCTCGCGATCAAAAGTGGGATGTTCAATCCAGTGATACAGACAACGACGTTTCAAAGCATCGTGAACATCGCGGGTGCGGTTTGAAGTCAAGATCACGATGGGTGGAGTTGGCGCTTTGAAGGTTCCGAGTTCGGGAATTGTGACTTGAAAATCGGACAACACTTCCAGCAGATATGCCTCAAACTCGTCGTCGGCACGGTCGATTTCGTCGATCAACAAAACTGGAGGGGCCGGGGCCGGTTCAAGGGCGCGAAGCACCGCGCGTCGTAACAAGAAACGCTCTTGATACAACTCATTTTCCAGAGCATCGGCGCCACGGTTGGCTGCCTCGCCACTGGCCTCGGCGGCACGAAGATGCAACAACTGGCGTGAATAATCCCAGTCGTAGACGGCTTGGGTGGCGTCAATTCCTTCGTAGCACTGCAAACGAATCAGTTGGCCACCGGTCAATGTGGCGAGAACTTTGGCTAGTTCAGTTTTGCCGACTCCAGCTTCTCCCTCAAGAAGTAGAGGGCGCTTCAGCGTCAAAGCCAAAAAGACTGACGTCGCCAGTCCCTCGTCGGCGAGGTAATTATGGGTTCCTAAAGCGCGGGAAACGGCTTCGACAGATGACAGATCAAGGGCTGTAGAGGGCACATCTGCAGGTTAGAGGCAAGAAACTATGGGGGCACGATTGATTGCCGAGATAGCGCAGAATCAACGCATGCGTTAGATTTCTTCAAGGCCCGGAGGGGTCTTCCTGAGGGGGATATATGTACGACGTAATTATTCGTAACGGCACCATCGTTGACGGTACTGGGGCCAAAAAGTTCGTGGCCGATCTGGCAATTGAAAATGGACGCATCGCCGAAATCGCAACCCAGATCGTGGCTGAGGCGCGCGAAGTTATTGATGCGACAGGCTTCATCGTGACCCCCGGATTCGTCGACATCCACACTCACTTTGATGGCCAAGTCACCTGGGACGATCTACTTGAACCAACAAGCGGACACGGCGTGACGACTGTGGTGATGGGCAACTGCGGTGTGGGATTTGCCCCGGTGCGCCCGGGAAGCGAAGAGTGGTTGGTTCAACTCATGGAGGGCGTTGAAGATATTCCTGGCACGGCATTACATGAAGGAATCACCTGGGGTTGGGAAACCTTCCCCGAATATCTTGATGTCATTGAAAAGCGCAACTATGCCATTGATATTTCGGCGTATGTTCCGCACGCTTCGGTACGCGCCTATGTCATGGGTGATCGTGGTGCCAAGAACGAACCGGCAACAGCAGATGACATTGCCCAGATGGCACAGATTGTGCGCGAAGCTCGTGAAGCAGGTGCAGTTGGGTTCTCAACGTCTCGTACGTTGAATCACAAGGCACGCGATGGAGAACCCGTCCCCGGAACATTTGCTGCGCTTGATGAATTGAATGGCATTGCCGACGGGCTTGTCGCTGCAGGTGGCGGTCTATTTGAAGTTGCGCCCCAAGGTCTTGAATTTGATCGACCAGTCTTCTTGTCGGAGGTCGAATGGATGGCGTCGTTGGCCGAACGTACGGGTCTTCCGGTTTCGTTCGCGATGTTGCAGAACGAACTCAACGCCGACTCATGGCGCGAGGCACTCGAAGTGGTTGACCGTGTGAACGGTCAAGGTGGACGGATGCATCCCCAAATTGCGGCCCGTCCGTTCGGAATGATGATCGGCTGGGACGGCTATCACTTCTTCCAGAAGCGCCCGACCTTTATCGCGTTATCTGAAAAGTTGTCGTCCGAAGACTTGCGTCGTGAACTAGCTAAGCCAGAGATTAAGGCGCAAATTCTTGCCGAAGCAGATACCGATCCTGATCCCTCGAAACAGTTCGACAGTATTGGCGCCTTCTTGTTGAGCATGCTCGACAAGATGTACTCAATGGGTGACACGCCTGATTACGAACCAGGCCCGCAGCAATTAGTGACCAACATGGCCGAGGCTGCGGGAGTGGACCCCGTGAGTTTTGCCTATGAGCTGTTGAATAAAGATGAAGGTCGCTCATTCTTGATGTTGCCTTTCTTTAACTATGTGGGCGGGACTCAAGATGCGATCTACGAAATGTTGAAGCACCCAGCAACTGTCTCAGGACTTTCTGATGGTGGTGCGCACGTCCGAATGATTTGCGATGCATCAATTCCGACCTATGTGTTGTCGCACTGGGCGCGTGATCGTCATCGTGGTCCAAAACTCACCATTGAAGACGCCGTGAAGATTCAAACTCTAGACACGGCAAAAGTTATGGGTTTTGACGATCGTGGCCAAATAGCAGTGGGCAAGAAAGCCGATATCAACATCATTGATATGGACAATCTGGCGCTCGGTTTTCCTCATGCCGAAGATGACTTACCCGCTGGCGGACGTCGACTATTGCAGACGGCAACAGGTTATGTTGCGACAATTGTGAACGGTGTCATCACCCGCCGCAATGGCGTGGATACCGGAGCACGACCTGGTCGTTTAGTTCGTTCGCGCTAACGGGTAACGAGAGGGCGTAACAGAGCGATTGAGCTGTGAAGATCGCTCGGTCCTTCGGGAAGGTCTGAACAACTAAACCAGCGCGCGCCCTCAGTCTTAGATAGGGGTGCGTCCATGTCGGCAACGTACAGCCAGCCGATATTCCAATGACGATGTGGTTGCTCGCCATCGCGATCGGTGATGTGTACAAATGCTGGACCATCAATGACCGCGCGAACATCAAATTTCGTGAGTCCGGTTTCTTCTTCGAGTTCGCGTAAGCCGCCGATCCGGGTGGTCTCATGTCGCTCGACGTGGCCACCTGGTGTCGACCAGTTCAGGGCTTTGTGTTTCACCAGAAGTGTGTAGACGCCGTCGGGTGAAAAGATCCATGTTGTTGCACAAACATGCCCAGTAATGATGGAGAGATCACCTTGCAAGCCGCGTAACAAATCGGCGGAATAATCATCTTGAAAACGAAGGCCCAGAAGTTCACTTTCAATTTCAGGCCATGAACCGGGAATGTCAATTGTTGGGTGGGGAAATCCCATCGCAGAAAATCAGCGACCCTGAATGAAGGCCATGACTTCAGCGCGTGCTGAAGAATCGGTGCGATAAATACCGCGTACCGCAGTAGTGACGGTCTTGGTGCCGGGCTTACGCACGCCACGAATTGACATGCAACTATGTTCTGCTTCAATGACGACTAAAACACCAACGGGTTCAAGCATTGATTGCATTGCGTCGGCCACTTGGCTGGTGAGTCGTTCTTGAACTTGCAAGCGACGCGAGTAACCCTCAACTAAACGAGCCAACTTTGACAAACCAGTGAAACGACCGGTTGAACCTGGCAAGTAGGCGATGTGGGCGATGCCATTGAAGGGCAACATGTGGTGTTCGCAGACTGACGTGAAAGGAATGTCGCGGACGAGAACCATTTCATCGTGTTCGATGTCGAAAGTCTTGGACAAGTGATGGTCGGGATCGTTGTTGGTGCCGGACAAAACTTCAGCCCACATGCGCGCGACTCGACCTGGAGTGTCAAGCAAACCATCGCGTGAGGGGTCTTCGCCAATTGCTTCAAGAAGTTCACGAACGGCGCGTTCGGCCCGTTCGTGGTCAACAGTGCGCTCGGACGAAATGGCGAGTTCGGAGTCGATTGTTTTGTCGGCAGACATGACTTGAACGCTATCGGCGAGCTCAGCCGCCAAAGCCGCCCGAACGAAATAGGTCGGCGAACAGGGCTTCTTCGCGAGCGCGAGCCTCTTGAGTTCGAGTGCCTCGACCCGCCACCATTAACTGCTTGATGACCTTGGTTGAATACGCTGATTTGCCAGCAATGGTGGTGGCGAGTTCGTGGGCCTGCGTGAGCGCCTCGCCCGCCGGTGTCGTGCGTAGTGCCAGGCCGATCTCGACTGCTTCATGCGCGTCAACCCAGCGGGCCGTTAGCAATAATTCGGCGGCGCGCTGCCAACCGATACGGTCGGCGAAAAGAACGCTGCTTGCTGCTTCGGGTGGCACGCCTAGTTCGCTGAACGGCACGCGCATGCGAGCGGTTTCATCGATTAAGACAAGATCGCAAAAGGGTAGCAAGGTCATGCCGATACCAACAGCAACACCGTTGACTGCAGCAATGAGTGGCTTAGTGAATACTTCTAATGCGTCAAGCAGAACGGTGAACCCGCCGGCCTTTGATGTTGTTGGCGATCCACTTGCTACTCCAGAGGCAAGTTCCATCATTTCTTTGAGGTCTTGGCCCGAACTGAAAGCGGCACCAGCACCAGTCAGCACAACGACTCGAACGTCATCGTTCGTGTCGGCGTTTTCGAGTGCGCTTGCGAGTAGTTCGTATTGCTCGCGGGTAAACGCATTTTTGCGTTCGGGACGATTCATAGTGATGACTGCAACGCCATCGTTGATTTCCATTTCGATGCTCATGCGCGTTGGCTACTCACCGAAAGAACTTCACCAGTCATATAACTCGAGTAATCACTGGCTAAAAAGACAATCACATTGGCGATTTCCCATGGTTCGGCAAATCGACCGAAGGCTTCTCGTTGGGTGAGTTCAGCGAGTAGTTCATCGCTCGTGACTTTGGCCAAGTTGGCATGCATCGCGATACTCGGCGAAACAGCGTTAATGCGTACTCCACGCGGACCGGCTTCAATCGCTGCGCAACGGGTGAGTGCCATGACGCCTGCTTTGGCGGCGGCGTAGTGGGCTTGACCTTCTTGGGCGCGCCATCCGAGCACGCTCGCGTTATTGACGATGACTCCCGAGCCACGCGCGTACATGTGATTGAGAGCAGCACGTGTACATCGCATCGTTCCGTTCAGCGTGACATCAAGAACGATTGACCATTGATCATCAGTCATTTCATGCAGCTGAGCAGTGCCACCAAGACCAGCGTTGTTCACGAGGACATCGATAGCACCAAGTTCTTTGGCGGCTTCGGCAATCAGATTCTGAACGCTTTCCTCGTTGGTGACATCGCAGGGGATACCGATCACACCAAGCTCAGCGGCCGTCTCGGCGAGGCGGCGTTCGTGTTTGTCAGAGATAACAACACGGGCACCTTCTTCAATGCATTTACGCGCCGTTGATGAACCGATGCCACTTCCGGCAGCAGCGGTGATCAGCACACCTTTGCCGGCGAGTAAACCATGACCGGGAACATATTGCGGATTTTGGGTGGCGATATCAGGCATGATTTCCCTCGTGGTGCTGGTTGTTGCAACGAGTCAGCGCGGAAGGCCGAGCACACGCTCGCCCAATACGTTTCGTTGAATTTCGTTTGACCCACCGTAGATGGTGTCGGACCGCGTAAACAGGAAGAGTTTCTGTTCAAGGGTTAACTCATAGGGGAATCCTTCGGCGATCAAACCCGCAGGGCCCATGATGTCGATCATTAACTCGCCAAGATCGCGGTGCCAGGTACCCCAAAAGAGTTTTGAAATACTGGCCTCGGGGCCAGGCACACCTTTAGCCGACATGCTGCGCAAAGCATTGAGCTTGAGAAGTCGAAGTCCGGTGTGGGCCTTGGCGAGTTTTTGGCGGATATTCGGGTCATTGATCTTGTTGTACTCGCGAGCAAGTTGCACTGTGGCATCAAGTTCGCGCTCAAAGCCAACTTGTTGGGCCAAAGTAGAAATACCCCGTTCGTATCCCAGCAGTGCCATGGCGATACCCCAGCCATTTCCGGGGGTTCCGACCACCATATTTGATGGCGTTGTGGCATCTGTGAAGAAAGTTTCGTTGAACTCTCCACCTTTGGTGAGTTGCAAAATGGGTCGTACCTCAACGCCAGGCTGATCCATGGGTACGAGCAAAAAGGTAAGACCGGCATGTCGTTGTGAGCCTGGTTCGGTGCGGGCAACGACGAAACACCAATGGCTGACATGGGCTAACGAAGTCCACACTTTTTGGCCGTTGATGATCCATTGGTCACCATCGAGGTGAGCTTTGGTTTGCACGTTGGCAAGATCGCTTCCGGCGTTTGGCTCGCTGTATCCCTGACACCAGCGTTCATCACCGCGCAAGATTCCGGGCAGGAACAAATCGCAGTGTTCACGAGTGCCGTATTCGATGATGGTCGGTGCGAGCAGATTTTCGCCCATGTGGTTGGTGCGTGCAGGTGCTTCGGCACGCACATACTCCTCGGCCCAGATGATCTGTTGATCAACGGTTGCACCTCGCCCGCCGTATTCAGTAGGCCAGCCGAGGCCAATCCAGCCGGCTCGGCCCAAGACCTTTTCCCACTCAACGCGAATATCAAATCCGATGTCCTCGTCGCCCGGGCCGCCACGGCCGCGCAAAGTTGCGAAGTCGCCCACGACGTTCTCGTGGAGCCACTCGCGGACGAGTTGGCGGAATTCAATGGAATCGTTGGGGAGTGGGGGAAGGGAAGTCATGATGGGGTGGGTGGGGCTCGCTGGTTTCTGACGAGCCGTCAGAAAGTTTACTCCTGATCCCGTCGGGGTGCAGAGGCGAAGCGGGTCGGGATTACGGTCACAGTATGGACTTCAGCATTCCCGAATCGATTCAACAGACCTTGCGTGACCTCGATGACTTCATTGACCGTGAGATCAAGCCTCTTCAGGCGCAAGACGACAATGAACGGTTTTTTGACCATCGCCGGGAGTGGGCCCGTACCGATTACGACAACGATGGAGTTCCGCGTGCTGACTGGGAAGAGTTGCTGCGCGAAATGCGGCGTCGCGCCGACGCTGCAGGCTGGTTACGATTGGCTTTGCCCCCCGAATTTGGTGGTCGTAGCGCGAGCAACTTAGAGATGGCGATCATTCGTGAACACCTCGCAGCCAAAGGCCTCGGTCTTTTCAACGACTTGCAAAATGAATCATCAGTTGTTGGTAACTTCCCAACAGTTTTGATGATGCGCGATTTTGGCACCGAAGAACAAAAGAAAGAATGGATGCCGGGGTTCTTGAATGGAACGAAGCGTTTGGCTTTCGGTTTGACTGAGCCAAATCACGGAAGTGATGCGACCTATCTAGAAACAACGGCAGTTCGTGATGGCGATGAATGGGTCATCAATGGAATGAAGCGTTGGAATAGCGGACTGCACCACGCCACGCATGACATCATTTTTGCTCGTACTTCGGGAGACTCAGGAAGCCCGGTTGGAATTTCAGCGTTCCTAGTGCCGACTGATTTGCCTGGCTTCAATGTTGATTTCTTTTGGTGGACCTTCAACATGCCAACCGATCATGCTGAAGTCTCAATGAAGGATGTTCGAGTCTCAAATAACGCATTGTTTGGTCGGTTGGATCATGGTTTAGATCTGGCGCAACATTTCGTGCATGAAAATCGTATTCGCCAGGCGGCATCATCGTTGGGTGCTGCGCAGTACTGCATCAATGAAGCGGTTGCCTATGCCAACTCGCGCGTGACGTGGGGAAAGAAGTTGTCGAGCAATCAGGCAATTCAATTCCCGTTGATTGAACTACACACTGAGGCGGCCATGTTGCGTCAACTCATTCGTTACACCGCATCGTTGATGGACAATTCGGTGAAGAGCGATCGGCCCGATGTTGAAGGCTTTATGGAGTTCACTCACTTGGTCGCGATGTGCAATTACCGCGCTAACCGTTTGGTCTGTGACGCCGCCGATCGGGCGATGCAAACCTGCGGGGGAGTCGGCTACAGCCGACATATGCCCTTTGAGCACATCTACCGTCATCACCGCCGCTACCGAATCACCGAAGGTGCCGAAGAAATCCAGATGCGTAAAGTCGGCCAGCATCTCTTTGGCTTTGGTCGCAAATAGACAAATCGAAATCGTGTGAAATAAATCGTGTGCTTATACCAACCGGCTTGGTTTAGTTTTCGAGAATTGCTGCAGTTTCAATTGAAGCAACAAAAACGGTAGATCCGATATCGGCTAACTCGGAGATCGGCAATCGAGCAGTCACGATTTCGCCAGTGGCGAGTCTGATCCCGAGAGTTCCGTCGTGACCGAAGTACGACCGTGATTCGACGACGCCGGCGTGTCCATCGTGCGGATTGTGAGAAAGTCGAATGTGTTCTGGTCGAACGAGTGCGACGACGCGTTGCACCGACGAAGTGCATGGAGATGAACCAATTGCATGGAACGCCCGCCCGCGAT
>JBIKYT010000018.1:0-35045 GCA_044355095.1 Ilumatobacteraceae bacterium
CCAACCTTGACCCCGAAGTTTTCCCCGATGCCGACAAGGTGCTCATTGATCGCGCCGAAAATCGACACTCAGCTTTCGGTCTGGGTATTCACCGTTGCCTCGGTTCAAACTTGGCTCGACTTGAACTCACGATTGCGATTGAAGAATTCATCAATCGCTTCCCGTCGTTCACTCTTGGCGGCACCGAAGACGATGTGACATGGAGTGTCGGCCAGATTCGCGGACCTCGCGAACTGCCAGTACAAGTGTTGGCGAAGTAAGTAGTACCGAGCTGTCATCCGAGTGCAACAACTGTGACGCTCACCGAACCAGGACAACGTTGGGCCGAACAACTTTTAGCGTGGGCAATTCCCGACGAAATTGTTGCGCAAGCGGAAGTGCCACCGTGGTCGCATGACCCAAAAACTTTTGCTGTCGACGAAACTCTTGACCCCACGAACCCCATCTTTGAATTAGCGCGCGAGCTTCTACCGTTAGAAGGCGGAACCGTGATGGATGTGGGTTGTGGTGGTGGGCGTTCGTCATTGCCATTAGTTCCGCGTGCAACTCGCATTGTTGGTGTTGATGAAAACCCGGCGATGTTGGCGCGTTTTGGTCAAGCCGCTGATGAAGCCGGCGTTGAATTCACCGAGATTCAGGGACGTTTCCCTGATGTGATCATTGATGCCGAACTTGCTGGTCGACCCATTGCGCCGTGCGACGTGGTGGTGTGTCATCACGTGTTTTTCAATGTCGCCGATCTTGAACCATTTGTTGTGGCATTAACTGCAATGGCCAGGCTCGGTGTTGTTGTCGTGATGCCAAAGAAGCATCCGCTTTCGGCATGGAACGAAGGTTGGAAACACTTCTGGAATATCAATCGGCCTGATGGACCAACCTCTGATGACGCAATCAAGGTGATTGAGGGACTCGGACTCGAACCCGAAGTATTTGAAGTTGAGCGACCACCGATGTCGCGTCACGCTGAAGATCCAGCATCATTAGTTGTCTCGGCGCGACGACGATTGTGTTTACCCGCAAGTCGTGATGCTGAAATTGAAGAGTGGTTACGCGACCACCCGCCGGCATTTATGAGTGATGTGGTTGTACTGCGGTGGCCCGGAGGTCTTTCGTAGAACCGTGGCGCTGGCCTTCGTAGATGCCGTGCTTCGGTGAAATGGCGTACGCAACAATGCACACGATTCCAGCAGGCACAGCCATGCCGGCTCCGAATAATTCAATCGCTAATACCGCACACGCGATTGGTGCATTGGCTGCGGCACCAAAGACGGCCGCAAGACAGGCAGCGGCGGCGAGTGTGGGGGAGAGATGAAGTGGGCCGGACAACGCCGAACCAAGAGTTGCACCAACGACGAATAGAGGTGTCACTTCGCCTCCGGGTATAGCGCAACCAAGTGCGATGGCCGTGAAAAGAATCTTTAACACCGGGTCCCACCAACTGGCGGCAATCCCTTCAAGAGCCTGATCAACTAATGGCAGTGAAAGGCCTAGGTAATCACGACCGAAAATCAGCATCAATGCGAGAGTGGCAAAAGCGCCGATGATGGGTCGGGCCGGAACCCACGAGACTAAATCGCGCATTGTTTTCTTGACTCTGTGCAAAACGCCGATAAACACCCGCGCTGCAAGTCCGGCGGCGATACCGACAACCACTAATCGCAAGGCAATAGACCAATCAATATTGACCGGAATCTCTACGATCGGCGTATGGCGACCAAGCGATTCAACAATGAAGTCGGCAGTGATTGACGCCGCAAGTGCCGGAGCCAAACCTTCGTATCGCAAGCGACCGGTTTGTTGAACTTCGAGACCAAAGATCGCGCCAGCAAATGGCACGCCGAACGCGCCACCAAAAGCACCAGCCATTGCCGCAATCAACATCAATCGCATATCAGATGGTTTCAGTCGAAATGGTTTGGCTAACAGACTTGTCACTGAACCACTGATTTGTAATGCGGCACCCTCACGGCCAACCGATGCGCCAGTGAGTTGGGCGATGAATGTGGCACCGAAAATCATGGGCGCCATGCGATAGGGAATCTTGGGGGTGTGATCGGGAGCGGATGGATCAACTGGGGGGAGTGATTGCTCGACGACCAGCGAGGTTCCGCGGTTGGCTGGGCCGCCGACATAGTGATACGTCGCACCCAAAATGAAAGCCGCAAGAGGGAGAAGCCACACAAGCCAACCGTGATCGAGGCGAAGTTCGGTGGCTCGGTCGAGTGCTTCGAACAGGGCCCATGAAGTCACGCCGGATGCAGCCCCAACGATGCAAGCAGCCGCAGTGACAATCCCGAGATGGGCAGCGACGCGACCTTTGACCGAAAACACATTCTCACGCTAGTTGTCATTTGATCTGAACATGGTTTCTCACCATTCTCTTACCGAGAAACAGGCAGACTTCTTAAATGACAAATGCGCCTCAGGTCGACCGAGTCCTCGTTGCTGATGACGACAAGTCGATTCGCGAATCACTCGTGCGTGCCCTCAGCCTTGAGGGTTACACCGTGACATCTGCAAGTGATGGTGCCAAAGCTTTAGAAATGATTCAAGCCGAACGCCCCGATGTCGTGGTGCTTGACCTCATGATGCCAGTCATTGATGGCATCACGGTCTGTCGCGTTTTGCGGGCCGAAAAGAATCGTGTTCCCGTCTTGATGTTGACTGCTCGCACCGAAACGAGCGATCGTGTCATGGGGCTTGACGCTGGGGCTGATGATTATCTACCCAAGCCATTTGCACTCGAAGAACTGTTAGCTCGGCTGCGCGCCTTGCTACGTCGTAATCGTCCGCTCGATGATTCAACTGAAAATGATACGTTGAGTCTTGATACTTTGCGTATTGAAGTTGCCGCACGACGAGTTTTCCGTGGAGATATCGAACTTGAGATGTCAAAGACCGAATTTGATTTGCTTGAACTTCTTGTTCGTAACAGCGGCATCGTTTTAGATCACTCGATGATCTATGACCGTATTTGGGGCTACGACTTCGGACCCGAGTCGAAGAACTTGGCGGTCTACATCGGGTACATTCGCCGCAAGGTTGATATTGAAGGTGAAAAGCGACTGATTCATACAGTGCGTGGAGTCGGATACACCGCCAGGATTTCGCAGTCATGAGTTTGCGCTGGAAGTTGATGTTGTTGCTCGTCGTCATTGTTGGCGGAGTCACCACATCGGTCGGGATCATTTCGTATCAGTCGACTCAAGACCGCATGATGACCGAGATTGATAACTCACTTGGGACTGCAACAAATGTGCTTCTGAATCGCCGTGACTCAGATCGGCCCAGTCGACAAAACAATGCCGGAAATAATAATGGAATGATTGTGATTCCTGATCGCCCACTGGGTATTGAGCAATACGTGGTGCAATTGACTGATCGCAACGGAAACATTCTTGCCGCGACAACTGGGATTTCTCTTCCCCCAATGCAGCTGAGCGTTGATAAACAAGGAATTGAGAGGCCAGTCATCGCAACCCTGACTGGCGCAGATGGCATTCAATATCGAGTGCGAGCCGAAGGTTTTTCGGTAGGGATCGTGCAACTGGGACGCGACCTGAGCGAGGTCGAGAATGTATTGACTGATCTGCGCTCCCGAACAGTTTTGACCGGAGTGATTGTTGCATTGCTCTCGGCAATTCTTGGGTGGGTGATCGCGGCCAGCATGACCTCACGTTTGCGCAAACTGTCAAGTGCTGCTGAGCATGTAGCACTAACTGGTCAGTTCAATGTTGATACTCCGTCTACGGGCCGAGATGAAACAGCAAAACTCGCTCGATCATTCAAAGAAATGCTTGAAGCACTGTCACGTTCAAAAGAACAACAAAAGCGTCTCGTTCAAGATGCGGGCCACGAACTACGTACGCCGCTCACCAGTATGCGCACCAATCTTGATGTGATGCGCCGCCATCCCAATATGGACCAATCAATGCGCGAACAAATCATGATTGATCTAGAACGTGATGCGGGCGACATGGCGGCATTAGTTGAAGAAGTTGTTGCAATTGCTGCTGAGCGACACAGTAATGAACTTCCAGAGCCCATTGAAATGAAAAGCGTTACGCAATCAATTGTTGAACGCGCATCGCGACGAAGTGGACGAGACGTTGTTGTGAACGCGGATGATTCAATTGTGATTGCGAACCATCACATGTTTGACCGAGCTGTTTCTAATCTCATTGATAACGCTTTAAAGTTTGATACGTCATCGCAGCAGATTGAAGTGACGATTCACAATGGTTCTTTAACAGTGAGCGACCGTGGTATCGGAATTCCTGAAGATGAAGTGCAACTCATCTTCGAACGCTTCCATCGGTCTGCTGCATCGCGTTCAATGCCTGGTTCGGGACTCGGATTATCAATCGTTGCTGACTTTGCTCACGCTCATGACGGCTCGGTCTTTGCTCGTAACCGTGTTGGCGGAGGAGCCGAAATCGGATTCTCCCTGCCCACAGCCCATAAATCGGGTGAGCCCGCCTGAGTCTGGGTTGATTGGGGCTCTTACCTAGCCTCAAAAACTCTCACCTTGTTCTCACATTGGTTGGGTTTACTTCTCACCTACGAGTTGCAATCTGTACTCATACCGATCGGAAGCCCCCCGACGATCGGTTGAAAACAAAAAGCAAATACTCAACCACACTTAACTCAAAGGAACAGAACAATCATGGAAACCAATTACACGCAATCGAATAGTTCAAAGCCAAAAACCAAAAAGTACGCAGTCATCGGAATCACCGCTGGTTTGTTGCTCGGAGCCGGCGGCGGACTCTTAATGAATCTGCCCGGTGGCGCCAGCGCCAAGTCGGTCGCTCCTCAGTCCATCTCGGTTGACGACAACAGCACCGATGCTTCGGCCCCGGCCAATTCGATCAACGGACGCGGTGGCAACATGGATCCCGCTGCCCGTGAAGCCAAGCTTCGTGAAACCTTGCAGACACTTGTTGCTGCTGGAACCATCGATGCATCAGATGTCGACGCGATCGTGACTGCGTTGTCAACCAAGCCCACGACCCCTCCGGCTGCCGACACCACTGGTGCTCGCCCCGACAAGGCCACGATGTTGAAGGTCCGCCTTCAGACTTTGGTCGACGATGGCACCTTGACTTCAAGCCAACTTGAGGCCGTTGTGGCCGCAGTGGAAGCTGCTCGCCCGATGGGTGGCGGTCATGAAGGTCGCGGTCATGGTGGTCAGAATCACGGTAGACCCGGTATGGGTGGTCAACGTGGCGAAAAGCGCCAGGAGATGTTGACATCTGCTGCTGAAGCCATCGGCATCACTGCTGAAGAGCTCAAGACCGCAATCAAGGGTGGCCAGACCATCGCTCAGGTCGCTGAAGCCAATGGCAAGACAGTTCAGTCAGTCATTGACGCTTTGGTCGCTCAGGCCACCACCGATCTGACTCAGCGCATCACCGACATGGTGAACGGTGTGAAGCCAGCGGCTCCGACTGACGCAGCAGGCGCAACCGCTGGGGCCTGATTTGGCCTAGTTCGTTCACATACTCACAATTTCCGCCCGTTACCTGATCTGGTGGTGGATAGCGATTCTGGTCAAACAGATGGCGCTATCTGCCACCAGATTTTTGTTTCTGAATCAGCCCATCCCTAGAACACCCGTTCTCTAGGATGGCTTCTCCATGAGTGACAACGGCAGCCTTTTCAATGACGACAGTTTGTTCGGTTCTCCCGAGCCCGTAGTTCGTGAATCGCGCCAACCCGAGGCTGAAAGCGCTCCGTATGCCGCCCGATATTCGAACTCGCGCATCAAGCCGATTTCTTTAGATGGTCTCAACCCGATGCAGCGCGAGGCTGCTGAACACGTTGATGGCCCACTGTTAGTAGTGGCTGGTGCTGGTAGCGGCAAGACCCGAGTCTTGACGCACCGTATTGCTCATCTCATTTCAAATCATGGCGTCAGTCCCATGAACATCTTGGCGATTACCTTCACCAATAAAGCGGCCGGCGAAATGAAGCATCGCGTCGAATCGCTGATTGGGCCAGTCGCAAAATCAATGTGGGTCTCGACGTTTCACTCGGCCTGTGTGCGTATTTTGCGAGTTCATGGCGAACGCATTGGTTACCCCAAAACATTCAGTATTTACGATCAAGCCGACGCGCAACGTCTCACTGGTTATGTCATTCGAGATATGGGACTTGATGTCAAGCGCTTCACGCCCCGAGCCGTACATGCAGTGATTTCGAACTGGAAGAACGAATTAGTGTCACCCACGCAGGCTGCCGAACGAGCAGCCCATATTTTTGACCGCAAACACTCCGAGATTTATCGCGAATATCAAGAGCGATTACTCAAAGCCGGAGCAATGGACTTTGACGACCTGTTGGTCAATGTGGTGCGTTTGTTCCGCATGCATACCGATGTTTTGGCGTCGTACCAAGACCGCTTCAAGTACATCTTGGTCGACGAATATCAAGACACGAACATTGCGCAAAACGAAATTGTGCTCAGCTTGGCGGCCCGTCATCACAACGTCTGCGTGGTGGGCGACACCGATCAGTCGATTTATGCATTCCGTGGTGCCGACTTCCGCAATATCGGACAGTTTGAAGATGCCTTTGATGAAGTGAGTGTGGTTGTTCTTGAACAGAACTATCGCAGCACGCAAAACATTCTTGATGCTGCCAACGCCGTCATCGCGCAAAACTTTGGCCGCAAACCAAAAGAACTTTGGACCGAAACTGGTCCTGGCGATGCCATCGTGCGCTTTCATGCCGACGACGAAGGTGATGAGGCAGCATTCGTTGCCCGCACCATGCAGACCTTGCGTACTGGCGGTCGCAAATGGGGCGACATGGCGGTTTTCTACCGCACTAACCCGCAGAGCCGTGTCGTTGAAGAAATCTTTATGCGTTTCGGTGTTCCGTACAAAGTGGTGGGCGGAACGCGTTTCTATGACCGTCGCGAAATCAAAGATGCCGTTGCCTATTTGCGAGTCGTCACCAACCCACTTGATGAAGTGAGCGTGAAGCGCGTTCTCAACATGCCAAAGCGTGGAGTTGGCGATACGAGCATCAGTCGCCTTGATGTCTTTGCTCGTGAAGAAAACATCAGTTTCTTTGAGGCATTGCGTCGTGCTGGCGAAGCCGGTGTATCAGGTGCCGCCCGCCGAGGTATCGAATCATTTATTGCAGTCATTGATGAAGTTGCTGCGCAAGAAGAACAAACGCCTGGTGCGCTCTTTGAATCAATTCTTGATAAGTCGGGGTATCTCGCTGAATTTGAAAATGAAAATTCGGTTGAAGATGCAGGTCGCCTCGAAAACCTTGGTGAATTGGTGTCATCGGCTAAAGAGTTCGCTCAAGTTGATGAGTTCCTTGAACAAGTGTCACTGGTTGCCGACGCTGATGATTTATCAGATGACGACAAGGTCATCATGATGACGATGCACGCGGCTAAGGGTCTCGAGTATCCGGTTGTTTTCATTGTGGGTGTTGAAGAAGGTTTGTTCCCGCACAGTCGAGCGCTCGTTGATGCCAACGAACTTGAAGAAGAACGTCGCTTGGCTTATGTCGGTATCACCAGAGCACAAGAGCGCTTGTTCTTGACCCATGCTTGGAGCCGTCAGCAATTCGGAACCACGCAGTACAACCCACCGTCACGATTCTTGGATGAGATCCCCGAAGAACTTGTTGAGCATCAGGGCAATGTGCAAAACCGTCCGAAGGCGCGCAACACCCGCGATGACGATTGGGGCGGTCGCAAGGTCAGCTCGTTTGATCCCGATGACGAGTTCCGCGAACGGCAAGTTGATGCTGCCATGGCTGCTGGCCGTTCGGCGGCGCAGCGACCGCCGCAGCCCACAAACAGTCAAGAGATTGGTTTGCGGGTCGGCGACATGGTTGAGCACTCGGTCTTTGGCGAGGGAATCATCATTGACATCACTGGTTCGGGTGACAAAACCGAAGCGGTCATCAATTTCCGTGAAAAAGGTCGCAAGCACCTGTTGTTGGCGTGGGCTCCGCTCAAAAAACTCTGATCAGAATCGTTCAGATTCTTCGCCGATTCTTCGCTCGTATTGTTCTCTCGGGCATGCTCGGCGTGGTTGAATCGGAGTATGAAAGCAGCGCTCTTAGTTGAAAGCCTCACGGGCAATACCTGGAAGGCGGCTGAAATGATTGCCGCCAACTTGCAGCAGGAAGGCTGGACCATCACTGGTCTGAACCCGATGAAGCAACCCGATCACCACGCCATTCAAACCGCCGATCTGATTGTGGTGGGCACTTGGGTGCACGGAGCGTTCATTGTCGGCCAAGCACCGTGGGGTATTGGCAACATCAACGCTCTTCCAGCAGTCGCTGGCAAGCGGGCTGCAACGTTTTGCACGTTCGCTCTGAACCCGGGCAAGACACTTGGCGCTATGGAAAAGTCAGTGACTCGTCTTGGTGCTGATGTGATTGGCGGAATGGCTTTGCATCGTTCAAAGCTGGCCGCCCACACCGAAGAGTACGCCGCGCGTCTTGTTGGCGCATTAGCAACTGCATAAATCGTGCGCTCACTGACAGTTGCGGCATTACAGATGTCGATGACTGACATCGTGTCTGAAAATGTGGTCACCGCTGAACGTTTGGTTCGCGTTGCCGCAACGCAAGGTGCGCGACTCATCTTGATTCCGGAGTTATTTGAGGGTCGTTATTTCTGCGAAGACCAACGATCCGAACACCTTGATCGTGCCCAGCCTCTTGTTGGTCATCCGACGATCGCGCACTTCAGTGCGCTCGCCAAAGAACTCAATGTTGTTTTGCCAGTGAGTTTCTACGAACGTGATGTCAACGCGTTGTATAACTCATGTGCAGTCATTGATGCTGACGGCACTGTTCTTGGCGTATATCGCAAGAGCCATATTCCAGATGGCCCTGGCTATTCAGAGAAGTATTACTTTCGACCAGGCGACACGGGTTACAAAGTGTGGGACACCGCGGTCGGCAAAGTTGGTGTGGGAATTTGTTGGGACCAATGGTTCCCTGAAGTTGCACGGGCACTTGCACTCAATGGCGCAGAAGTCATCGTGTATCCAACCGCGATTGGCAGCGAACCCACTGAACCCGAATACGATTCGGCCGCGCATTGGCAACGAGTCATGCAAGGTCATGCGGGTGCGAACTTGGTGCCAGTTGTTGCTGCTAATCGAATCGGAACAGAAGTTGGTTCGCGATTTACCTTGACGTTTTATGGCTCGTCATTCATTGCCGGACCAACGGGCGAAAAGGTTGCTGAAGCCGATCGCTCAAGCGAGACAGTTCTCACTGCAACTTTTGATCTTGATGAAGTCGCTCGATTACGCCGCAGTTGGGGCGTCTTTCGCGACCGCCGTACTGATTTGAACTAGCTCAGACTGGTGCGTCGCACTCGCGACGAACTGCAGCAGGTGTGGGTAAGTGGTCCCACATATCGGCGAGCAAGTCATCGCGCAATGACTTTTGCGAAGGATCGCTCCACAGGTTGACTTGCTGCAACGGATCGTTGGCGAGGTTGTACAACTCACCTTCGGTGCCGTCGTGGATTGATCCGGGCATACACGCGGTAGCTACCCAACCATCGCGACAAATCGAACGCAAGCGCACAATCTTGCCGAACAACACGCTGTCCCATTCGGTCAGCACACGTTCGTGCCCGAGTTCGGTTGCCTCGTTTTCATTAACCGGCAAACGTGGAGCTTCGGCGTAATCGGGCTGGGGTAGTCCGGCGATGTGGCAGAAGGTTGAAGCCAACGACACATGGCCAACTGTTGCTTCAACCGTTGCCGGATTGATTCCGGCCGATGGAGCAGGACGCCAAATAAGCGGCACGCGCATTAACGAATCAACGTGGTACGGGCCTTTGAACAATAAACCGAAGTCGCCTTGCAATTCGCCGTGGTCGGTTGAGAACAACACGTCGGTGTCGGCACCCCATCCACGTTCGTCAATACGCTTCATCATCCGACCGACTGCTTCGTCAATCAATTCATTTTCAATATGTGTCAACGCATTGACTTCGCGGACTTGATCATCGGTCAAAGTATTGGGAACCCACTTCAGTGGTGCTTCGTAGTTAGAAACGAATTCGCCGTCGTACCACTTGCGCCACTGTGCGGGCTTGTTGTCAAGAATTGCTTCGCGCTCAGCACGATTCTGCGGATACCCCGCCGGCAAATCAAGATCGCGCCAATTGACGCGATGTGTTTCAGAAGCGGGCGGATCCCATGGGTGATGTGGATCGGGGAAACTTACCCAACAGAACCAATCGGCGTCGGCGTCGAGTGAATCAAGCCAAGCAATCGTGCGATCAGCAACCCAGTCGGTGTGATACCACTCGCGTGGAATGTTGTTGATATGTGCTTGAGGGGCGCCAGTATCGCCGCCACCTTCAGCACTGACCTGTAATGACATGTCGAGCACGCGGTAATAATTGGCGATTGCCTCGGGGTGGTTCTTCATGAGCCACTGGGCGTAGTGAAATGGGCCCATTCCGCCGTGGCTTGCTGATTCCATGTGATCAAAACCGCGATGCAAATGGCCATCTTCAATGAGTGAATGTGTCCCTGAGTTGGCGAGTTGGTTCTCGACGAAGCGCAAGAATGGATCAAGGAAAGGCTCAAAGTGGGCCTTGCCGATGAGCGCAGTTTTGTACCCAGCATCATGCAAAGTCGTGGCAACACTTGGTGCATCGCCAGGCAACGGAACACCGTTCATCCATACACCGTGAGTGGCAACGTGCTGACCGGTGATCATGGTCGAACGTGAAGGCATGCACACCACACTTTGTGGATGGGCACGGTTGTAGTTGATACCTGTGGCGGCAAGCGCATCAATGTTGGGAGTGCGGGCAATGAGACCACCGTTGCAGCCAAGCGCATCAAAGCGTTGCTGGTCGGTAGTAATGAAAAGAATTTTGCGACCCATTATTTGGCTCCATTCGCAGCGAAAATTTCTTGGAGTTTTTCTAAACCAGCGCCAGCGGCCCCGATGATGATGAGGCCCATCGGTTCGGGATCGATATCGGTGCCATATATAACGATGCAACGATTGGGGCCATCCGGGATGACATCAACGGTTCCGAGATGTGACTTCACAATGAGGTTGTTGACAATTGAGTACTGAAATCGGCGGAGATCATGGTCAAGCGTGATGATGTCTTCTTCGAATCGCAGGCCACCGGCCAAGTTGATCCAACGCTTGTTGCCAACGACCTCGCACGACGTGATGGGAAACCAGTCATGTAAGCGAGCAGGGTCGCCGACAAGTTCCCAGACTTGGTCGGCTGGTGAGTCGATAAAGGCATGGCGGCGTACGGTTCCCATTGGTGACAACTCTAACGAAGCAAAGTAGTTTCACCCCAACTGCCAATTGATGATTTGCGCCGACCCTCTCGGGTCGTGTTGCGATGTGATAGTCATATGTCTGTGACATGGACAAATGTCACAGCAACTGGGGGCTGTTGCATATGGGGTTGACGCAATGAGAGGGATTCTGGCGCTGAAGTCGGTGCGTCGCTCGTTAGTGCCCCTCAGTCCGGCTTTTGCCTTAGTCGCAGTTCAGCTGGTGTTTTTCGGTCTTCCGGCAGGTGCCTGGGTGCGAGCAGTTGTGATCGGTCTACTGACCGCGTTGCTGGCGGTCGGCATGGCCCTGGTCTATCGCGCCAACCGAGTACTCAACTTTTCGCAGGCTGACTTGGGATTCGTACCGGCCACGTTGTCGGTCGGTCTCATCGTCTTTAACGGACTGCCGTATCTCTTTGGCTTTGGCGTCGGTCTGGTGGGGGCGTTAGTTCTTGGAGCGATCGTTGAGTTAGCCATTGTGCGTCGATTTGTACGTTCGCCGCGACTGGTCTTGACCGTCGCAACTTTGGGCATCACCCAATTACTGACTGTGCTCGCATTGCTTGTTCCAAGAATGTGGGGCGAGGTTGCGGCCTCTCAGCGAATTAATCCACCGATCGACTGGAAGTTGACGATCGGAACATTCATTCTGAACGCCAATGATCTCATTGCACTTATTGTTGCTCCGTTGGCAATGATTGCTGTCGGTTTGTTCTTATCAAAGACGACTCTCGGAACCGCGGTGCGCGCTGCAGCCGAACGTAGTGATCGAGCTGCGCTTCTTGGTATTCCAGTTGGTTGGTTGTCGACCGTTGTCTGGATGTTGGCATCGGTGTTGTCATTCCTTGCATTGTTCTTGCGCGCCGGAATTTTGGGTGTGCCTATCGGTGGGGCATTGTCTATTTCGAATTTGGTTTTGGCGCTCGCGGCACTGGTCATTGGTCGCTTACGCAACCTTCCAACCATCGCCGTTGCCGCAGTGGCGCTCGGAATTTTGGAATATGGCATTCAGTGGAATGCTGATAGTCCACTGTTGGTTGCACCGTTTGTTGGTGTGGCAGTAATGGCTGCGCTTCTGCTGCAACGACGAGGTTCAACTCGGCTTGATCAAGATACGACCGCATCGTGGCGATTGGCCGATGAAGTCCGCGCGTTGCCTCGAGAAATTGCCAAGCTTCCACTCGTGCGGTTGATGCGCTGGGGAACGTTCGCGCTCATTGGTGCAGCGGTGGTTGCGATACCACTTTTCTTGCGCACCGATCAAGTGATCAAAGTGTCAGCGATTTTCATTTACAGCATTATTGGTGTTTCGCTGGTTGTACTGACTGGATGGGCCGGTCAAATTTCGTTGGGACAAGTTGGTTTCGTGGCGATTGGTGCGGCCGTCAGTGCCAAGTGCACATCTGAATGGAATATTGATCTGTCCCTGTCCGTCATCATTGCGGCAATTGCTGGAGGAATTGCGGCCTTCATCGTGGGATTGCCAGCATTACGGCTTCGTGGTTTGTATCTGGCAGTGGTCACCTTGGTTTTCGCATTAAGCGTGACGGAATGGTTGTTGAACGGTCGCTTCTTTTCGTGGATTCCCGACAGCCGAATCAAGCGGCTTCCATTATTTGGCCGAATCAATATTGATACACCAACCCGTTTTTATGTGTACACACTGATCGTCTTGGCAATTGTGTTCGTCGCAGTTCGAGGTATCCGTCATAGTCGTACTGGGCGGGCCATCTTGGCTTTGCGTGATAATGAAAAGGCTGCGCAGTCGTATGCGATTCCGGTGATTTGGGTCAAGCTGACTGCTTTCACTATCTCTGGTGCAGTTGCGGGTGTTGCCGGTGCGTTATACACACATTTGAATTACAGCTTCGATATTCGTAGTTATAACGTCGGCGGCAGCTTGGAAGTGTTTACTGCATCAATTGTCGGCGGACTTGGTTCGTTGTTTGGTGCGGTGCTCGGAGCGGCCTACCTGCGGGGCATGCAGTGGTTTGTCACCGCCGATGAGTGGCGCTTCTTGTCAACGGCGGTCGGAGTTTTGTTTGTCTTGTTGGCACTGCCAGGTGGGCTCGGGGCGCTAGTGATTCGGGTGCGCGATGAACTGTCGCAACGTATCGCGAAACGACACGCAATCAAGCATGAAGCCTCAAAACAAAAGAATGGTGTGTCATGAGCGAATCACACAGCGTTTGGTGGAGTATTCGCCATCCCATTGCGTCTCTCCGCGAGATTTGTGGTGGCGAGGCGATTTATCCAATTCTCGTTTTGTTTGGACTCAATGCAGTCGACGAGTTAGATCGTGCTGCCTTCGGAATTTTGTTACCCGAGATTCGCGATCACTTCAATCTTGATCTCAGCACGATGTTGGCCATCGTCGCCTTGTCGAGTGTCGCCGCTTTGGCGTTACAAGTTCCAATTGCGCAAATGGCAGACCGTTCAAAGAGAATTCCCCTCGCCGTCATTGGCGCGCTGGTGTGGGGTGTTTTTTCGGGGATGACTGGGATGGCGGTGGGCGTCATCATGTTGACGATTGCGCGCAGTGGTTCATCGCTTGGTAAAGCAGTGATTGATCCAACGCACAATTCACTGCTCTCTGACTATTACCCCATTGAAGTGCGGGCCAAGGTCTTTTCATTTCATCGTGCGGCCAACGCAGTCGGTGCTTTCGTTGGCCCGATTAGTGCAGGATTCTTGGCTTACTATTTCGGCTGGCGGACACCATTTTTGATCTTCATGATCCCAACGGTGATCTTTGCGGTATTAGCCGTGAAATTACGCGAACCAATTCGCGGTATGTGGGAACGTAAAGCGATGGGGGTGACCGACGAGGTTGCCAATACTGAAGAAGAATCGCCTTCCTTTTCCGAGAGCTGGCGAACTGTGCAAAAGGTGCAGTCACTGAAAAGGATTTGGTATAGCTTGCCGTTTTTGGCAACGGGCTTCATCGGATTTGTGACACTCGCATCGTTGCTCTACGAACAAGAATTCGGGCTCGATGAAAGAGCTCGCGGAATCGCTGCGGCAATTTCCGAACCTTTCCAATTAGTGGGCTTAGTCGTTGGTGCGCGCTGGCTCAGTAAGAAATTTGCGGGCAACATTGCCGGACTGACCAAGGTGGGGGCGTATGTTTCAATCGCTGCGGCATTCTTGTCGGCCGCTTTTGCACTCGCACCGAACATCTACATTGCGGTCGCGGTCAACTGTTTGATTTCGGCGTCACTCGCCATGCTCGGACCAGCAACTTTTGCGGGACTGTCTTTGGCGATTCCACCACGCGCTCGAGCAACCGGATTCTCGGTTGCCTCGTTATGGATTATTCCTGGATTGGCAGTACTTCCATTCATTGGTTGGATCTCAGACAAATTCAACATTCGCGTCGGCATGTTGGTCATGATTCCGTTGTTCTTGATTGGTGGACTCATCCAACTTTCAATTCGTAACGTGATCATGGACGACATTGGTCAAGTGTGGCAATCAGCAGCAGCGCGTTCGGAAGCCTTGTATGACCGCCGAAATGGTAATGCCAAGTTGTTGCTGTTGCGTGGAGTCTTTGCTGGTTACGACAATCGCATGGTGTTGCAAGGTCTCAATATGGAGATGGAAGAAGG
This sequence comes from Ilumatobacteraceae bacterium, assembly GCA_044355095.1. GTDB lineage: Bacteria > Actinomycetota > Acidimicrobiia > Acidimicrobiales > Ilumatobacteraceae > Casp-actino8. The sequence goes on from JBIKYT010000018.1 coordinate 14,927, forward strand.
CGAGATCGTTGCCTTGCTCGGAACTAACGGTGCTGGCAAGAGCACTTTGTTGAAGGCCATCAGCGGAACTGTTGAAGCAGATAAGGGTGCCATCATTTTTGATGGTCGGGATATTACGCATGCACCTCCTCATGAGATTGCCGCCATGGGCATTGTGCAGATGCCAGGTGGACAAGGTGTCTTTGGTTCGTTGACGGTGCGCGAGAACTTAGAACTAGCGGGGTGGACACACCGACGTGATGCCGAAGGCGTTGCTCGCGCTCGAGCGGAAGTTCTTGAGATGTTCCCCATTCTCAATGAAAGACTCGATGAAGCGGCCGTCAATCTTTCGGGAGGTCAACAGCAAATGGTGGCCCTGGCGATGAGTTTCATCATGAGGCCAAGGGTCTTGTTGATTGACGAACTTTCACTTGGCCTTGCCCCGGTGATTGTTGGACAGATGTTGCCAGTTGTGAAGCGCTTGGCCGAAGAAGGTGTCACGGTTGTGTTGGTTGAGCAAAGTGTCAACGTGGCTTTGACAGTTGCTCATCGGGCTTATTTCCTTGAGCGGGGAGAGATTCGTTTTTCTGGACCCACAGCTGAGTTATTGAACCGTCCCGACATCTTGCGCTCGGTGTTTCTCTCGGGAGCAGCCGAAAGTGAAAAGAGTGATGAAGTTTCATTAGCCGACGTACGGGTCACGAGTGAACGGGTGGTCCTACGCACCATTGGAGCCGTCGCGGCCTTCGGTGGTATTCGTGCGGTTGATGGAGTTTCATTAGAGGTTCACGAAAAAGAGATTGTTGGAGTTATCGGGCCGAACGGTGCCGGAAAGACAACATTGTTTGACCTGATTTCGGGATACACGCCTTTGTTCGCTGGTGAGATTGAGGTTGAAGGGCAAGATGTCTCGAGTGCCTCACCTACTCGCCGCGCTACTGCAGGTCTCGGTCGATCATTCCAAGATGCGCGACTATTCCCAGAATTGTCGGTCTATGAAACGTTGTGTGTTTCGCTAGAGCGTTGGGTGAAGAATCGCAGTGCATTAGCCGCAGCGATGTACCTGCCGCCAGTTTTTGAATCTGAGGACGCCGTTCGACTACGAGTGAACGAATTGATTGATTTGCTTGGTCTTGGCGACTATCAGCAGAAATACATCCGCGAACTCTCAACAGGTACTCGTCGCATTGTTGACCTGGCATGTTTGGTGGCTCATCGTCCGAGTGTGATCTTGCTGGATGAACCAACCTCGGGTCTGGCACAGCGAGAGGTTGAAGCATTGTCGCCAGTCGTACGTCGCTTACGCGATGAAATGGGCGCCGCTTTGCTCATCATTGAGCACGACATTCCATTTGTTTCATCGGTTTCTGATCGTCTGATTGCTCTTGATCAAGGTCGAGTGATTGCCAGTGGTCTTCCCGAAGAAGTTCTTGCACATCCAGTAGTAATTGAGTCATATTTAGGTACATCAAGTGCCGCGATCGCCCGTTCAGGGCAAGGGGGATAATCATGCAACCAGCTAGCAGTTCCAGCAGTAATAGTTCAGGTAATTCACAGGCTTTAAAGAAATGGGGTCCTATCGGAGCCCTGATCGTTATTGTCTTGGTCGTTGTTGCCATTGTCGTGTCGTCGGGGGGCGGCGACGATGAAGGAACAACAGATACATCTGCTCCAGCAGCCAGTGATGCGCCCGCATCAAGCGAAGCGCCGTCGGATACAGCAGCCACTAGTGGCGACACGTGGGACTATCCACTTTCATTTGCCAATGCCAAGGAGACTTTGAGCGAAGAGGCATTTAGTGCAATTGATTGGGGTGCGCGCTGCGACACCGAGCGTGGAACTCTGGCAGTTCCTGATTATTTCGCGCCGGCATGTATGGCACCGTTCACTGGTGACAACGGTGGTGCCACCGCACAGGGTGTGACTGCCGATGAAATCACGATCGTGCATTATCAGGGTCCTGATAATGATCCCATCATTAACTACATCACATCAGCTGTAAAGGTCGATGAAACCAACGCTCAAGAGAACGAAACAATTAAAGGTTTCATTAAGTACTTTGAGACGTACTACGAACTTTATGGTCGCAAGATCAAGTACGTTTCGTACGAAAGCACCGGACTTGCTAATGATGAAGTGACGGCTCGTGCTGACGCTCAGCGCATTGTCGAAGAGTACAAACCATTTGCAGTTGTGGGTGGACCAGCTTTAACCAATGCTTTTGGTGATGAATTGGCAGCTCGCCAAACACTATGTATTTCCTGTGGCGGCGGTACCGCTGAGTGGTTTGCCGAGCGCGATCCATATGTATGGGCACTTGACGGAAGTTCTGAACAAAAGCAAGTACATGTTGTTGAATTCATTGGTAAGCAGTTGGCAGGTAAACCCGCTTCTTATGCTGGTGATGCGCTGAAAGCCGAGACGCGCAAATTCGCTCTTGTTTACGAGGAAAGCGGTGGCGCCGAATCGAAGCGTTTAGCAGATTTGATGGTGGCGCGCTTGGCTGAAGTTGGTGCAGAACCGGCTTTGACCTTGCCGTACAAACTTGATCCTGGCACGATTCAACAGCAGGCTTCACAAATTGTTGCGAAGATGAAGGCCGATGGTATTACCACTGTCATCATGTCAACCGACCCAGTTGCCCCTGGTGATTTCACCCGTGAGGCCACCGCTCAAGAATATGAACCCGAGTGGTTAGTTGCTGCAGCAACACTGACTGACACCAATGCCTTTGGGCGCGGCTATGACCAAAAACAGTGGGCTCATGCATTCGGTATCACCAGTCTTGCCGTACGTGTGAACCCCGATGTTGTGGGCACAAAGGTTCTGTACAAGTGGTTTACGGGTACAGACGCGCCGGCACCACTTGGAGCGCCCGTCTTCATGCCCGGATTCAACTTGTTGTTCTCGGCCTTACAAGGCACGGGTCCAAACTTGACACCACAAACAATGGGTGACTTCATCAAGACCATTAAGACTCGACCTGCCTTAACTGCGTCGTATCTAACTTACGGCGACCAAGGCATTTGGCCCGAAGTCGATTACAACGGTGTTGATGATGCCACGGTTTTCTGGTGGGATGCCACAGCAACGGGTCCCGACGAGAATGCTCGAGAAGGAACTGGCCTCATGAAGTTTGTTGATGGTGGTCAGCGTTACATGCCAGGTGAATGGCCAACTGAAGAAAAGTTGTTTGTTCAAGATGGCGCAGTAGCGATTTACGACGTTGCTCCAGAGGCAGAAACTCCGCCGTCGTATCCGAGCCCGGCGGGCTGAGTTAGAAAATCCAGTTGATTGGTTCTCGATCATTTTCCACGAGCGCAGAATTCGTTCGAGAAAATGGTCGAGAACCGAAAAACCCGTGGCGAGCCGATAGTGGTGATGGGTGTGCAGATTCAATGATGACGTGTCGCTGCACATCAATCAGCTTCGCTTTCTTGCGCGATGTTGCTCCCCACAAAATGAAAACGACTGGTTCGGTTTTACGATTAAGTTCACGAATGATTTGATTGGTGAAAATTTCCCAGCCGTGACCTTGATGTGAGGCTGCTTGCCCAGCCCGCACAGTCAAAGTTGTGTTCAGAAGTAGGACGCCTTGTTGAGCCCACGCAGTGAGATCACCGTGAACCGGAACCGCACAGCCGATGTCGTTGCTGAGTTCTTTATAGATATTTCGTAACGATGGTGGAATACGCGTTTCAGGCTGAACTGAAAAAGCGAGCCCATGAGCTTGACCAAGTCCGTGATACGGGTCTTGCCCCAAAATGACGACCCGCGTATTTGCGAACGATGTCAGTTCGAAAGCGGTGAAGACATTCTCTGGTGCAGGAAAAACTTGGTGCTGACTGCGTTCTAACGTGATGAACTCTTGCAATTCGTGCCAATACGACGATGTGAATTCGTCAACAAGAAGGTGGTTCCAATCAGTCGTCAGCACTCTCATCATTGTTGTCGTTTGATTCTGAATCTGAACTATCCGAGTCACGATCAAAATTTTCGTCTTCGCAAGAAGTTGAGACCAGCCCTGATTTTTTGATCTTGAGGACTGACTTGCGCTTGTCATTCTTGGTGCCCGAGGTGAACTTCACAGAAATTTCATCAGATTTGGATTTGCTTTGAGAAACCGCAAATCCGGCAGCGGGTGTTATCTCGACTAATGCGAGACCACCTGAGGTCACGAGGTATCTTGCCGAGCCGCCACCACACGACCAAGTTTTGGTCTCTGGAACGGTGGTAGGTGGTGCCGTGACTGGTGGTTGAGTCGGGGGCGGGGTGACGACCGGCGCTTGTGTTGTAGGCGGGAACGTAACTGGTGCTTGTGTTGTTGATGGGAACGTAACTGGTGCTTTTGTTGTTGGTGGCGAAGTGATGGGAACAGGGGTAGTTGGCGGATTGGTTGTGGGCGGACGGGTGGTGGTGACCGAACCCTTTGGAACAGTGGTGTTGGGCGATGAGTTCGGCACAGTTGTTGCCGAGCGACTAATTGTTGTTGATGGACTCTGAACATTTGAAGGAGACGTTGTCACCGATGAACCTGGCGAATTGGTCGGCGCTTGAGTATTCGACGGGGTAGTGGTCTCGGTGCCTGCTGGGTTGTCAGGAACTATTGAATTCGTTGACGGAGTCTCGCTGGGCGGTTCGGTTGTTGTCGGATCAATTGAAATCGCGCCATCAATCGTGGTAGTCGTGAATTTAGGAACAATCGTGGTTGACACTGCCACTGGTTGAGAATCACCGGGTGAAAGAGGGACGGCAATATTGGACCCGCCGTCGCGGTTCTGAGAATTTTGCACCATGGCAATGGCGCCAGAAACAACCATGACCACTGCAGCGGCGCCAACTGTTGCCACGCGACGTTGACGTACTCGGCGCACTTTGCCAAGCACTGCCTGATGCGCCGCCATCGTGTCGGGGCTGGAGCCGGCAATTTGATTGAGGAGCGATGAAATATCGGAATCGTTGAACTCGTCCATCACAACTCCTCTCGAGACTCGATGTGCGCACGTAGTTTTTGTCGTGCTTGATGCAAGTGGAACTTTACGGCACCCTCTGAAATTTCGAGAGCATCGGCAATTTCTAGAACGGTTAGTTGCTCGACATAAAACATCGCCGCGGCGGCGCGCTGTTGTTTGGGCAGGGTCGATAACAGTTCGGCAACTTCATCAATTGCGGGCTGCTCGGCAGTGAGTGTGGCTTGGTGGCCCATGCGCTCGACCGCGCGATCGCGGCGCACTTTTGAACGATGTCCATCGCGGACTTTGTTGATTGCAACTCGACGAATCCAACCAACTGGATCATCGTAGGTACTGATCTTGCGCCACTTGAGGTGAGCTTTCACGAATGCTTCTTGTACCGCATCGGCGGCTTCTTCAGAGTTGCCACATATAACGGTGAGTGAACGAACGAGGCGCGCGTAGTGCAGATTGAACAATGTGGTGACGTCGGTGGCTTGGGCCGAGAGGGAAGTTTGAGTGATGTCGTCCACAGTGATTCCGCCCCATCGCGAAGTAATCGACAGAGATGCAGGGGAACGAAAGTTTCCCTGCTCCCACGATAGGGCGGATGGCGATGTAGCAAACACAGCCAAAGACACGAACCCTCGGGACAAATGGTTTGGTATCTCCTCAAGAAATTGTCAGGGCACTGGCTTGTGGGGAATAGCCTGAGGTTGTGGCTGGAGATTCGAATCGACACATCGTCACCGACGTTGAGTTCGGCCAGGCCCGCGTACGGTTCGCAACTTTGCCGACGCACCTTGAACGAGGACCAATTCTTGCTGGTCAGAGCCGTTTATGGGTCAAGCGCGACGATCTCACAGGACTGGGTATGGGTGGCAACAAGGCCCGCAAACTTGAGTTCTTGTGCGGAGCCGCAGTTGCCGCGGGGGCTAACTGTCTCATCACCGTCGGAGCCGGACAATCAAATCATTGTCGAATGACTGCCGCGGCCGGGGCAGTGCTTGGTCTTGAAGTGCATTTGGTGCTGGCCGGAGATCGACCAGCGGTGCTTGAAGGCAATCAGTTGCTGTCCGAGCGATTTGGCGCGCATCAACATTTCACTGGCGCTGGACCATCCGAATGGGGACTTTTAGAAATTGCTCGCGAAGACCTCACTGACGAGCTGAGTGCTCAAGGGCTGAGGCCGTATTCAATTCCGATTGGTGGATCAACCGCGGTGGGGGCGCTTGGTTACATCGCGGCATATCAAGAAATCATTGATCAGGCCAAGGCACTGAACATTTCACCGCAAACAATTGTGTTTACGTCGTCAAGTGGTGGCACTCATGCTGGTCTCGTCGCGGGGCGCGCCTATGCGCGCGCCACTGGTGAGATTGATGTGCTGCCGAACCTTTTAGCAATTGGTGTCGCCAAAGGAGTGATTGCCGGTTATCCATCGGTCAAAGAACTGGCCCAAGAAGCTCTGACCATTGCTGGGCTGCCTGGTGTCGTACTTGCAGAAGACATTGAAGTAGACGCTCGTTGGCTCGGTGAAGATTATGCAATCCCCACCGAAGCATCGCGTGTGGCCATCACGTGGGCAGCGCATAACGGAGCATGGGTTCTTGATGATGTGTACACCGCAAAAGGCATGGCGGGATTATTAGGAAATGCAAGTCAAGGCCGTTGGGGCAATGGTGATGATGTGATCTTTATTCATACAGGTGGTTCGCCGGAGGTTTTTGTACGTCATGACTGATTCAAACAATTCTCGTTCAGCACGCACGATCGCAGTTACTGCTGGTCGACCAGAAAATGAAAACGATCCGCTCAATGCTTCCATCGTTCTCGCATCTAACTTTCAATCAAGTGGTGACTATGCACGCACTCACGGCACGTCTACGTGGGCTGCGCTTGAGCAGGCTGTTGGTGAATTGGAAGGTGGGCAATGTCTTTCATTTGCTACCGGAATGGCGGCGGCCTCGGCGATTTTGTTTGCATTACATCCGAGCATTGTTGTTGTACCGAGTGTGAGTTACCTCGGTGTTCGGGCGTTGTTGAGCGATATGCAAGACCATGGTCATGTCCGAGTTGTTTCGGTTGACATTGTTGATACTGAAGCAGTCATCAAGGCTATGAAAGGCGCTTCTGGAGAAGTGGGCGCCGAGCGAGTGGTGCTCTGGATTGAAACACCGACCAACCCCACGCTCGATGAAGCTGAACTTGAAGAATTGTGTGTTGCAGCAAACGCAAGCGATATCAAGACTGTGGTTGACTCAACTTTTGCTTCTCCTATTGGTCAGCAGCCACTGCAGTTTGATGCGACAGTGGTGATGCACTCGGGAACCAAATTCATCGGCGGTCACAGTGACTTGATGATTGGTTTGACACTCACGAATGATGCAGAAGTGTTTGAGAAGTTGAGTCGTGCGCGAGTTGTTCAGGGGGCGACGCCTGGTGCACTTGAAGCATTTTTGGCATTGCGTGGCTTGCGAACACTGCCGTTGCGTTACGAAGCGGCAACGAAGAATGCCAATGAAATTTGTCGGCGATTGCAGACACACAGTGCTATTGAATGGGCCAAAAATGTTGGGCCAATGTTGAGTTACATCGTCAAAGGTGGTGCCGCTGCCGCTGACAGTGTTTGTGCCACGGCTTCAATGATCATTACCGCCACTAGTTTGGGTGGTGTTGAGACAACAATGGAGCGCCGCCAAAAGTATGCCGGCGATGCTCATGTAAATCCTGGTCTTATTCGAATGAGTGTCGGTATTGAAGATGTCGAAGACATCTGGGCCGATCTGGAGAAAGCGTTAGCGTCATGAAGATGAGCAATCAAATCCTTGATGTTGACTTGCTGGCTTTTGAAACTGGTTCGCAAGCCACACGTCAAGCGGTGGTTGACGGTGTCCGTCGAAGTCTGGCCACCGGATTTGTTTATACCAGCACTGATATCTCCGAAGACTTACTTGATTCGGCTTATGGAATGCTCGCCGAGTTTTTCTCCAAAGATCAAGAGACCAAAACCAGTTGCATCGCGCCAGGTGCTCATGGCCAAACTGGTTACACAGGTTTGCTCGTTGAGACCGCGGCATCAAGCGATAAGCCCGACTGGAAAGAAATGCTCAATTGGGCGTCGCCGATTGCGCCGGGTCATCCATTGAAGCGAAATTTCCCTGGTTCATACCCTGATCAACTATTACCCGATGCGGTCGTTCCCGGAATTTCACAAGTGCTGTATGCATTTCATAATGCGATCGCCGAAATCCAAAAGCGCTTCTTGCGCGTCATTGCTTTAGGCATCGGTTGTCACGAATCTTTCTTTGATGACATGGTGACCGATGGTCCAACGCTCACTCGAGCAATTCGTTATCCATCAATGAAAGGTGCGCCACAGGGTGGACACATTTGGGCGGGTGCACACGGTGATATCAATTTGATTACGGCTCTTCCTCGTGCCACTGCTCCGGGACTTCAAGTAGAAGTTGATGGTGAATGGGTTGATGCGATTCCGCCTGACGGAAAAATGATCATCAACACTGGCATCATGCTCGAGCGACTGACCAACGGCGTCTTGCCAGTTGGTTGGCATCGAGTCATTGCCGCGCCAGGTTTTGAAGACGAGCGTTACAGCGTGGTGCAGTTTTGCCATCCACGGCCGTGGACAATGTTGGCGCCGGTACCCACGTGCTGTACGCCTGAGAATCCCTTGCGCTATTCAACAATTAGTGCGGCTGACGCCCTCGATGAGGTGTTGTATCAAATCAATCTCATCGAGGACGCCCGACGCGTCGTTGATTAAGGGGGAAGTGTTCAGCTTCCCATTTCAAGTTCAATACACGGCATGACGGCTTCCATGAAAGCGGCTTCACTCTCGGCGCTGGGGTCGCCACCAGCCATGATGGACTTCATATCTTCGTCACTCATGGTGTCGATGGTGGCATCGGCCATGCACTCAGCAACTTCTTGTGACATGTCGCCATCGGCAGTGAACATTTTGATTAAGGCATCGCGATCGTTTGAATCGATGCCACTATCGTCGCCACCACAGCTCACTACGACGAGTGAAGCTGCAAATAAGCCTGCGAGAATTTTGTTCATTATGTGCTCCTTGTTGGTTTCTTGGAAAAGAACCTAACGAATCCGGAACAGCAAGGTGAGTATTTCCCTGACTCTTGAGAACTTCTTGCCCGAGTAGATCTTGTCTGTGGTCAATAGCCTGTCAACTGTGATTCTTGAGAATGCAGGGCAGCCCGAGCAGTTGTCCGAACTCATACCATTAGCGCTTGCTATTGATATTGGCGGCTCAAAAATGGCAGTCGGGTTAGTGAATCGTCGGGGCGACATGCTTGATCGAGAGATTGCGCGAACCGATAAAGACAAAAATGCCAACGATCTCTTTGAAATCTTGGCGGTATTGATCAAGAGACAATTCGCTCGGGCGGAAGAACGTCATGGCGGAAAAGTTGTGGTGGTCGGAATCGGTTCAGCTGGACCTATTGAAACAGATTGCGCAACGGTCTCGCCGCTCAATATTCCGGCATGGCGACGATTTCCTTTACGTGAGGCCGTCCAAGATTTAGTCAACGTGCCGGTCTTTGGTGATCTTGATGCCAAAGCTTTCGCGCTGGCCGAAGGATGGTTGGGTGCCGCTAAAGGTGAGTCCAACTTTATTGGCATGGTAGTTAGCACCGGAGTGGGTGGTGGCATCGTGCTTGATGGGCGCATGCTTGATGGTGCTTCGGGTAACGCCGGACATATCGGACACGTGATTGTGAATCCCGATGGTCATCGATGTGTATGTGGAGCCCGAGGATGTCTTGAAGCTGAAGCGTCTGGGACAGCGATTGAAATGATTACTGGTCGCCCCGCTACTGAGCCGACGTATGAAACTATGCAACGCACCGGTCGCATGGTTGGCATAGCGGTTGCAAGTATGTGCAACTTCTTTGATCTCAATCTTGCAGTCGTTGGCGGATCAGTGGCTCTTGGTTTCGGACCGACATTTTTTTCGGCAGCGCAAGAAGTGATGGATGAACACTGTCGGCTGAGTTTTTCGCAAGGTGCGCGTATTGTGCCAGCGCGCTTAGGTGATCGAAGCCCAATTATCGGTGCAGCTGCGGTTGGCTGGCGCGGGTTGAATCGGCAAAATTCAGCCGACAGTTAGCCACCAATGGCGCGGTAGAGACGCTCGACAGGACCTTGGCCAAAATGATGTTGCCACCACGACGCAATGGTGATGGCGAATACCCAAAAGCCAGTGGCAAAGATGAGAGCAGTATCTAGACCGCTTGATGAAATCAGGTGCGACCAATCAACGAAAATGTAAAAGACGAGGACGTGCAGTAGGTACAAACTCAAGGTGAGTTGACCACTTCGTTGGAGGTGAACAACCAATTTTTTGTGCTGATGTTTCTCGGCTAATTGGCTGATCACGATGAAGGCGATCACTGCGATTGCGGCCGTGCTGACGGTGTAGAGCAGGCTGCGATTGAATGGATGTAGCGAGGTCAACCAATAGACAATTTCGTTTGAACGTAAATCAAAATGATCAAGAATCGCGCTGACGGAATAGCACAGGACAATCAGTGCGAAACACAACATCAAGATGGCACGACGTTTGGTCTTGACCAGCTCGAGGTTTCGGCCCATCACAATTCCTATGCAGAAAAATGCCAGCCAAGGAAATACTGGATGGGTGTAATCAACAAAAATTCGCAGAATGAGATCTGTGAATGAGTCAATTGATCGTGGGTGCAACCAACTCGTGGAGTGCCCGGACTTTTGTCGAGAGGCCTCCCAAGTTGCGATTGCGGTACCCGAAAGCGCCGTTGCAAGGGCCACAACAATGATTGAACGGGACTTCCACATAATGAAAATCGCGCTGAGCATGAAATAGGCACCGTAGTAAAACAGAATTGTTCCAGGCCAAGCATGATTTAAGAGATAGCCACCAAAAAGAAGTATTGCTCCTCGTCGAAGCAGTCGCATTCGATGCTTGGCGATGTCTTGGTGGTTCTCATATACCTTGCGCGATAGAAGAGCAGTTCCTATGCCGGCAACGACGACAAATGTTGCAGCGAACCGAGTACTGAGTGCTCCGGTATAGACATTGAAGACTCGATGCCAAAAATCATTCCCGATGCGCCAATCATTAAGCGTGCCGTGAAAGTTCATCACCACAACACCGATGAGAGCGATGGCCCGCGTGACATCTAGACCGATCTGACGGGAAGTTCCGAAACTCGTTGAGCCGCCGGCAGGATGATTGAAGTCATTCACAAAGATTTAGACCCAATCAATACGATCAACAGCTGCAGTAATTAATGGGCGCTGAACATCTATGTGGTCACCGATGTTTGGCGTCGGTTGACCGCTAGGAATGAAGCACATTGATGTATGCATATGGGGAGCTTCAACAAGTTGCATTCTTTGGCGAGCAAAGTGAAACGGGCTGACGTTGTCTGTGAGAGGTGCAACACCATGGCTGGAACCGCATCCGACCATAATCACTGTTCCGTTTTCAGTGATCTCGGCACCGCGATAACCAACTCTTTGGCCAGTGGTAGCCGGCAATATTTCAAGAACCTCGGCGGTCAATTTGAGTGCAGTCTTGTCGCCATGCCACAAAGAAGTTCCGAGACGTAAATACCACTGCCGTTCGGGGTACCGCGATTGCAGGTCGGCAAAATCCTGTGGCTCAATGTGGCTCACCCATGCTGGCAAAGATGGGTCAATTGTGGAGAGTAAGTTTTCGATCTCAAGGCGATGCTCGATGGACGTACCGACAAGCGGGGGATGAATTGAAACTCCACGTACCTGAAGATTGTTTGCCCGACATTGGTTGATCAATTCAGGGACATCACCTACTGATGCACCGTAACGATTCATTGACGATCGAATCTTGACCACGACATTTCGTGGTTTTCCCGATGCCGCTGTGATGTGAGCCAGTGAGCCAACGGTCAAAATTGCATCGGCACGGAGATCATGGGGTACTTCAAGAGTTGGAGTGAGCACCATCGGAGTCGCGGCGGTCGGAACCGAGCCCACTTCAAAGACCGTTCCGACGGCGAGAGTTGAAGCGATTCGGGCGGCTCGTTCGGCCAACCAATCACGGCCGAATCCGTACCCGTTGCCCTTGACTACTGGGATAAGACCCGAGACGGTGGAGGTCAATGATTCGACCTGCTGATTCCAGGCATCAGAGTTGACGGTCAGAACAAGGGCCACGGCAATGACGCTACCGAATGATGGCGAATGGGCGTTTCATGCTGGATATTTAAAGCCGACTTGTTAAGTCGGGAATTGGCTTCTAGCCTGTCGGCATGAGCGGTCGACTTTTCGGTTTTCCAAATCCTGTCAACGAACGATCGGCGCGCTGGGTGGCGACTGGAGTTGTAGTGCAAGCGGTGCTCTTTCTGATTGTCCGCCAAGGATGGGTGCTGATTCCCTTGGCCTATGGCTTTACCGCCCGAGTACTCACGGGTCCGAAGTTGAGTCCGCTCGGACAATTGTCAACACGCGTTCTGACCCCAGCGATGAAAGGTGAGGGTCGCCTCGTGCCTGGTCCACCTAAGCGTTTCGCTCAGGGTATTGGCTTGGTGTTTTCGGTGGGTGCGACTATTGCCTGGTTCACCGGGGCGCAAACTGTTGCCATCGTTTTGATCGCTGGTCTCACCATTGCCGCCAGCCTTGAAGCGTTTGTGGGATTCTGCTTGGGCTGTGTGATCTTTGGAAAGTTGATGCGCTTAGGAGTCATTCCTGAGTCAGTATGTGAAGACTGCAACGACATTTCACGTCGCCTGACTCGTCCCAGCGTCTAGCAAATACTTAATCGAATTTGGGTGTGAGAGCGCCGAGGTCGCGGGTTGCGAGGACGCCTTTCCAGACGCCCGTTCCGTAGGCAACATCGTCAGCAAGTTTGAGTGCGCAATACGTCACCGGATTAACCTTGGGCTTTTTTGAAAACCAACTGGTGAGAGATGGCAGAACTATCGCGGCCAACATCACGCGACGACCACGTCGGCTGACGAGGGCAATCACGAAAGCGATGGGCCACCACGTACGTGTGATCGCTTGAGCAATCATGCGACCGGCATGAAGGTTGCCGCGCCCCGCGAGTCGGAGAGCAAGTAGTCGTGAATCGGGCTGAGAACTGATTTTGCGCTCAAGCGCAATGGTTGAACCAGCACCAATTGTGAAGCCGATGATCGGATGGCCGATCGCGAGTGCAGTCCAAGCCAATGCACTCCAACGATTGATGCGCAGTGGTGTTGCGGCGCCACGATGATGTTGGTCGAGCGGCGATGCTGCCGAACCATATGAAACTCGCTGTTTCCAGGCGTCAAGTAAAGAACTGCGTGGAGCGTGTTGAACAACGACCGATGGCTCGTAGCGACAAACCGTTCCAGATTCAAGCAGTCGCCACACAAGGTCAACATCTTCGCCGTAGCGAAGTGATTCATTAAAACCATGATGTTCTCGGACTAGGTCGGTGCGAATCATGAGAGCGGCTGTTGGCACATATGAGACTCGTGAATTCATACGGACACGTGCAGGTTCTGAACCGAGATCTAGCGGAGATTCGAGTTCTTCATAACGATGCAACAAAGTTGTGCCTGATTCACTCGCGACTCGTGGGGCTACCAGTCCAACTGAAGGGTCTTGGAAATGAGCGAGCAATGTGGTCCAGGACTCATCCAATAATGACGTGTCAGCATCCAGAAAAAATGTGAACTTGGTTGTGATGTGAGGAAGAGCAGCGTTTCGAGCCACCGCTGGACCACCAGCGGTATCGCGACGAATGATTTGTGCACCGTCAATGTCTGTCAGTGCAAAACTTGAGCCGTCGTCGACGATGAAAACTTTGTGTGCCGCAGAAAGTTTGCTGATGAGTTGACGAAGGTGATCGGCGGATTCATTGTGAACAGGGATAACGACGGTGACATCGCAAGGGAGCAATACATGCGACATTGAATCAAGAACGGGATGAATGGCGCCTGCATCTAGTAGGCGGTTGATGGTGCTGGCCGCATTCGACGAAGCCTCGCCCTTTTTTTCAAGAGTTTCGAGTACTGGTCGGGCTGCTGACGAAAAGCGAAAGATTTTCAGCGGTGAACCGGCGACGACAGTGTCGCCCTCGTTGCTGGTTCGTCGCCACCACGATGAATCAACCTGATAGCGAGTCACTCAAGAATTCCAATGATCAAAATCGGCTAGTAAGTCGTGGGTCCACTTATCAAGAAGTGAGAATCCGTCCGAGGCTGTTGCCCGCATCGGATCACCAAGAACACCGTTTTGACTCACGGCACGAATGCCGCCAGTGCGCAGTGCGTCAATAATTTGAGAAAGCGGTTGAGTGTTGCCTGATTCGGCGAGAGTCATGTCGACATCGAATGGAGATAGTGCCAACATCACTGAAGTTTCTGCATGACCAGCGTGTGTATCGGTGTCACTCACTCCTGAGGGAGACCAGAAAAGAACATTCTGTTGGTCATGGTCGAGAATCTTCTTGGCGGCTTGAATTGCTTGTGAGTTACCTCCATGACCGTTCACAAAGATCACGCCACGACACCAGGTGGCCGATCGAACAATTTCAATCAACATTGATGTCGTTGTTTCGGTGCCAATAGAAAGCGTTCCGGAGAAACCTGAATGTTCACCGCTTGCTGTGATCGTCAAGGGTGGAGATAGGTAGGTTTGCGATCGCGATGTGGTGAGACGTTGGCTCAGTTCAAGTGCGATACGGGTATCGGTGTCAAAAGGTAGATGCGGACCATGCTGTTCCCATGAACCAACCGGTACTACTAAGACGGGGCGACTTAATCGCACCTCGTCGGCTTGGGTCATGACTGATAGCCCCACTCGCGCAATTTGTTCATAATCAATTCAGCTGCTTCGCGAGGCTCAAGATGAATAGTTTCGCCATGACCTTTTGCTGATGAGGTGTCAGTAATTTGTTTGACACGATCGAGGGCCGAAGATCCGACCGGAGCAGCAACGGCGCGAGCACGGGGTCGATACGGGCGAACAGGTGCCATGTCAATTGCAGTGGGGCTCGCTGAAACAACTGAGATGTCTTGTTTTTTGGCTGCCATCGAACCTTTGAGCGATGCCCGGCGTAAACGTGCTGTCGAACCTTCAACAGAAATGACTGCGGGTCCGTGAATCTCCAGCCGTTCACGACGACCGCCATCAAGACGTCGCAATGCAGAGATTGCTTGTTGGGCGTTAGCAGGAATTTCAATTTCAACGAGACCAAGAGCCTGATCACAGGAAAGTCGAGCGGCGATAAACGCGGGTACTGAACCTGATCCTCGATCTACCGAATAATCACCGCACCAAATCAATGAACAATTCGCGACGACGGGAGCGATTGCGCGAGCAATTACTTCGCTGTCGGTCGCACGATCAATGTCAACGCGCACTGCATGGTGTGCACCACGAGCCAACGCATCACGTAAGACGATGTCGGAGCCAACTGGGCCGGCGGTGACAACGATGATTTCCTCTTGGGTATGTTCACCCACCCGCAGCGCGTATTCAAGGGCAGCTTGATCGGCATACGAAATACCCATGAAACGTTCATCAGGCTGATCAGCGTCAGGTTGCCCTGAAGCGTTAATCCATTTCAAACATACGGCAATCGTCATAACAAAATCACTCAGGTGCGATGGAAGACGATGCCAAAGCCGCCTTCGGGATAGGTCCAGGTAATTGCTCCTGCTTCGTTGCAGACGAGATAACACGTGCCGCATTCAAAGCAATTTTCATAGTTAAACAAAATGCCGCCATCGCTGGTTGGTACAAAGAGATTTGCCGGGCAAGCCACGACGCATTCGCGGGTTGTACAACCTCGACAAGAGTCGCCATTAACGGTGATGTGCGCACGTTCATGAATACGGAACTCGGCAGTATCAATACGTTCCTGGAATGACATTTCGGCCCATGTGGTATCGCGCTCAATGTTGGAGACGGCGCGCAATGATTCAAGAGACATCAGCCAAATCCTTTCAATCCAGTGAGTGCATCACGAAGAAGATCAGAAAGTTTGATGCCGGCTTTCTTGCGTTCTTCACGCACGATTCGACGCACTCCGGGTTTGGGGTGCGGATTTTCAACACTGAACATGCGCTCAACAATGCCAGTTACAAACATGGGGTATTTGTGCTGAACTCGGTCTGACAAGACCAAGTGCGGAATCTTGCGCAACTTCTTGTGATCTTTGAGAACGAAGGTCTCATTGAGTTTCTTTGTGTACGACTGCAATCCAGATGCCGAGGTATTGCCATTGTGAATTGCCTTCGCCGCCGCTTCGCCGGCGTACATTCCACTGGCCATCGCGAAGTTGACGCCTTCAAGCCAGATGCCGGCAGCCAGACATAACGCGGCAGCGTCACCAGCAACAAGCAGTCCGTCAGCGACCATCGTGGGCATCATGTCAAGACCTGCTTCAGGAATGACATGGGCTGAATATTCGGTGACCTCTGCACCTTCGATGAGAGGGGCAATGGCGGGATGCCGTTTGAGTTCAGCAATGATTTCTTCGGGCCGCTTCTTTTGTGCTGACAATTTAGGAAGCTTCAAAACGACACCAAGCGCAATGGTGTCGAGGTTGGTGTATATAAAGCCGCCACCATTGACGCCAGATGTTCCACCAAGTATTTCGATGTCGACACCTTGATTGTCGCGAACACCGAAACGTTCATCAATGACACTCTTCGGAAGTGACAAAGTTTCTTTGACTCCGAGGGTGTAGTTACTGGCATCAACTTTTTTGTAGAGGCCAGCCTCTTTAGCTAAGAAACTGTTCACCCCATCGCATGCGATGACCACCGAAGCGGTGAGGTCTCCATCGGGGCGATCAGTAGTGATGCCGGTAATGCGACCTTGCGCATCTCGCAAAAGACCAGTCACTGTTGTTGAACAAATGAGTTCTGCTCCAGCAGCTACTGCTTGTTGGGCAAGCCAGTTGTCAAAATCGGGTCGGTAGGCAGTGGCGCCGTTGTAAGGAGCTTGGCCCCAAGCATTGCTGCGGTAATCAATATTGAGGGCGCCAGTGTCGGAGAGCAACATTGTCGAGCGACGGACAACCCAGCGTTGAATTGGTGCATGCTCAAACCAATCGGGGATCAGTTCATCAAGAATGCGTGGATAAATTACTCCGCCGTACATGTTCTTTGAACCTGGGAACGGACCACGTTCAATCAGAACAACACGCTTGCCGGCTTTGGCGGCAGCGATCGCCGCGCATGAACCAGCTGGTCCAGCGCCGACGACGATGATGTCGGTGTCGGTCACGCTGCACCTACTTCGTTGTTGATATGCATCAATTGTGCGAGTTCTTCGAGCACCGCGTTGGCATCGGCAACAATTGCAATATCAGCCATTTGCATCATCGGGCAGTGGGCATCGGTGTTAACACTGATGATGTGTTCGGGCTGACCAAGACCGCTGGTGTGTTGTACTGCACCGCTAATGCCGAAGGCGATATACAGATCAGGATCAACGACAACACCAGTGGTGCCAATTTGGCGTTCATGCTCGGCCCAACCGCGATCGGTAATCACGCGGGTAACGCCCATTGATGCATCAAGCGCAGTAGCAACATTTTGTAGTTGTATAAAGCGATCGCCACTCTCAAGTCCGGCTCCACCACCGATGATGCGTGGGGCTTCAGATAGATCCATCGTTGAGGCATCGGGTGGGAGAACTGCAATGGAAGTCACTGATGATGTCGGACGAGAAACCGATGCAATATTAATCGGTGTGATGGTCGGGTTTGATGAAATGTTTTCAGTTCCGCGAATACCAATTTGCAGAGTCGCAACAAATGCCTGGTGTGGCGTGAAGTCAACAATCGAGAGTCCACCGTTGCGCGACACACAGACTTTGTTGTCGGTGATTGAAATGGATCCGGCATAAAGCGGGCGACCAAGCGCGTGGGCGAGATGTGGTGCGAGGTCGCGTCCATCAGGGGTGGCGGGAAGAATCAACGAATCATGTGAGCGATTGATGTTCTCAAGTGCGGCGACAACGTTGGCGGCGTGGATGTCGGTCTCGACCAACCAGAGGTGGGTCGAGAAAGATCTGAGTGTTTCGGCTGCGGTTGGCGTTCCTGAACCGATGATGATGGCCTGACCAGAGGCCTCACAGATGGCCTCGTCGGCACCTGCAGGGGCGACTCCATCACGGACGGGAATAACAGCAATCATGACCTAGTCAGATTACGCCGACTCTCGCCCGACACCCCCGTCGAATGGGCGCGATATCACCCCGAATACGGGGGTTCATTTCCCCAACTCGGGGGCCGATTGCTCGGTTGGGAATCCTGACCCCCGAAAACGGGGGGTTTTCGCGCCCAATAGGAAAATTAGACGGCGGTTTCGTGGGTGGCTTCGGCGGTCATTTTCTTCTTGACGTAGCGCACAACCTCAATCACTAAGGTCACCGCTAACGCGGCACTGAACGCCAAAATGAATGCCTTGGTGTGGTCGTCTTCGAATTGCGAGCCAAAGGCATAGCCCAAGATGGCGGCATATGAAGCCCAGATCAGGGTCGCGACCCCAACCCAACCCATAAACCAACTTTGCGACTGTTTCGTCAATCCCGATGACAAGGTAAGCACGGTGCGTCCGCCCGGGATGAAGCGTGCGGTGATGAGCAAGAGGCCACCGCGTTCTTCAATTTGGTCGGCGGCCCATTTCAGCTTCTTTGCGGTTGATTCTTTTTTGGCTGCACGACGTTCAACGAGACCACTTGCCCGCCGACCTATTTGGTAACTGAGATTGTCACCAAGAAATGCACCGATGGCACCGGCAATGATGACGAAGACAACGTTGTACGAGGCGGCGCCTGCACTACTTGCGGCAACACCACCGATGATGACGGTCGTTTCACTCGGCACAATCGGAATCACCGAATCTAAGAGCGCAATGATCAAAATAACGGCCAGAAACCACCAATTGCCCGAAACTCGGTCGAGCCAGTCGGTGAGGCTACTAATTACTCCATTGGCTGCGAGCACGTCACGACCTTAGTCGGAATAGTTGGCGTGTGCTTGTCTAGCCTTGGCCACATGGCAACTATTCGTGAGATTGTGATTGATTGTTCGGATGCTGATGCAATGGCCACATTTTGGGCGGGAGCCCTTGAGTTTGAATATGTTGGCGCGGCCGGTAGTTATCGGGCTCTCAACGATCCATCGGGTGGACCAAAGTTGATTATCCAACAAGTGGACGAACCCAAGTTGGTCAAGAACCGCGTGCACTTTGATTTAGAGGCTCTTGACATTCGCGCCGAGGCCCGACGGATGGAAGCACTCGGTGCAGTGTTACTTAATGATCGACGACCGATTCAAGAACACAAAACGCAGTGGATGGTTTTGGCCGACCCGGAAGGTAACGAATTTTGCATTTGCCAGATCGGGAAAATTCCCGACGGCGATGATGGCTATCCGGCTTAGTTAAATCAACTTCAGATCGATGAGCCGGCGCGCTCGCCATCGACGACCGCCGCGTGAGCCCGGCGAGGTGCAACACAATCGCCGACGCGTTCAACACTCACGCCGGCATTCTTGAGGTCGTTGTACAACCACTCAACGGGGCTTGGTGGAACGGCAAGTACAACCCAATCGGGTCGGCGTGTTTGATTGGCACCCGTGGGGTGATGCAGCAATGTGAGTTCACCATTGGCGAAGCCCATTGGCACCAAATCGGTTGATTGCTTGATGCCCTTGGCACCTGCACGCATCCACCAGTTCTCCATGTCGAGCGTGATGCCGAGATCCTGCCCAACGACCATGCCTGGCGTCACGATTTCAACGACACAGCCACGATCGGCCAAGACTTCGGCGGTTGAAGTGGCGTGATGGAATCCGATTTCGTCAATCACCACAACTGAATCACCAGATTGCGGTCCGCCCATGAGAGCCGAGCCATCAAGAATTGCGCGCACATCACATACCTTGTTCGCAGATTCGTCGGTGCTGGCATCAGCCACCCACCACGGTCGCGATGGCTCGGCACCAGTTGCAACAATCACGTGATCGGGCTTGGTCTCTTCAACTAAACCGGGCCAAACACCCGAGCCATAGACAAATGAGACGCCGAGACGATTGCATTCGGCGAGTTGATTACGAATCATGTCGCCAAATTCGGCGCGGTTCGGAACACTCGCGGCGATGCGAACTTGACCGCCAG
>JBIKYT010000059.1:0-11383 GCA_044355095.1 Ilumatobacteraceae bacterium
TCTGGCACGATGCCGTGGCAATGCGCACTGGCTCAACTGAATCAGCGGGTGCTGCGAGGCGAGTTTGACCAACAGGACTCGTGTAGTCGCCGACTCGGAATCGATATGAGACAAAACTCTGTTGAGTAGGGAGTGAAACATCCACGTGAAGTGCGTGGCCAAATCTTGTTTCGGCGGTCGCAACACCAGAGGCAATGATGTCGGTGAATTGATCGGTGCTCGAGACTTCCCAAAGCACATCAATATCTTCATCGGGCATGCCACCGCCGTTGAGGGCATCAATCGCTAGCCGTGTCCACAAGATCACCGACTCGGTTGTGGGGTCTCCTGATGCAACGCCAAGAGTGAACGGATCACCCGATAGTGCTACCTGCGGAACTGGTGTGGTGGTTGGAGCAGTAGTAGTTGATGTGCCTGGTTGTGTATCTGCCGACTTTTCATCTTTAGAGCATGCGACCACGACGACCGAGGCACTGAGGACAAAAAACATCCGACGTGAAATTGGTGAAGCCATGGTGAGAGTTTTACAGATTTCGTCAAGGGCGTGTGACTTCCAAGAAAGTGATTCCACCGATTTCATGAGTAGTTCATTTGACCTATAGATCGTCTGTTTTTTCTTCATCACTCTTCATTGCAACCGACACCGTTGGGAGGTTCTGAAATCCCACAGTGTCACCATGAAAGGAAAATTGATGAAGAAACAATGGCTCTTTGGCACGATGCTGCTTTTAGGGGCGTGTGGCGGGACTACGGGTGACGTGGTTGGTCAACTGGTTGAAACTGGTTTACCAGATATCGCAGTAGTGCCAACCGCGGTCATCCACTCAAGTAATCCGGTGGCCGTAGAAAATGTGAGCGATCCGCTACCGACCGTCGTTGATGATCTAGAGAGTGCCTTTGCCGCACTGATGCAAGCACGTATTGAATGCGGGCGTCAGCCGTATTCGTGCGATGTTGCAACATTTACCGAAGTAAATAGTCCGATCTACAACGACCTCACGGAACTCATCACCACTCGTCAAAGTGCCCGAATTACCGCAACAGGTGGTGGAGAAATCCGCTACCGAATCGACAAGACAGAGTCCCTGTCGCCATCAAAGGCCCTGGTGTACACCTGCATTACCGATGATGTCGTATTAGTTGATGGCGACATCATTTTTGATGACTCCATGATGAGTTCGTTGGTGACTTTTACATTGACCAAAGTTGAGGGCCAATGGCTATGGAATACCGGCACCCCCACTCGTTGGACAACCGAGGAGGATCTATGCGGCTTCGACGCATGAGTTTGCTGGGACTTCTTGTTTCACTGGTTGTGATGATGTGTGCTGATGTCCATCGTCAGGTTTTAGCCATTGATGCACCAGTTGGCAGTGGGGGAACCAGCGGTGACACCATTTGGGCTGGTATTCAAACTTCATCACCACCTGGCGGATCAGGACGGGACTCATCTGGTTTTCGTTGGGTGCCGGCGATCATCTATGACAGTGGCATCGGTGAAACAACTGGAATCACCAAACTGGTTGGTTCCATTCGTTACGACTTGTATCAACGACACACACCTGATGGTCAGATGACATTGGTCTGGATTCCCCGACCATCAACTACTCAATTGGCGCAGAATGCCGCGATTTTGGTTCGTGGTCGATTACCTCAACCATCGGTGATGACTGCTCCACCAACTGACAATGTTGTTGTCAATGTCGGAATGTGGATCTGGGCTGATATGAATTGGTGGCGTCCGGTGACCGCGATGGCTTGGGTGCCGACAGTCTTTGGCTCGGCATGGGCACGTACGACCGCTACTCCAGCGCGACTGCGATTCATTTCTCAAGATGATGGAACAGCCAACGGCGGACTTGTGGGTTCGATGGAGTGTGATGGTCCGGGTTTTGAATGGAGTGTCGCTCTTGGAGACGAAGCATCGTCCCCTTGTATGTACACATATCAACATTCGTCGGTCAGTCGAGACGGGGGAGTATTCGTTGGTGTCGTTTCCGTTGATTGGGAGATCTCGTGGACATCCAATAGTGGTACTGGCGGAATTTTACCGTCGTATACGACGAGCTCTTTCGTGGCTGTGACTGTGGATGAACTTCAGGCGCTCGTTGGATGAGCGTCGGTGTTTTTGTCGTTGACTAATTCAGGTGGAGTACGTTGCGACCACACCACACCAATAATCACGAGGGCAGCACCAAGTAACTGAATTGCTTTGAGCGAATCTCCGAGAATGACAACAACCCAAATCAAAGTGAGAACTGGTTCGGTGGTTGCGACTAGCGCGGCCGAGGCCGGACCGAGATGACGAACTCCTAAGAAAAATCCCATACTGGCTATAACCGTGCTGATTAAAGCGAGACCAACCATTGAACTCGCACCGTTGAAAGTGGCTGGGAATTCAGGTGGCCATTTAATGATTGCAATGACAACCGCAAAGGCCAAGGAGCCAGTCAAACTCCATGCGGATGCCACGAGCCCGTCGCCGGCTTGATCTCCTCTCACGAGGCGTTCACTCAAGATCATGTATGCCGCGTACATCACAGCATTACCAAGAGTGAGAATGAGTCCAAGGATTGTCGCGCCACCAGCACCATCAAGAACTTCGGGAACCGTGAGCGCGATACCTACGAGAGTGATCGCAACTGCAATCCACACATGTTTTGACGTGGGTCGTCCCAACAGTGATGCACCTACCGCGACCATAGCTGGATAGGTGTAAATGATGACGATGTACAGAGCACCGGGCATGCGGTCAAGGGCCGCAAAACCCAACCATGAAACCGAACCGAAAACTAAGCCGGCAGCAAACCGCGGTTTCCAGGCCACAGAAAATGGGCTGGGGCCACCACGTCGGTGGCGTACGACAATGAAAATCCACGCGACTGGAACAGCGATGAAGAAACGCCACAGGAGAACATCAATGGCGTCAAGTTCTTTGAGAACGGTTTTGCCGAAGATGGTGAACATCGAATACGCACTTGCGCTGATGAGCATCCATATGACACCAAGTTTTTTCGACGACACGAATGAGAAACGCTACGCCATCAGACCGTCAGTAGCGCGGTCTGCAGCCATTTTTAAGATCATGTCCTCAAGGGCTGATGCGGTAATCGCTGGTGAGTAGAGGTGGCCCTGATGAGTCGTGCACCCAAGTGCAAGAAGCGCATCGGCCTGGGCCCCGCTTTCAACCCCGTCAGCTGAAATGCTGATACCGAGATCTTTCGCCAAATTGACCATGGCGCGAACAACGGCGCGATCGCTGGCATGAGATGTGAGGGCGTCAACATGAAGACGATCGACGCGTACTTCATCAAGTGGAAGTGAGCGCAACATTGACAAAGATCCGCCACCGCGGCCGGCATCTTCCAGACAAACGCGAGCGCCGAGTTGACGCATCTCGGTCAGCACCCCAGCAGCTCCAACGAGATCGCTGAACATCGCAGTTTCGTAGACATCAAGTGTCAACATGCTCGGATCAATCCCTGTGAAATAAGAGGCAACCTGACCATCACGCCACGCGCGTGGAGTACAACGGTGGGGCAGGTTAACGCGGAATCGAAATCCGGTTGGGAGTCCGAGTGCCACCAAGCGACGAATCACGGGCCGTGATTGTTGCATGATGACTGATGTCAGTCGTTCAAGTGTGCTGGCGTCTTCGGCCATCGTCAGCATTGCGCCTGCACTCGTGATAGACCCATCGCGTCGAATCCATCGCGCCAAAATTTCAGCGCCAATTATTTGGCCAGTGTTGGCATCAAACTCTGGTTGAAAGAATGGAACAACATCGCCGGCATCAATAGCAAGACGCAGTGAACGTTCTTCCGCGGCGCGTCGCTGCATTTCAACGCGAATATCTGAAGTGAAGATCTCAATACGATCACGACCGGCGTCTTTGGCGCGATGCAGAGCAACGTTGGCAAAGCCGATCAGTTCACTTGCAGTGTCATTAGAGTCGGGCCCGACTGCAACGCCGATACTGACTGAAATGCGCACAAGTCGGCCGCTGAGTTCAAGTGGCTCACTCATGACCTGAGTGAGACGATGAGCAACTGCAGAAACATGAGCGATATCGGTGGCATCATCAATGACAATGATGAATTCGTCGCCTCCAAGGCGGCCCGAAACACAACCTGCTGGCATGACCGAACGAATACGGCGACCCATGACTTGCAGAAGTTGATCGCCTGCCCCGTGACCAAGTGAATCATTGATGCTCTTGAAGCGATCGACATCCATGAATAGGACGGCAATTTTGTGTGAATCGCGACTGTGGATGATGGCGCGTTCGAGGTGTTCGATAATTCCGTGACGATTGAGAAGTTCAGTTAACGAGTCGTGGGAAGCAACATGGGCCAAGCGGTCGTTGGCTTGGGCGAGTTGTTCTTGTTCGGTCTGCAAACCGATGACAAGTTGCTGAGTACGTGAGCGTTGACGTAACAAGTTGGCGATGCTGACGACAGTGAGCAAAGCGACGGCTACCAAGAGTGCCGGAATAACAGTCGTCGCAATGATCACCCTTGTGTATCGGTTGACATCCCAACTAACTTGACACTATTTACGAAGGCGGGGGAAGACCATTGGGGTGCTGGCCTTATAGGCCTCCCAACCGGGGCGACGTTCGGCGCTGCGCTTTTCGGCGATTGGGATACTGGCCGCAAAAAACATGACGGTCATGGATAAGGCACCGACACCAGCCCACCACGAGCCCGGTTCGGCGGCCAGGACGAAGATAAAAAGCGACCACCACCAGCACATTTCCCCTAAATAGTTGGGGTGGCGTGATCGCGACCAGAGTCCAGTATTGAGAACATCACCGGGTTGTTTGGTGCGGTTGAAACGGCGTAAATCAAGGTCGGCGAACTGTTGAAGGGCTACCCCAATGAGGGCGACAACAATCGCAATACCGTCCAGTACTCCAAAACTTCGATCGGAATGCGAGGCCACAATGGCCATCGGAATTGAACCCAAGGTGACCACGATCATTGGGAACAGGTGAACCGAGGTCAGGCTGATGGCCCAGCGCGGCATGGGCGCGGTCTCGTACAGCATGCGGTAACGCCAGTCTTCGTGATCGAGCCCGGTCCAGCCGATGGCCCAGTTGGCCGTGAGACGTACGCCCCACAGCGTGGCGCATACTGCCACAGCCAGACGGCGCAGGTCAGCGCCACTGAAAAGTCCAGGGTCATCAAGCACGATGCAGAACCAGATCGCAAAACTCGGAGGAATCACGCTCCACCAAGCGTCAAAGGTAGATCCATTGCCCACGATTTGGCTGGCGATATACAAAAACGCAACTGACGCGACGTATCCCCAGATGAGGCCCTTGACGGGGTGGTCTGAGCCAATGATTGACGCGATGAGTAATGACCCAACAACAGCCACAAGATAGAGAACAACTATCAAGGCGAAGGATCGTGAGCGGGTCCACGAGGATGCGCGAGAAGAATTCATGCACACATCTTGACCGAACGAGCTGATGATTAACGGGTTCTGCGTCTCTCGTGGGGGTCCATTGAGATCTACGCTTGAGACATGTTGCGTCGCCTCATCAGTATTTCTGGGCTGATTCTTGGCGCCGTTGTACTGACAGTTTTGCTCCCGGCATGGTTGCCGTTGGTCATCATCATTGATGCCTCGCGCTTGAAGTGGCGCTTTCCCTTGGCCCGACTGTTGTTGTTCGGGGTGTGTTGGGCGTGGCTCGAAACCGTTGGCGTCATTTGTTCGGCACTGTTATGGATTGTTGGCCAAAGCAAGAATGTGCCAAGGCATTACGCGTTACAACGATGGTGGGCTGATCGACTTCTGCGGGCGTTGAAGGCGACCTGTGGTTTTTCAGTTGAAGTTGAAAATATTGATTCTCTCAAGCCAGGGCCCGTCATTCTTTTGGCGCGGCATGCCAGTTTGGCTGACTCACTTGTTTCTGCATATGTTGTGACCACGTTGGCGCACATGAATCCGCGATTTGTTCTAAAGCGTGAGTTACTGGCTGATCCATGTCTTGATGTGGTTGGTCAACGTTTGCCGAATCACTTTCTTGATCGTCAAGCGACCGATTCAACTCCTGAGCTTGAGGCTCTTCAAAGTTTGGTCACCGATATTGACGCCTCTTCGGTTGGAATCATTTTTCCAGAGGGAACGCGAGCAAATAACAAGAAGAGAACGCGCGCGCTCGAAAAAATCGCGACCAATGATCCGGATCGCGCTGATCGTTTAAGCGATATGCGACATCTACTGCCACCTCGTCCCGCTGGTGCCGCAGCGATGTTGCGAGGCTGTACATCTGCTGATGTCGTGGTGGCCTGGCATGTTGGCTTTGAAGGACTTGACACCTTTGGCGGAATTTTGAAAGCGATTTCGTCAGATATGCCACCGATTCGGTTTCATTTACGGCGCGTCAGCCGTGATGAGATCCCAGATGCGTCAATAAGCAATGGCGAAGGGTTCACGCGGTGGTTAGATGATGAGTGGATGCGTATGGATCGTGAAGTGAATGATGCGTTATCAGCAAGAAACGAGATGAGGAGAAATCATCGTGGGTGAAGTGATGTTGAGTTCAGCGATAGGAATCGTCGCATTGATGTTGACAACTTGGATTGTCAGCTTGATCAAAAAGAATGCGTCCATCGTCGACATCGTGTGGGGCCTCGGTTTTGTTTTGGTTGCCTGGATCTCTCGCGCTGTCGCTGACGGAGACAACGCTCGTCAGTGGATCTTGACGTTGATGACAACGGTGTGGGGTCTGCGACTTGGTATCTACTTGTTCTGGCGCAACTCGGGCCATGGTGAGGATTTTCGCTATCGCGCGATGCGCAAACATTGGGGACCGCGATTCCCAATCATCAGTTTGGTGACAGTGTTTGGTTTGCAGGGAACATTGATGTGGATTGTGTCGTTGCCAGTACAAATTGGTCAATCAGATTCGTCACCCGAAGTCGGTGTGATCGCAGTTGTTGGAATCATCGTCTATCTCATCGGTTTGTTCTTTGAAGTTGTTGGCGATGCCCAACTCACACGTTTTAAAGCTGATCCTTCAAACGTCGGCAAAGTGATGGATCAGGGATTGTGGAAGTTCACGCGTCACCCAAATTATTTCGGTGATTCATGTGTGTGGTGGGGCATCGCTATTGTCGCCGCCGAATCCGGAAGTGGTGCCTGGGGATTCATCGGGGCCGCGGTCATGACATATTTCTTGCGTCGAGTGAGCGGTGTGACTTTGTTAGAGAAGTCTTTGAAGAAGCGCCGCGAAGGTTATGACGCATACATTGCGCGAACGAGCCCCTTCTTCCCTCGTCCCCCCAAAAAGATCTGATTATTGACGTTGAGCACCTAGTGTGGTTGGGTGACTCGAAGCGAC
This sequence comes from Ilumatobacteraceae bacterium, assembly GCA_044355095.1. Lineage (GTDB taxonomy): Bacteria > Actinomycetota > Acidimicrobiia > Acidimicrobiales > Ilumatobacteraceae > Casp-actino8. Next base: position 7,355 of record JBIKYT010000059.1, read on the forward strand.
ACGACAATTGAGAAGAAGTCGTTTCGTTTTCGAGCCGTAGCCCTCTTGCTCGCCATCGTGATGGTTGGCACTGGTATCTCGATGATGGTGGCAGCGCGACTTGGTGTTGCGCCGGCTGATGTTTTCTCAACTGGTGGAGCAAAGCAACTCAATATCGGTGTTGGCACGATGGGTTGGATTAGCGGTGCGCTCTTCACATTGTTGGCGATTGCGGTGAGGCGTCCACCCACATGGGGCACATTGATCGGCACCGTTTTGGTTGGTCAAGTTGTGAACATTGTTTTGCCACTGATGCCCGAGCCAAGTGTGATGGCGTGGCGTGTGGTCATGATGATTACTGGTATGGCATTGCTCTATTTTGCGATTTCAATTGGAGTCGCCACAACACTCGGCACCGGACCGATGGAGTTACTCATGCTTGGTCTGAACGACAAGGGTTTAAGCATGCAAGTCGGTCGTTGGGGTATTGAAGCTGTGGTTGTCACCGCCGGCATATTGCTCGGCGGACAGATCGGTGTTGGCACGATTCTCTTTGTGATTTTGACTGGACCAATATTGGCAAGAACTTTGCCGCCGATGGTGCGGTTCATGGGCACTGATGTGATTCAGCAGCCCACCGCTCTTGACGCCTAACTTGTTTTTGGAAGTCGACTCGACAACACGTTGTTGGCTTCAAGTTTGTCGATTTCTTCGTCATTCATGTTGAGAATGTCGCGAAGCACAGTGCGGTTATCTTCACCGCGATAGCGCGGCTCACCAGAAGTTCCGACATGGCTATTCGTGAAGTGCCACGGGGCATTCGGAATACGCACCTCGCCGCCGATTCGATCGGGAACATGGGCGACTGCCCCGCGTGCATTTGACCAATCGCTCTCGGCAATTTCACGAACGCTGCGCATCACACCAACAGCTAGACCGAATTGGGCGCAACGATCTTCAAAAGCCTGAGCAGTAGGCAGGGTAAGCGCCCAGGCTCGCATTTCATCTTGCAGTGCACCGAGGTTTTGTAAACGTGTTTGCACATCGGCAAATCGAGGATCGGACAATAGTTGTGGTCGATCCATCGTGTTCACGATGATTTCAAAAGTTCCACGTTCTGCTGGGTGGCCACTAATGACAACGGTGCTGCCATCGGCAACTTGCATGATGGGGTAGTCGCCGGGCTGGAATGATCTGATCCAGTCGGGATCAACAATTCCGTCATACAACTCATCGTGGACATGTTCATTGACGTACAACATTGTTTCGGCCATTGAGACATCGATGCGTTCGCCGTGACCAGACCGTTCGCGATTAAACAGCGCAGCAAGAATTGCCGTCGTCATTTCGAGAGCGGTGTAGGTATCGGCATGCGACCATGGGTCGTTCGAATAGTTTCCACCGCGAGCGTCACCCTGCATTCGGGTCATTCCACTTTCTGCACCAATGACCGTTGCATATGCGCGGCGATGTACCCACGGTCCATCAGCTCCGTAACCACTGATCGACGCGTATATGAGTCGGGGATTGATCTTGGCCAGAGTTTCATAGCCAAGGTCGAGGCGATCCATGACGCCGGCACGATAGTTCTCAAGAACAACATCGCTCTCTGCCGCGAGACGGCGAAAAATCTCGGCACCTTCGGGTGTTGACAAATCAAGACTCATGCATTTCTTGCCGGCATTTTGTTGAATGAAATATGTTGCGAGTGAACCGACCCGTGGACTAGAGAATCGGGTGAGATCGCCGTCAGGTGGTTCGACCTTGATCACTTCGGCGCCGTAGTCGCACAACATGCGGCCGCAGTGTGGACCAGCAAGAACCCGTGTCAGGTCGAGCACTCGAATTCCCGAGAGCGGCGACGGCAACTGATTCATCTATCTATGATGCCTTGTTGGGCACGGATGTAGCGAATACTCAACATTTTGTTCAGGACGCGAGGTAGTTCTTCAATGCAAGTCGAATGACTTCACTGCGAGTTTGACCTGAATCGTGCACTCGAAGATCCAATTCGTCAACCAAATCTGTATCGAGTCTGACCGGGACAATGACTGAGGGATCTTTTCCCAAACGGGGACGACCTCGGAGTCGTTTGATGTGGGAAAGGTCAAACTGCTCATGCTCGATTTTTTCCGACATGATTTCCAGGTCGCGATTGCTGACAACTCGCCCGTTCTTCAATACGTATTGAGGACTTACTTTCTTCATGACTGGTTACCTTTCTAAGAGCGGATGGAATTGAGTACGCAGAGGCATCATGTTTGAGGTGCAGTGCATGTTGAATCTCTTTGGGGGAGAGACCATGCTTCAGGGCAGAAGGGTCGATGTGAACTTCAGAATATTGTAATACGAAAATAGGTAACCGCAAAAGCCGCCTTTTCTGTTTTCTCTTTTTCACCACTTTGTTATGTGGGTCGCTTCCCTAACATCGGGGCGAATGTGACACGATCTCTGCATGTCTTCTACGCGCAATCCCCACCCACTGTCAGACCAAGTCGCACTCATTACCGGAGGTGGATCGGGTATCGGTCTTGGCTGTGCTCGCGAACTGGTTCAAGATGGTGCGACCGTCATGTTGGCTGCTCGCAATGTTGAACGCCTCGAAGCCTCCGCAGCCGAATTGCGTTCAATCGCCGAAGGCGGAGCTCAGGTTCTGACTGTTGCCTGCGATGTCACCAGCGAAGAGAGTGTTGCCAATGCCTGCACGGCAGCAAACAACGCCGGCCAATTTACGATGGTGGTAGCCAATGCCGGGTACGGCGGTGGCGGCCCAATTCACTTGACATCGCTTGATGACTGGAACGGAATTCTTGGCACAAATCTCACCGGTGCTTTTCTAACGATCAAACATTCGGTGAGTCACTTAGCAGCACACGGTGGCGGTTCGATCGTGGCCATTTCTTCGATCGCTGGTCCAGTGACGCATCGCTTCATGACTCCATATGATGTTTCAAAGGCCGGACTTGAAATGTTGATTCGTCAAACCGCTGATGAACTCGGTTGTCGAAACATTCGTGCGAACGCAGTCCGACCTGGACTCGTTCCGACCGATGCAACCGAAGGCATCATGACACTCGATGTGATCTTGAATGACTACTTGGAACAAATGCCTCTAGGTCGCGTCGGTAGCACCGAAGACATTGGCAAGCTCGTGCGTTTCTTGTTGGGCGATGAGAGTTCGTGGATTACTGGCACATGCATTAGTGCCGACGGTGGTCACCACTTGCGACGTGGACCAAACATTGAACCCGCGATGGAAATGGTGCTCGGTGATGCCCGCTATCCCGCAGGTCCGAGTTCAAACTCCTGAGAGATGTCGCAGTGCGACTGCGCTGTAAATCGAAATACCAGTGCTCATGCACTCTTCGTCGTAGAACACGCGATTTGAGTGATTAGGTGCGGCAGTTGCAAGATTCCGATCGTGTGGTGTAGCGCCCAAGAAAACCATTGCACCAGGTACATGGTTGAGTACATAGCCAAAATCTTCCGCACCCATGACTGGGTTAGGCAATTCAATAAAACGATCGTTGCCAATAATTTCTTTGGCGATGTTTCCAGCCGTCTGGGCGTAAGTCTGACTGTTAACAGTGACGTCATAGCCATCTCGTAGTTCAACAGATACTTCAAGACCGTGAGCTGCTGCAATGCCTTCAGCCACGCGGCGTACTCCATCATGAATCATTCGTCGCGTCGTTTCACTGATCGCCCGAATGGTTCCGTTAATCTCTGCAAACTCTGGAATAACGTTGCTCGCTGTTCCAGCATGTACTTGTGTCACCGTCAAGACACCTGGGTTAAAAACATTGATCCGGCGTGTAATCAATGACTGCAATGCACCAACAATTTCACAGGCGGCCGGAATCGGATCAAGAGTGCGGAATGGTTCGCTTCCGTGTCCACCACGACCAATGACACGAATCGCCAACGTGTCACTCGAGGCCATAATTGGTCCGCCCCTTGTACTGACAAATCCGGTGGGCAGAGATGAAGTGGTATGAATCGCAAACGCACCAGTGACCTCAGATACCGATCCGTCTGAAAGCGGACCAA
>JBIKYT010000060.1:0-11367 GCA_044355095.1 Ilumatobacteraceae bacterium
CAGAGAAAGCCGCTGAAGGAATCGCCGGAGACATCGTTCTTGTCGACGAACCACTCAGTGGCACTCGCTTCGACACCATCGCTGCGGCTCGCCGTTTTTGGAAAGAGCAAGTCGGTGCGGTGATTGCGCTAGGCGGCGACGGCACGTCACGAGACGTCGCCATCGGTTGGCCCGATGCCCCGCTTATTGCTATTTCAACTGGCACCAACAACGTTTACCCGTCGGCAATTGATGGAACTTCTGCTGGCGCCGCTGCCGCATTTGTTGCAACCGGTGTCGTCAACATGTCAGATGTTGGCCGACGCTCAAAAAGAGTTGTCGTCCGCGTTGACGACGGAGACAAGTCGATTGATGACCTTGCTCTTGTTGATTTGGCCTTTATCAATTCAATGTTTACTGGTGCCCGTGCTGTTCGCGATCCCAACACGGTCAAAGCCGTGATCGCCGCAGTCGCCACGCCGGCAAGTACTGGGCTTTCTAGTATCGCCGGACGCATTCATCCCGTCGGTCGCTGGGATGCCTGTGGTGTGTTCGTTCGCCTCGGCGAAGGTGGTCGTAAAGTTCGCGTACCCCTTGCCCCTGGATCATTCATCACGATGGAAATCGCCGAAGTTCGTCCTCTCGAACTTGGTGAAGAGATCACCATGACTGGCAAAACTATTTTGGCCTTTGACGGCGAACGCGATCTGCCCGTGAGCGCTGACGGAATCGTCACTGCTCGTGTTGAGGCAAGTGGCCCACTACTCATCGATGTTGAGAAAACTCTCGTCATCGCCGCCCAATCACAGATGTTTGACGAGCAAGCAAGACATGTGACAAGCAAAGATTTATACACGTCTCCGGAGGAAAACTAAATGTCCACTGAATTCATCATGCCCAAACTCGGACTCACTATGGAAGAGGGCACCATTCTCGAGTGGCTCGTTGAAGACGGTACCGAGATCACGCAAGGTATGGCAGTCCTTCGCATTGAGACCGACAAAGTTGAAAGCGATGTTGAATCGCCAGGTGCTGGACGTTTCCATCGCGTCGGCAATCAAGGTGACACGTATCCATGTGGCGCATTGATCGGTTATCTGTTGGCTGACGGAGAAGAACCGCCCGTAGCAAAAGCCCCAGCATCTCCCACTCCCGTGGCGGCGCAAACATCTTCACCAGTCGCATCTTCAGCACCAACCGCGTCAAACGTTGCTACCTTGCCGCGCCGCGAGGGTCGTTTGTTTGCCTCGCCGAATGCCCGCCGTGTGGCCAAAGAACTCGGCATTGATATCGAGACTGTTGTCGGCAGTGGACCCGAGGGTCGCATCACTTCAGAAGATGTTGAAGAGGCCCATAAGAATCCGAATGCACCGCGTGCTGTATCTGGTTCTGCGCCGTCATCAACTCCAGCAATAGCCGTTGCCCCAATTCTGTCGTCCAATGGCAACGTGCTCGCCACTGCCGCAGCACGCCAACTCGCCGAGTTGTTGGGTGTTGATCTTGCTCAAGTTCCTTATGACGCCACCGACGGTCGTGTCACCAAAGATGGTGTTGCAGCGTTCGTACGGGCGCAACTCGCAGGTTCACGCTCTCCCAGCACGCCCGCAACGCCCGCTCAATCATCAACTTCAAGCGCTGAGAAATCAACCACGGTCCTCGCACCTGCCAGTCAGACACCGACGTCGATTAAAAAAATCTCCGGTATGCGTGGCACGATCGCCAAGCGCATGCAGTCGTCGTTACAAGACATGGCGCAACTGACATTGCACATGGACGCCGATCTTGACGCCATCGTCGAAGATCGCGAGTCACGTAAATCTTCAAGTCATGGCGAAAATTCAAGTAACAGCCTTCCGGGCTTCACCGATTACGTGATCGCCGCTGCTGCACGAGCATTGAAACTGCACCCGATCGTCAACTCACAAGTCACTGCCGAAGGTATTGCCCTTCTCCCCGAGATTCATGTGAGCATGGCCGTCGCACTCCCCGAGGGACTCATCGTGCCGGTCATCAAGAACACCACGTCACTTGACCTGTCAACACTCGCTGCTGAGACCAAGCGTTTGTCCGGAGCAGCCCGCGAAGGCAAGTTGGGTCTTGCCGAACTTGAAGGCGGAACCTTCTCGGTGAGCACCCTTGGCATGTTTGGCGTCGACGGCTTTACCCCCGTTATCAACCCGCCCAACACTGCGATCCTCGGTGTCGGTCGCTTACGCGATGATGTCGTGGTCAGCAAGAAAGGCAAGGTGTCGACTGTCAAGCGCATGACCCTCAGCCTCACCTGGGATCACCGAGTCTTTGATGGCGCCCCAGCTGCCGAGTTCTGCAAGTCGATCGTCGATCTGCTTGCCGATCCCTCAGCGTTGAACAAGTAACTCTCGCGGTTGTCTTAGCCGCGGGCGGCTTCAACGACCGGCAAGAAACGTTCAGGAACATCGAGCCAGTCTTCAGGCTTTTCAATGTCTTGCCAGAAGTTGTGCTCAAGTGTGAGTTCAACGAACCCAGCTTCACGACAGGCAATAGCATCGGCAACAAGCGCCGCCATGTTGTCTCCATCGGCGGCACGCGGAGCAAGCGGTCCCTGAATAAACGAGCGATAGTAAATCTCAAGTGGCATCTGATCTGCACTGCGTTTCTCATTGAGACCCGCCACAATTTTTTGCACTTTGCCAATTGGCATACCTGCAGGGTTCCATGCATCAAACCATTTCGCCGTACGCGCCATTCCATCGGCCGACCACATTCCCGACAGCAATTTGGGACGAGGGCTCTGCACGGGCTTCGGGCTCACGAACGAACTCGGTATCGAAAAGATGGGTCCCTCGTACGACACAGGGTCTTCTTGCCAACACGCCAACATCGCCGGAATGAAATCATCCATACGGCGACCGCGCGTTTCAATCTCGGTTCCGGAAGCGGAGTGCTCTTCAGCGTTCCAGCCAACGCCGAGACCAACAATTAAACGACCATTGCACATCTGGTCAATAGTTGCGAGTCTTTGCGCTAACGGCACGGGCCAATGGTTACCTGCAACCAAAATGCTGGTTCCTAGACGAACCTTTGACGTAATGCCGGCAACAAAAGCCAGAGTCTCAGTGGGCGCGAATACCGACTTGTACTGATGTGGCGGCATGCGATCGGGTCCGCCATATCCACGAATCGGCTTTTCTGGGTACATGAAATGATCCTGAACCCACAGCGCTTCATACCCCATCGCTTCAGCACGACGAGCAAACTCAGCAACGATGTCGGCCCGTACTTGGGCACCAAGTTGTGGCAAACATAATCCAACACCGGTCACGAGATATTTCCGTTCATAATGTTTCCCTCACGAAAATGTCTCCCAACAAATCACTTCATCAACTGGCTTGCGGTTGACACTGGCGAACTTCTTTTCGGGGTACCCCATCGCGATTGCGGTACCCAAGTACGCATCATCGGGCAAACCCAATTCTTCTCTGAACTTTTGCTCAGCCACAAAATGAAACGTCGTGAACGTAGTTCCGAGTCCGAGTGACCGAGCCGCCAAAACCAAGTTCTGCGAAGCCGGATACACCGTTGACCACACAAACTTTTCATTCGGATCATGGGGCGGGTATTGATTAAACCCGACGACAAAAATCCATACCGGCACATCGGCAAAGCCTTCAACCAATCGGCGAGCACCAGCCATCATTTTGTCGCGTGATGCGTCACCAGTTGGTCCACCCGAAAAGTGCGATCCGAGCATGGCTTGAACCGCAGTCGCCATTCGTTCTTTACGGGCACGATCACGCACCACAACAAATTTCCAGTTTTGGCTGTTGCCAGGGTTCGACGCATACGTCGCAGCTTGAATGACTTGTTTGATGAGTTCTCCGGGAACCTCATCGGTTTTGAGATGTCGCATCGCAATACACGTACGCATCATTTCAATCACGTCGATTTCAGACACCGAAATCTCTCAATCAGTAGTTCGTGATGCGGCCCGCATCAATGCCATTGCGGAACAATTCATTGAGATCTTCATCAGCGGTGACTAACAACGCGTCAAGCCAACCGTGCACATACTGTGCTCCACCTTCGTTGCGACCAAAGTGCAGAACTTTCTTCGCCCCAGTCTTAACGGTGCGCTGTATCTTCAATCCAGTTGCGTAGTCCTCATCACGTACAACGTTCTCGAGGAACGCAATCTGCTTGTTGGCGGCTTCGATGAACTCATCGGTCTTCGGCGCAGTTGAAATGAAGTCAAGATACGTCACCGATTCGTCGGCCGTGGCCCCAGGGAACACGCGAGCGACCTGATAAATCTTGTGACCTTCAATTTCGAAGCCAGCGATTGAACCGTGTGGGAAAACACTCCACACACCACCAGTTAAAACTGACTCTGGCCATTCAGAAGTTGGTCGGCCTTCAAGTTTTGCCCAGTTGCCACGCGGACCAGTCACACGCTGATGGGGTCCGACGCGATGGAACAGCGCATCGGGTGACATGTCGGGACCAAAGGTGTTCTTATGCAGAATTGGTAGGTGATAAAAGTCGACGTAGCCGTCGAATGAGATCTTCCAGTTTGGTCCCGCCAAAATCCGGGTTCCGAAATGATTCATACTGGCGAAATCACAAAACTCAAGCATCTCGTCGTAGCCCGCAAAGAAAGCATCAAAATCAAGTTTCGAATCGGGCGACAAAGTCACCCAAATCAATCCAGCACGTTCAGCGATTGGCAACTGCGTGAGACCGAGACATGATGTATCAAGTTGACCGAAATCGTCTTGTTTGAAAATACCAACAAGGTCGCCCTCTTGGTTATAAGTCCAGTTGTGATACGGGCACGCAAAGCGTCGTGCCGTGCCGACGCCTGGGTCAACGAGTTGCGCACCACGGTGACTACACATGTTGACGAATGCCCGAGCAATGCCGTCAGCTCCACGAGAAATGAGCACGGGCATGCCAACAACATCAATGGCTTTATACGTATTGACTTCTTTGATTTCGGCAGTCATGGCGAGCAACAACGGAACGCGCTTGAAGATCAGGTCAACTTCGCGCTGCCAACGTTCGGGATCAAAGTAGTTCGAGGCAGGAATCGTGGTAACCGATTCGGTGAGGTGCACGGTTCCGGCTTTGTTATGCGCAATCGTGCGCTCGGCCATTGCGACAAGTTTCTCGCGGCTCATAGTTACCCCCCATGTACCTCGGACAGCGTGCTGCTGCGTGGTTTCAGCCTAGATGTTTCAATTCAGTTCAAACGATTGCTCGTACGTTTGCTTGTCAGTCGTTGAATATCTCAGTCGTTTTGCAATAGATGCACGAGGCTGCTGGTATCCCAGCGACTTCCACCGCGAGCACTGACCTGGGCATAGAACTGATCAACCAACGCAGTCATAGGCAAGCGGGCACCGTTGCGGTTTGCCTCATCGAGACAGATGCCCAAGTCTTTGCGCATCCACTCAACGGCAAAGCCAAACTCAAATTCACCACGGTTCATGGTGCTGGCACGATTGTCCATCTGCCAGCTTGCCGCTGCACCCTTGCCGATGACCTCGACCAACTTGTCAACATCAAGACCGGCCCGTTGCGCGAAATTGACTCCTTCGGCCAGACCCTGCACGATTCCGGCGATACAGATCTGATTCACCATTTTGGCTAGTTGGCCAGCCCCTGCTTTGCCGAGACGCTCGCACGCCCGTGAGTACGGAGCAATCGCTGCCTTGGCCCGCTGAAACACCGCCTCATCATCGCTACCGCACATAATCGTCAATGCACCGTTCTGCGCTCCGGCTTGACCACCAGACACTGGGGCATCAACGAAACCAATCCCCCGCTCGGCACATGCCACCGACAACTCTCGAGCCACATCGGCCGACGCCGTGGTGTGGTCGATCAAAATTGAACCAGGCTTCATTCCTGCCAGCGCACCCTGCGGGCCATAAACAACCGAGCGCACATCGTCGTCGTTACCAACGCACATCATCACGAAATCGGCATATTCAACGGCCTCAACCGGCGTGGGCTTGGCGAAGCCACGATTGAGGGCAACCCACGCCAAAGCCTTAGGAGCCGAGCGGTTGTACACCGTGATCTGGTAATCGGCCTTGGCTAAGTGACTCGCCATGGGGGCACCCATGACTCCGAGTCCGAGAAATGCCACTTTGGGGCCGGTGCCGATTGTAGGAATTGGTCCGGTTGCGTCTTCAGGAGTTTGTGCCATGCCCTCTAGTTTGTCAGGCTCTGAGGTACCACCATGAGCAAAAACCTTCATATTGACCATCTCGTTTACGCGACCCCCGATCTGGCGGCCGCCGTCGCCGACATCGAAGCCCGTTTCGGCGTCGCCCCGACCCCGGGCGGAGCCCATGTTGGGCTCGGAACTTTCAATGCGTTGCTTGGTCTAGGCGGACGCACCTATCTCGAAATTGTTGGGCCCGACCCCGCTCAACCCGAACCCGTCAACCCGCGCCCCTTTGGCATTGATGATTTAACTGAGCCGTCACTCGTTGCATGGTGTGCCTCTCCCCAACGTCCACTCGTTGATGTCGTGCAGGCCGCTCGTGAAGCTGGGTTTGATCCAGGCGATGTGCGCGCCATGAGTCGACAACGTCCCGATGGCGTGTTGCTCGAATGGGAATTGACGCTCACATCACTTCCCATTCCCGAAGGCGGCGTGCTTCCGTTCTTTATTGATTGGGGTCGTACAGTTCATCCAACCGCCGACATGCCTATTGGTGGAACATTGATGGCGCTCGATCTCTTTCATCCGCAGCCACGAACAATTGATTTGTTCTTGTCGGCAGTCAGTGATGAAGCACAACTTGGTGATGAAGAAGCCAACATCACTCTCAACTACGCCGACAATGCAAAGTTGACCGCCGAAATTCTGACCGCCAACGGTTTAGTGATTCTTCACTAACTGATCTGGGTTAGTTCATTCAGGGGTGACGTAGGCCGCGGTGATACCACCGTCGATGATGAGCGATTGACCTGTCATCCAACTGCTCTCATCTGAAGCCAAGAACAACGCACCATTGGCGATTTCAATCGGATCACCGAAACGTCCCATCGGGATATGAACCAAACGACGATTGCGCTTGGCATCATCGCTTAAGAACTTGGCCAACATCGGCGTCATAATCGGGCCAGGACACAGTGAGTTCGCGCGAATTCCTTGGCGGGCGTAAATGACTGCAATCTCACGAGTCATTGCGAGCACTGCACCTTTCGATGCGGTGTAGGCAACTTGTGGTGTGGCTGCACCCATATGCGCCACAAAACTGGCAACGTTCACAATTGAACCGCCACCTGAAGCCAGCATCGCAGGAATCGCATAGCGACAGCCGAGCAGCGTGCCCTTGACGTTGATATCCATCGTCTTTTGGTACACATCAACTGACGTGTTGGTCGGACCATCATCGTCACTCAACATCACTCCAGCGTTGTTGTACAAAATGTGCAGACCACCAAAGGTTTCGACAGCGTGCTGAACGGCTGCTTCAACTGAACCTTCATCGCTGACGTCGCAACTCACGAACGTTGCCTCTCCGCCAGCAGCGTCAATGGCGTCAACAACTTCGTCGCCATCAACCACGTCGGCAATCACGATTTGCGCGCCTTCACGGGCGAACAACTCGGCACCAACGCGACCAAGACCCGAGGATCCTCCAGTGATGATGGCAACTTTTCCTTGTAGACGACCAACGCCTGCGTTCATGACAAACTCCGTTCTTTGCTCACGACGCTACTGCCGGCATCGGCAAGAATGAAGGAGTGACGATTGAGTACACACCACTCACGATCATGACCTGGAATCTCCAGGGTTCACAACGCCCCGATATCACCAAGGTCGCCGACAAGATTCAGCAGTTTCAACCAGACATCATCGCGATTCAAGAAATACAAAAACATCAGGCTCGAGCTTTGGCTCAGCGGCTGGAATGGTCGTATGTCTGGGCCTTCAAACACAACGGTTACGGGCCGCTACTTCCCCGTCGCGCCGAAGGAATGGCCATCATGTCGCGGTTACCGCTCGGCAATACTGGCAACACCACGTTGACTTCTGAATATGGGCGGTTCACCTACCGGCGACGAATTGCGATGTGGGCAGACATCAATCTCAATAAGCACACAATCACTTTGGTGAATACCCATTTGGCATCTGATGCCGTCGGCGACGAAGGCTCGAATCAAGCCCGAACATTGCGAACTCTCATTGACGACTGGCAACAACAACACGTATTGATCGCTGGCGACTTTAATGATCATCAACGGCCCGACATCGTGAATATTCTCAATGCCGAACACAACCAAGATGCTTGGAGCTACGCCCAGTCACGCTCGCGAAACGGACTCACTAACCCAACAAAGAATCCGTATCAACGTCTTGATCACATTTTGGCGCCACGAACTCACACGATTGCCCGTGTTGAAGTCCCTGACACTGACCAGTCATGGATTGAACTGTCCGATCACCTTCCGGTGATTGCCACAATCAACCTTGTTTAAATACGTTCGAAGTAACGGTTCTTTTCCCAGTCGGTGACCGTGCGATTGAAGGCTTCCCATTCGCTTTCGGCCGATCGTAAAATCCAGTGATGCACATTGTCGCCAAAGCACTCACGAGCAATTGCACTGTTGCGCCATAACTCAATGGCATCGGGAAGATTCCACGGCACTCGTCCGACATTGGCATCTTCGTATCCATTACCAGCGAATGGTTCACCGAGGCTCAATTTGTTCTTGATGCCGTACAAGCCACCAGCGATTGTTCCGGCGAATGCCAGGTAACTATTGGCATCAGCACCAGGAATGCGGTTCTCAACACGAGTTCCCGAACCGTGACCCACCTTGCGGAAGCCAAGAGTGCGATTGTCGACTCCCCAACCAATACCGGTTGGCGCCCACGAACCAGGCTGGAAACGTCGGTAGCTATTCACAGTTGGCGCCCACAGCAACGAGAACTCACGCGCCGTATGAATCTGCCCAGCCAAGAAATGTTGAAAGGTTTCGCTCATACCCAAGGCATTGCTGTGGTCTTCAAAAACCGACTTCGATCCATCAAGAGTCCACAAACTGGCATGAATGTGACACGACGAACCCACATCGTTGAAATCGGGCTTAGCCATAAACGTGATTGATCGTCCATTTGCGGCAGCAATCTCTTTAGCGGCATTTTTGTAGATGTGATTGCGGTCAGCCATTTCAACTGCCGTTGAATACGACAAGTTGATTTCGTGTTGACCAGCGCCAGCTTCACCCTTCGAAAACTCGATGGGCACACCAGAATTTTCCAGTGCACTACGAATGGCGCCCACGATGTATTCATCGCGGGTCGTTTGCAAAATGTTGTAGTCCTCAGCCCATGCCGAATGTGTGCGCAACGAGTGATAGTTCTTTGCTTTCGCTTCGTCGTATGAGTCGTGATACAAAAAGAATTCGATTTCGCTGCCGAGCATTGGCAAGAAGCCCAAGGCTGCCGCCTGATCAACTTGAGCGCGCAAAATGCTTCGGGGCGCCACATCAACAAACGTTTTGTTTGCGACATCCAAAAGATCACACATAATGATTGCGGTTTTGGGTAACCACGATGCGATGCGCACAGTGTCCCAATCGGGCATGGCCAACATGTCGCCATAACCCTTATCGAAACTTGAAAAGCGGAACCCGTCTGACGGCTGGTTATCGATATCGCAGGTGAGCAGATAGTCGCAGTTCTCGGTGCCGTGGTCGGCAACGTGTTCGAGAAAGAAGCGACCCGTGGCCCGCTTACCGACCAAACGTCCGTAACGATCAACAAAAGCCATGATGACTGTGTCGATTTCTGAACGCAAAATACGATCGGCAAGTTCTTGACGGGCAATGACTTCGCGCTTCATCATGAAACGAACCCTAGCCACGCATTAATGAAGTCACTCATGAACCACCTCAACACGAGGTGTACGAGGACAATCAGGTTTTGGCCGGCTTTTTGGCAACGGCCTTTTTGGCTGGTGCCTTCTTGACAGGAGCCTCAGTCACTTCTGCATCTGGCTTCGGCGCAGCAGCCTTCTTCACAGGTGCAGCCTTCTTGGCTGGTGCGGCCTTGGCAACTGGTGCTGCAGGCTTCTCGTCGAGATCATCGTCAAGATCGTCGTCATCGCTCTCGACCTTTGGCACTTCAACCTTGGGCGCAGCAGCCTTTGCGGGCTTGGCAGCCTTTACTGGCTTCAAGACGCCCTTGGCCAATGCTTCGTCGAGGTAGACCTCGGCTTCGTCGGTGGTGACCTTCAAAGCCGGAGCAATTTCAGAAATGAGGTTGACGCGGGCCCGTTCGTACATGGTGCGCTCGGCGGCCGACAACGACGCATCGCGGTTACGCGCTGCGAGGTTACGAACCACTTCGGCCACTTGGTACACATCGCCACTCTTGAGCTTTTCCTGGTGGTTCTTGAAGCGACGGCTCCAGTTGCTGGGCACGCGTGGGTCGGCCTTAGCCAACACGGCAACCAAGTCTTCGAGTTCGTCAGGTGACACGGGCGGGCGAACGCCGACCTCGTCAACCTTTGACATCGGCACCCGAAGCGTCATGTCGCCAATCACGGTACGGAGTACGAGGTACTCCTGCTGCTTGCCGGTATTGAGTGGATCTTCCTTACGGATGGCCTCGACCTTGCAGGCTCCATGCTGGGGATAGATGACGGTGTCGCCCTTTTTGAACTTCACTCAGACCTCGCTCAGAATTGCCGAAATGGGTTTGAAACCCCATCGGAACAGACGCTGAAGTGTAGGGGGAAAATGGTCGTTTTCATCGGGAAATGCCCGTTTTGATGTGCGGATCGACCATCTCAGACTCGACCCCAGGCCACCTCAAGGGGCCGGCATAAAGCGAATAAGAAGTTACACACCGACGAAAAAGCTGTACGATAATAAAAATTTATATCTGCAAAGGAAAGTCGGCGCACCATGAAATCCACTCCTGCCCGCCTCATTGTCACTGCGTGTGTCGCGTCGGCATTGTTACCGCTTGCTGTATTGAGTCCTGGGCCAGCGATCGCTTCCACGTTCGACTTACAAGGAGTACCCGTCTTGTTCGCTAACGGTCCGTGCGACGAGGACATTGGTGAAGAGGCCAGCGTCGGTTTCTCCCACCGATACGACAATGTGGTGCAATTCGGTGACGTATCAGTTGACGCGCTTGTATCACTAGTCAGCACATCCAATCTCGACAATGACAATGACTACAGCAATGGTGTTGACAACCTCATCGATTATCTCGATAGAAGTAGTTCGAGTTTTCCGAATGCCTTGAGAACGCAAATAGATATCGCTTCTGGTCCAGAAACTATTGATATTGGCGAAGCCGTCATTCGAGTTTCTTTTGTACGAGCAGGCACACGAACCCCACTCACACTACAGAATGTCATCATCAACGTGAAA
>JBIKYT010000061.1:0-11073 GCA_044355095.1 Ilumatobacteraceae bacterium
ATGCCAATGTTTCGTTCTGGGGTTTATGGTTTACAGGATTCATGCTTCTGGGTCTCGCTGCATGGATCTACCGCGTTTTGTGGCGCGACATGGTTCGCCGCGGAAAACTTCATCGTGTCTCGAGTATTGAACATGTCGGCAACGTCATTTCAATTGAACTTGAAGCAATTGGTGATCCGTTGAAGTACAAACTCGGGCAATTCGCATTTCTTAAGGTGAAAGTCCCGGGCCTTCAAGAGCCACATCCCTTCACCATCGCTTCCTCTCCTGAAGAAAAGTGTCTGCGATTCGTCATTCGTGATCTTGGTGACTGGACTCATTTACTTGTCGCTTCGCTTGCCATTGATGATCGCGTCATCGTTGAAGGCCCGTACGGGCATTTGGCCCCGATCCCTGATCATCCCGTTGACCAAGTCATTTGGGTGGCCGGCGGCGTGGGAATTACTCCCTTCCTCGGAACATCGCTCTCACGTGACCCAAGCGATGGCCCCACGCCACACCTTTTTTACTGCGTTCCATCTCGACATCAGGCTCCCGCAATTGATGTGTTGGAAACGGCAGCACGTGAAGGTCGCATTCATCTACATGTGCACGCGTCTGATGAGAATAATCGCTTAGAGCCTCATCATGTGCTCACAGAAACAAGTAGTGACTACCTGAGAAAAGCCCACATCGTGATGTGCGGCCCCGACTCACTCGTGAAATCAATGAAATCTGGCCTCCGCACAAAAGGTGCGCGACATATGCATGTTGAAGGCTTTGACATGCGAAGCGGATTCGGACCAGATGTATCTCGTGATGTTGACGATCTTGTTCGATCTCAATTACGCCGCTTCAATTCACGCAATTGAATAACTCATCAACGGCTCAAGATTTCTCAAACAAAGACCCTGACCGAATCTCTCTATTGAACGTAGATATGATTTTCAACCGTGGACAATTCATCGGGCAATAACTACACAGGCGAGTTCGCTGTTGAAGCAAGTGGTCTCACCAAGCATTACGGAGACGTCGTTGCGCTTGACGGCCTTGATCTTTCGGTGCCGACTGGCACGGTGCTCGGCCTACTTGGTCCGAACGGTGCTGGCAAGACCACAGCAGTTTCGATTCTCACGACACTTATCGCTCCCGATGGCGGCACAGCACGAGTCGCTGGCGTCGATGTCATCAATGAACCCCAACGAGTGAGGTCTTTGATTGGTTTGTCCGGGCAATACGCCGCTGTTGATGAACATCTCACTGCAACAGAAAACCTTGAAATGATCGGATGTCTATACGGCATGCGTCGCCCGGCCGCCCGCAAAAAAGCGAGCGAACTTATTGAGCGCTTTCGATTGGGCGATTCTGCACATCGACCACTCAAAACTTTCTCTGGTGGTATGAGAAGGCGCATCGACTTGGCAGGTGCATTGCTCGCCGATCCCCCAGTTCTTTTCCTTGATGAACCAACGACCGGTTTAGATCCGCGAAGTCGCGGTGAATTGTGGGATGTCATTCGTGAACGCGTTGAAGCAGGTACCACCGTGGTTCTGACAACGCAATATCTTGAAGAAGCCGATCAGTTAGCTCACGACATCGTTGTCATTGACCATGGTCGCGCGATTGCACGTGGCACTTCACAAGAATTGAAACGACGCATCGGTGGTGAGCATCTTGATATTCACCTCGCGCTGCTGACGGATATTTCTCGTGTTGAGGCAATCGTCCGGCCGTTCGCAATTGGAGCAATTCGTACTGACGATCAAGAGGTTCTCGTTTCCATTCCCGTTTCAAAGGGCATTGAGGCTCTTGGTTCGGTCATGGCAGAAATCACGGCCCAGAACATAGAGATCGTTGACATTGGTTTGCGACGACCCACGCTCGATGACGTATTCATGGAACTCACCGGACACAAGACACAGGAGGAGCAGTCATGATCAGCATGATTCGCGATGCCACCACAATCGCCCGACGAAACGTCATTCGCATCAGCCGCGTGCCTGAAGTGATGGTGTTCGTGGTCATTCAGCCACTGATGTTCGTGTTGCTATTCGCCTATGTGTTCGGAGGGTCAATTGATATTCCCGGCGGCAGTTATCGCGAGTTCCTCATCGCTGGAATTTTTGCTCAAACCGTCGTGTTCGGCGCAACCTTCACTGCGTCAGGGCTAGCCGAAGACGTACAAAAAGGTTTGATCAACCGATTCAGATCGTTGCCAATGTCGCGCTCGGCTGTCGTGGCTGGTCGCACAGCCAGCGATGTGGTCTACAACTTGCTGTCAATCATCATCATGTCGTTGGCCGGGTTTGCAGTGGGCTGGCGCATCCGCGGTTCAATTCTTGATGCTGTTGTTGCCTACTTGTTGCTGCTCTTCTTCTCGTATTCGTTTTCGTGGGTGATGGCATGTCTTGGGTTGTTGGTTCCCACACCAGAAGTTGTGAATAACGCAACGTTTATCGTGCTCTTCCCACTGACATTTATCGCCAACACTTTCGTACCGTCCGACAGTTTGCCCGGCATCTTGAAACCCATCGCCGAATGGAACCCAGTGTCGACATTGACACACGCGGTTCGTGTTCGATTCGGAAACTTGCCAGCCGAAACTCCGGAACCAACCTCGTGGCCGCTCCAGAACGCGATGTTGTACTCGCTCGGTTGGGCGATTCTCTTAATCGTCATCTTCGCCCCAATCGCGACACGGTTGTATCAGCGCACCGGAAAACGCTAAGAATCACAAGTTATGTGATTCTTAGCCCCGAGATCGCTCGGGCAAACAACTATAAACATGCCGTGAATCTTGATTTCACAATGGTCAAAGAATGGGTATGAGTGGTCATTGTTGTGTTTTCTTAGACCCCAAGTGAGATAAAGCAATGAGTATGAGGTCATGGTCTCACGTCTCCTCCGCCCCGTCGCTTCTAGCAACGAGAGGAACGCTCCAAAGAAAAGACTTGTTGGAAGATGCGCAGTCCTTTTTGCTGTCATTTTGGGAACGGTGATTGTCAGTTCGAGTGCATCTCCCCGAGTAGCCCAAGCATTGATTAGTGGCGGTCTCAGTTACTTAGATATCAACGGGGAATCATGGGAAGTAACTGGTTGTGTTAGTCCATGTGCTGAAAACATTGTCATACCAAGTTCTGTCAATGGCAAGCCCGTAACCAGTATCGGGTCTAGTTCCTTTTATGGGAACTCCACCATCATCACAATTGAAATTCCAGCGGTCAGTTACGAACATTGGCCTATACGCGTTTTCATTCGTCACACCTTTGACATCAATTACAGTTCCCGTGTCTGATTACTTCAAAGCTGAGCAGGGAATGCTGCTGACTAAAGACGGCACTGAATTAGTTGCTCGACCAAAATCATCACCGACTTCTTTGACAGTTCCCGCTGGCGTCAAACAAATTCGTCCTGGTGCTTTAGAAGGTGCCGAGCCCACATCACTGTCACTCCCAACATCACTCGAAGTTTTACCTGCAGAAGCGCTGAAATATCTCTACAGTCTTGAATCGATCACTGTTGAGACTGGCAATACGACATTTAGCGGAATTGACGGAGTTCTATTCAACCAGAGCACACTCTTGCTGTATCCACCTCTAAAACCAGGTACATCGTATTCAATTCCTGAATCAACAACATCGATTGCAGCGAATGCATTCAGGGATACGCAGTTTTTGACATCGCTCGCACTCCCTTCCTCATTATCAACCGTCGTCAACGATTCCTTTGCTCGTGTTAACAACCTTGTATCAATCACTGTTGCGAGTGGCAATACGTCCTTTAGCGGAATTGAGGGAGTTCTCTACGAAGGTGACACCCTGATCAAATACCCAATGAAGCGAGCGGGCACAACATATTCCGTTCTCCCGGGCACAACGGAAATCGGATATGCCGCATTCGACGGCGCAGCACTGCTTACCACGGTGACATTGCCTGACTCTCTCACAGTCATCGGTTATGACGGATTCGTCAGAACTTCACTCTTAACTTCAATCAACCTTCCACTTGGTCTAACCACGCTCGGCTCTTTTTCGCTCGCCGTATCGGGACTTACAAGTGTCGTAATACCACACACAGTCACGAACTGGAATAGCAATGTCTTTTCATATTCTTCGGTCTACGAGAGTGTTTATTTCGAAGGGGACGCGCCACCAGAATCAGTTTTCTCAGATATCACCGCTGGCACGAAAATTCATCGGATTGAAGGCACTAATGGCTGGCCTGCATTAGGGGAGCTTTACGGCGGACTCGAGCAAGTGGCATGGAATCCAGCTATCACCACACCACGCGCACCATCTGTGTCGCCGCTGGTCCAAAGCGTTCGTGTCACTGCGAATCGCGGCACCGGTGGACTCCCCGCGTCGTACCGCGTTGAATCGTCACCGGGTAGCGCAACTTGCACGATTGTGCTTCCCGAAACTTCGTGTGTTGTTGCTGGATTAACGGTTGGAACTGCTTATACATTCACGACAACTGCAACAAAAGGGTCAACCACTACGGCATCGTCACCAGCATCGATAGTAGTCAGACCTGTCTCAGCCCAGACCATTTAGTTTGCTGGCCCAGTTGATCGCGAGTTCTCCTCGACACCGTTCGTAATGACTGCAACTTCTGATTCAAACCTCCCTGTAGTACTGACGTCAACAACGCTCGATGTTTGCACGGTGACGGGGCTTGAGGTAACAATGCTGACAGTCGGGACCTGCACGTTGACTGCGAGTGCGGCAGGTAATGCAACGTACGCGGAGGCAGTTGAAGTCATCCGCTCCTTCACAATCTCAGAACCAACAGCACCACCAAGCACCGAAAACACAGAAGCACCCACCACAGAAGCACCCACCACAGAAGCACCCACCACTGAAGCACCCACAGAAAGTTCTGTGCCAAGCGTGACCACGCCAACGGTGCCGCAGTCGGGCTCAACAGCGACAACCACTTCGACCACAGTTGCACCACCGTCTGAATCAATCGTCGCAGGTTTGCCACGGGCTGAGACACCACTCGTTCCTAACAATTCATTGTCGACTGGTGGCGAAATTACGGTCACATTTGGCGGCTTTACGCCATTCGAGTATGTGCAGTTGATCATTGCCTCAACTCCGCAAGTGATCGGTTCTGGTTACGCCAATGCTCAAGGTTTCGTGACGATCAGCGGGAATCTGCCGACCACGCTGGGAGCAGGTAGTCATACGTTGGCGGTGTATGCGCCTGTGAGCGGAGTCGGATTCTCGCAACCGATCACAGTGTCTCAGCCACTTCTGCCGGCAACTGGTTCGAATGACCAGGATCGTCTGCTTGTGGTGGCGTTGATGTTGCTCATCGGCGGCTTGTCGATGCGGCGACGAGGACTATTCAAGCCAGCCTGACCCACACCGCTAAGAAGACTCACACGAACCTGACTCGACCAGGTGCGTCCATTGGGCGGTCCATGATCCACTCTTTGAGTAATTTCTCTACTGCTTCGTCGTCAAGGGTGGGATCTCCACGACGTATTTGCGCCCGCTTCATCTCAAGACCTTCGAGATACATCTCGTCGATTGGCGAAGAATTATCGCACACAACCAAATTCTACCTGATCAATTTGGCTGCGAAATCCAATCGTTGGTGAAGAATTGCTTGATGCGCAGGCCAAAGTTTGCCCGAGCAATCACCAACTTCTAAATCTTTATGGTGTCTTCTATTCTGATTTTTAGGAGCCTTACATTAGGTTGTCTACATGACGACCACGCTGACCGCCGTTCACGGGCGCATCCTCGACCTCGACAGTCATTTGCAAGTACCGATTTCTCGTTGGGGTGAGGTATTCGGTGACGCAACTGCACGCTTTGGCCAACGCTTCGCTGGTATTCCGTTGTTTGATGCGACCGACGAACCCGACCTCACAACCGAGTCGGTGTGGACCACCAAAGGTACCGCTGCACCTGGTGCGTCTACCCCCGAAGGCCGTTTGGCGGCAATGGATGTGATGGGCATCGAACGTCAACTGATTTTTCCGCAGGTGGTTTTGGCGATGCCCGCGTGGTCTGATCACCCGAACGCTGGTGTCGTGCTGCGCGAATACAACGACACGGTCATGCAATGGACAAAATCTGGTCGCGGACGCTTGCGCCCAACTGCATTGCTCAACTTGACGACGATCGAAGGTGCAATCGCTGAAGCCGAGCGAGTTGCGGCTGGTGACGCACGAGCAGTTTTCATCCAAGACGGCATCGCACCCGGCGGCCGCTCGCCCGCCGCAGCCGAACTTGACCCGCTATGGGCGTTACTCGCCGCAGCAGAACTTCCGGTCACTTTGCACATCGGTGGCCAAGATGGATTCTTTGCCAGCAATGCGTGGGGCGATGCCGACTTGTTGCGACCTGGCACCTTCTCGACTGGTGAACCGATCGGCCCGCACACGTTGGCCACTATGCATCTCGCTGCACAAAACTATTTGGCAACGATGATCTACGGCGGCGTTTTCGACCGCCATCCGAGTCTGCGAGTTGGTGTCATTGAACTTGGCGCAATGTGGGTTGGTCCGTTTGTCGATCTGCTTGAAGATCGGCTTGCGTTATCGCGTCGTCTGCGTGAAAGTTTGCAGCGAAGTCCGCGCGAAGTATTCGTCGACCAGATTCGCGTGACACCATTTTTCTGGGAGCGCACGGCTCGACAAATTGAGCGCTACGGGATGTCGGAGATTTACGCTTTTTCGACAGACTTTCCACACCCTGAAGGTGGCACTGACCCAATTGGTCGCATGGCCGCCGACATCACACCGCTCGGCGATGCGGCGATTGAAGCATTCTTCGTGAGTAACGCCGAGCTTCTCTTGCCCAGTTGATAACAGTTCTTGCGAGCAGACCTGCGCGCACGTTTGTTAGAAAGCCCGCACCGGACGCACGTAGAGCGCGTAGTCCTTGTTGCCGAAGAACTGAATGCCGGTGTCGAAAAACTGGCCCCACGCGTAGATGTCAACGAACTCAGAAGAACTCAAATAGAAGTCGGTCGAAAAACCACCAATTGCGCTTCTGTTGACATACATCTGGTTCAGTTCGTCTTGTGATGGCAAGTACCAGTCGCTGAGTGAGTTCGGCCCTCTGTATGCGCGAGTCTTGGTGCCAGCCCTATCTGCCGTTGAGCTTTGAGTCACCATCGCCTGAGTATTTTTATATCCGGTGCCGATCGCTGTGCCTTGCGCAGCTGCTCCAACGGCCTCACTCGTGTTGCCGGACCACGCATAAGTCGCATCAGTCCAAGCAGCGGTGCCAGACGTGGGGGCAGCTTCCAAATATTTACAGGTTGAGGAAAGTGCCGCCCCACAAGCAAACGTGCCACTTGCCTGCACATAAAACACTTTGCCTCCACCAGGCCCCGTGTCACCCACAGCACACACCCCACCATCAGCACACGCGAGCGCGAGCGTGGCGGCAAACGCCCGCACTGGACGCACGAAGAGTGTGTCCGTCTTACCGCCCCAGCCCTGGAACTCGAAGGCGAAGGAATGGCCCC
Organism: Ilumatobacteraceae bacterium; assembly: GCA_044355095.1. Lineage (GTDB taxonomy): Bacteria > Actinomycetota > Acidimicrobiia > Acidimicrobiales > Ilumatobacteraceae > Casp-actino8. Next base: position 7,471 of record JBIKYT010000061.1, read on the forward strand.
ACGCGACGTTCGCGTCGAACTCAGACGAACTCCAATACTCGTCAGAAGCAAAACCACCGATTGCGATTCTGTTGACATACATCTGGTTCAGTTCACCCTTTGATGGCAAGAACCAATCCCCATACACGACACCATTCACCGTCGCTGTGTACGCATCAGCAAGATTTGCAGCACCACTCGTACACACACCCAACATCACAGTTGTTTTAGCAGCACCATCCATCGCGCCTGTGCCAGTCACCGTGGAGGCAACGCTCAGCAAAGTATTTGTGTTGTTACACCACGCAGATTGTGGGTCACCCGACGATGAATGCCATGTTGACGGTGCCGCTTCATAAAACAAACCAGACGTATTCCCTGGTGTGGACGGAGTCATAAAAACAATTCCGCCACCAGGACCCTTTTGTCCGACTGCACATGCAGTCGTTCCATTGACTCCACAAATATTTTTGATTTGTGAATTCGTGGTAGTGCCATTCGCACCAGCAGGACCTGTCTCACCCTGCGGACCAGTAGGACCCTGCGGACCAGCAGGACCAACAAAACCTGCCTCACCCTGCGGACCAGTAGGACCCTGCGGACCAGCAGGACCAACAAAACCTGCCTCACCCTGCGGACCAGCAGGACCTGTCGCACCAGCAGGACCTGTCGCACCAGCAGGACCTGTCGCACCAGCAGGACCTGAACTGGCTAGCTCGTAATAACCCGCAATGTCAATCAACAACTCTGTTGACCCAACCGATGTTTCGTACGCCTCGTACCACACTTGAATCTGACCAGCGTAAGTACCCGTCGTCGGAATCGTGATCGTGGCCCCATTAGGAAACGTGCCACCGGCTGTCACATTCAATGTCGACACTGTCGGTGCACCAGTCGCGTCACCAGGACGCAACGACACATATCCACCCGCTGTTGGATTCACTGCAGTCACGTTCAACACCACCGCAGTTGCTCCCGCAGGAACAACAACTGCATTCACAACACCGCTAGATGTTGCAGTCGGAATTGAACCCGTGACCTTCAACGTTCCAGCGACACCATCGGTCACTTCGGCCAAACCAAGATCACTACGCGTGTCCAACACCCGCACCGGCGACACCGGAACAAACGAACTTGCCGACGACGAACCAGACGTGGCCCGCACCACCGCGAAACCACCCACAGTGGCACCAGCTACAACACCAACAAGAAGTAACACCCCAGCCGATCGGCTCGAATATGACCTGGATTGACGATGACCAGACATTGCACGGCTTTTCCCACTCATGGACCCTTACTGTACCTAAATACCAATAAGAAAGTGGGGCTACTTACCCGAATTATCGCTGGGAGATGGTTGAAGAAACCCGCGTAGAACACCCATCGACATTCGAATCCAGGCGGCATCAAATTCTTCAGACTCGTAGGTATCCAAAGCTGACCGCCCGATGAACATTGACGACATATACCGCGCAATATCTTCCAATGATTCGGTGGGGTTGATCAATCCGCGATCTCGTGCACCAGTCAACACTTCGGTCAGTGCAATGTCGGCGATGCGTGACTCTTCGGCAAGTGATTCAGTGAGAACTGGAATATGTTGCGCTGCCGCCACTACAGCAATGCGATGCGATCTATTCTTTCGGCCGGTCGCATTTGACGCCAAATGTAATCCGGCCTCGATGACGTCAAGACATTCTTCTCCTGAATTTACACTGGCGAGAATCTGGGCAAGAAGAGCATTGCTTGCCAAACGTTCGTCAATTAATCGCTGTACCTCAACTGCAGAAATGACGCCATCGCGCCCACCAAAGTGGTGATACACCGAACTTTTTGACACACCAGATTCTTCAATGACCCGCATGATGTTGAACTTGACAGGCCCAAATTCATCAAGTTCTCGGCGCGCATGTTCAAGGATCCGCGACATAGTCTCGCGTCCATTGCTGCGCGTTGGTCTTTCGGTCACAGGCTCTAGTCAATCACAGCAACCTTCAGCCGAGCGACGCCATCGGACCCTCTTGCTACAAGAGAACTGAATTATTCGATGCGCAAGCCGGAGATTGCACGAGCGATGACCAACTGCTGAATCTCTGGCTCACCAAGCAGACGCGTCAATCAGGGTTTTCCACGGTTTCGCCGTGTCAAAGTGCCTCATTACGCCCCATGCCAGTCGAGTTCAAACCTTTACCGTTTCGGCTCGTTCAATGCGGTTTCATCTTCTCTGCGACGCCACACCAAGAAAATGAAGAATCCGCCGATAGCAAAGAGAGAACCCGTCAGCAATGACGAGGTGAAACCGCTTGATTTGGCAACCACCGTGATCTGTACCGGAACGCCCACGGTCACTCTCTCACCTAACTTGTTATTGCCACTGATGACAATGTCTCCGGCACCACTTTCAACGTCAACAGGCAGGTCAATCTTGAGAGATGCAGCACCAACATCTGTCACTGTGAACGAATCAAGATAACGCGGGTCTCCCCCGGATTTTGAGTACAGCCACACATCTACTCTGGTTGCAGGCACAAAACCATAAAGCTCTAGAGCAAATTTGTCATTAGAGGAAACTGCCACAACTCCGTCCGGTGTCAGCGCGACCTTGTTGTTGGAATCCGTCACTGCGCCAACAGAAACCTCGACTCCTCCAGCTGTCACCGTCAAAGATGATGGCGACTGCAGTACTTCAGGAGTTGCGACCACTCCGCCAACGAGTACGACTGGTTGTGATGGAGTTTCACGATTGAGGGAGAGTGGGGATTCCGGCAGTGGAGGAATTGTCGACGAAGTAGTTGTGGTTACCGGAACCGTTGATGTTGTTGTTGGCGGAACCGTTGTTGTTGTTGTTGTAGTCGTTGGCGGAACCGTTGTCGTTGTTGTTGACGTTGTTGTTGTTGATGCCACCACCGCAGAAACCACAAGCATTGTTTGAGGGCCTTCGTGACGCCTGTTTATCAGCAAACCACAATAGATATAGTCCACAGCGGCACCTATGCCGTACACCTGCAAGGTATGTGTTCCTGTCGTTCTGGGCGCTTGAACGTCCAACGTGTACGTGACGGTGTAGTCGTTGTTTGAGAGCACTTGTGAACCTACGTACACATTGCCTCCACCGATAATGACACCCGAAGCCGTCTTTATCTCGTACTTAAACAGCGTGGTACCCGTTGGCATCCCGAATAAATACCTGTTGTTCATTTTGTTGGGACACGTCACCGAAGTTTCCAATGTGAATGTCTCAGCCGGTGTCACGGAAGATGACGAAATCGACACGGTCCAATCGCTGTAAGTGGTTCGCCTCACCGTCGTTGTCGGCACCGTCGTTGTCGTCGTCGTCGTTGTTGTTGTCGTCGTTGTCGTAGTTGTTGGCGGAACCGTCGTCGTCGTAGTCGTGGTCGGTGGAACAGTCGTCGTCGTAGTTGTTGGCGGAACCGTCGTCGTCGTAGTCGTGGTCGGTGGAACAGTCGTCGTCGTAGTTCTTGGCGGAACCGTCGTCGTAGTCGTGGTCGGTGGAACAGTCGTTGTCGTAGTTGTTGGCGGAACCGTCGTCGTCGTAGTCGTGGTCGGTGGAACAGTCGTCGTCGTAGTTGTTGGCGGAACCGTCGTCGTCGTAGTCGTGGTCGG
>JBIKYT010000062.1:0-10979 GCA_044355095.1 Ilumatobacteraceae bacterium
CATTGCGTGATCGTGGATGGATCGTGTCTGGCGACGATCACAATCAAGATCGAGTAGCCGAGGCTCTTCAGCGCGGCATCATTGCGCACAGCGGAATTGACGCCGAGTCCGAGTTGACCTTTGTTGCGGTGCCGGTCACTGCATTGACTGAACAGGTGCAGCGAGCCTTACAAGAAACAAGAGGCATCGTGACCGATGTCGGAAGTGTGAAAGCCGGAGTCGCTCGTGAAATTTCTGATGCCCGATTTGTGGGCGGGCACCCAATGGCTGGCAGCGAACTCGAAGGTCTTGATGGCGCCGACCCCGAATTGTTTGTGGGCGCAGTATGGGTGTTAACGCCCACGGCCTCGACTTCCGATAGCGCGTTTGCTTCGATTGCAGCCATCGTGAGTGATCTTGGTGCCGAAGTTATTGGTCTTGAACCAGAACGTCATGATGAATTGGTCGCGGTGGTGAGCCACGTTCCGCACCTCACCGCGGCGACTCTGATGGGAGTTGCAAGTTCGAGGGCCACAGAACATGCGGCGCTGTTGCGACTTGCGGCAGGTGGATTTCGAGATATGACCAGAATCGCTTCTGGTCATCCAGCAATTTGGCTAGATATCTGTGCCGAAAACCGTACGGCAATCATCACTACCTTGTCATCACTGATTGATGGATTGTCAGGTATGAGAGATGCGGTTGCGACGGGCGATCGGACAGAACTCTTGCGACGTCTCACTTTGGCTCGTGAGGCTCGTGCCAATTTGCCGAGTCGCATGAAGGCTTTGGAAGAACTGTCAGAAGTTCGTATTCCGATTCCTGACCGTGCTGGCGCTGCTGCCGAAGTTTTCACATTGGCTGCTGAACTCGGTGTCAACATACCGAACTTTGAAGTGGTGCACTCGGTTGAAGGTGATCGTGGTATCGCTGTGGTTCTCGTGGAAACTTCACAGGTTGAACTATTCCGTGGTGGCTTGATGGCTCGTGGATTCCGTCCAGCAGTTCAGCGATTGGCTGAATAGTTCGTGTCATTGCTGCTCGACACCGCAAAAGGTTCACTTCGGGCAACCGTTGTTGTGCCGGGGTCAAAGAGTATTGCGAATCGTGCGCTCGTGTGCGCTGCATTGGCTTCGGGTACAAGTACGTTGCAGAATCTTGCCTCGGGTGATGACACCGCTGCCATGATTGATTGTCTGCGGGCTCTCCACATTGACGTGATTGTTGAAGGAACGACTGCAACAATCGTTGGCTCGTCGGGGCGACCCAACGGTGGTGGTGAGTTAAATGCTCGCCTGGCCGGTACGACATCGCGCTTTATGACTGCCGTTGCTGCATTATCGACAGTGCCGTCATTGATCACTGGTGATGCGCCATTACGTCAGCGACCAATGAAACCATTGCATGATGCGCTCGTTCAACTTGGCGCACAAGTGAAATTTGTCGATAAAGAAGGCCATCTTCCGGTATGGGTATCTGGCGATTCCATTGATGGGGGAACGGTTTCGTTACCCGGTGACGTCAGTAGTCAATATGTGACGGCGCTGATGATGATTGGTCCGTATCTTCCAGAAGGTATTCGCTTGCAGTTGACCTCGCCTTTGGTATCGCGACCTTATGTGGCGATCACTGCTTCGGTGATGAGTTCGTTTGGTGCCACGGGTATCGCAATTGGTGAACACACCATCGGCGTAGAGCCAAGTAACTACGACGGAACCACCTACGCCATTGAAGCCGATGCCTCGTCGGCTTCGTATCCATTGGCGGGAGCAGCCATTGCGGGCGGCTCAGTGAAAGTTGTGGGTGTCGGCCAGCCGGCATTGCAAGGTGATGCTGGCTTTGTTGAGGTGCTTGAACAGATGGGCTGTAGCACTCGAACTTCTGCCTCCTCGCTTGAGGTGAGTTCAAACGGTGCGTTGCATGGCATCGAGATCAACATGGCCGATATGTCAGACCTGGTGCCAACATTGGCGGCCGTGGCGATTTTTGCCGATTCTCCAACTCGAATTTCGGGTGTTGGGTTCATACGTCACAAAGAAAGTGATCGAATCGGTGATTTGGTTAGTGGTTTGAGGCAGATTGGTTGCGATGCCATTGAAGAAGATGATGGTTTATTGATTCGCCCAGTGCCAGTTGAGCAGCTGCGCGGCTCGGAACTGTCAACTCATGATGATCATCGTTTGGCTATGGCGTGGTCGTTGATTGCGCTACGGGTGCCTGGCATCGTCATTGATGAGCCAGAGGTCGTGAGCAAGAGTTGGCCCGAGTGGTGGGACGTGCGATCCTCATTGTTGGATGGTTCGGCGAACTAAACTCATCTAGGTATGAATTCTCCCAGCGATCGCCTGAGTGCTAGTCCAGCGGAGAACCTCGTACAAGTAGCAGCCTTCGACGTGGATCACACATTGACCCACAAAGACTGTGTTGTTCCGTTCTTGCGCGATGTCGCAGGATGGCGTTTATATGCCGGTTTAGTTCGCAACGCGTTGCCGTTGGGTCGAGCATTACTCGCTCAAGATCGGGACCGAGTAAAGGCAGTTGTCACGAGGGCAGCTTTGGCTGGACGTTCCATCGAACACGTTGATGCCAAAGCGCGAGGATTCGCAACCCGTGCGTTCCCGGCATGGTTACGCGATGACACCGTGAAAAGATTGCGCTGGCATCATGCGCAGGGACACAAGGTGGTCTTGGTGTCGGCTTCATACAGTTTGTATTTGAAGTACCTCGGCAAGATGCTTGGTTGCGACGCCGTGATGGGTACCGAATGTGAAACGACCGCTAATGCGCAGTTCACCGGTTCTTTAGTGGGTCCGAATTGTCGTGGACCAGAAAAAGAACGTCGTCTTCGCGAATGGCTCGACGGTGAAGGCTTCGGTTCTTATGTGTTGTACGCCTATGGTGACTCATCGGGGGATGACCAAATGTTGGCGATGGCCACTCATCCTTTCCGAATCACCAAAGCGAGCGTTACCGAAATTCCAGAATTGAGTCCTCGATGACGATGCCCCCATTGCTCCGTGAAGCGCGACCCAAACAATGGGCTAAGAATGTTTTAGTTTTCGCTGCTCCTGGCGCGGCGGGTGTTCTGAATGAGTGGAGCACTCTGTGGCAGGCATTGCTGAGTTTTGTCGCTCTGTCGCTAACAGCAAGTGGAACCTATTTTTGGAATGACATTCTTGACGTAGAAGCCGATCGCGTACACCCAACGAAATGTCGCCGACCAATCGCTGCTGGTCTAGTCAATATCAATGTGGCCCGTGTGGTCGGCACACTGCTTTTGCTATCAGGAATCGCGATTGGTTTTATTCCTGATTGGCGTTGTGGTGTGGCCGTGGTGGTCTATGCGGTTCTGACCGTGTGTTACTCGACGGTACTGAAGCATCAGCCGGTGCTTGATTTGTTGGCTGTTGCCGCTGGCTTTGTCATTCGGGCTATCGCTGGCGCTGAAGCCACGTCTGTTGAAATGTCAACGTGGTTCTTGCTATGCGCAAGTTTTGGTGCACTGTTCATCGTGACGGGTAAGCGTTATGCCGAGATCAAAGAAATCGGCGAAGGTAACGGATCAACTCGCTCAACATTGACGGTTTACAGCCTCGACTATTTGCGGATGGTGCTAGCAGTCAGTTTGGGGGCGACATTGGTCGCCTATTGCACGTGGGCCTTTGCAACCAAAGAAATATCTGGTTCGTCGTGGCCTTCGTACGAGATATCCATCATTCCGATGCTCGCCGCTTTGTTGCGGTACCTGTTGGCTCTTGAACAGGGGCATGGTGCAGCGCCGGAAGAAGTCTTTGCGTCCGACCGAACTTTGCAGGTTTTGGGCGTTGTTTGGGTCATTATCTTTGGTTTAGGCGTCTACGTCAGTTGAACTTGGTTAAGTGTCGGTTGAGTTTCGGCTCACTGAGTAACATTTGAATGCTCATGGACACCGACTTCACTACTTCGCGCCTCACTGGCTGGGGGCGAACCTCGCCAAGTTCAGCCCGCGTGGCTGAGGTGTCTCAAAACAACGTTGCTGGTTTGTTGAAGGATCCGCACCATCGCGGTGTCCTCATACGCGGTCTCGGTCGTTCATACGGAGACGCAGCCCAGAATGCGGGTGGAACTGTGCTGACTTTGGAGGGCTCGGCCGAGGAGGCCGTGCTTGATCGAAGCGCCGCAACTTTGACAGCGGGCGCCGGCGTGAGTTTGCATGATCTATTGAAAGTGATCGTTCCGCAGGGTTTCTTTGTTCCAGTCACACCCGGCACCCGTTTCGTGACGGTTGGTGGAGCGGTCGCTTCCGATATCCATGGCAAGAATCATCACGTTGAGGGCAGCTTCGGAAATCATATTCGTCGCTTGACCTTGATGTTGGCCGACGGAACGATCCACGAAATTGGCCCCGATCAGAATCCAACACTCTTCTGGGCCACCGTCGGCGGAATGGGATTGACGGGGGTCATTCTTGAAGCAACGTTTTCTCTGATCCCAATTGAAACGAGTCTCTGCACTGTCAACACGATTCGCTGCCGCAATATTGATGTCTTGATTGACGAGATGTCGCATGGCGATGATGATCATCGTTATTCAGTCGCGTGGGCTGATTTGTTAGCGACCGGATCTCGTTTAGGACGAAGTGTTTTGTGGCGTGGCGATCACACCAAGTTGGCTGAACTTTCTAACAAAGAAGCCGCTGACGCACTGAAATATGAACCCAAGCATTTGGCGACAGTTCCTCCGGTGGTTCCGTCATTCGGATTCGTGAACAAGTTGTCATCGACGTTGTTCAATGAGTTGTGGTTTCGCAAAGAGCCTCGCCAAAAAAATGGAGGACACAAATCAATCCCGGCGTACTTTCATCCACTTGATGCCATCGGTTCGTGGAATCGCCTCTACGGAGATGGCGGATTCTTGCAATACCAATTCGCATTGCCATTCGGCCGTGAAGATGAATTGCGGCAGATTGTGGAAAAGATCGCTGTGTCAAAGACGGCTAGTCCACTCGTCGTGTTGAAGCGATTTGGTGATGCGAATCCGGCGCCGTTGAGTTTTCCGATGCCGGGTTGGACATTAACTGTTGACATTCCGACTCGTGCCGAAGGTCTGGGTCAGTTGTTGCATTCTCTTGATGAAGTTGTGATGCAATCGGATGGCCGCCACTACCTTGCCAAAGATGCGCACACGACTCCTACAGCAATTCGTCATGGCTATCCCCGGCTCGATGAATGGAAACAAATTCAACGTTCTGTTGATCCTGGTCAATTGTGGCAAAGCGATCTGGCCCGTCGACTTGAATTGATTTAGTATGAAATCTCGAAACTCACAAGTATTGAACTAAAGGACAGATCATGGAAAATGCCATCGGTGAAGTACAGAACATTTTGGTCTTGGGTGGTCGTAGCGAAATCGGTGTTGCGATTGCTCGCGAACTTTTGACACCATCAACGCAACGAGTCACGTTGGCTTGTCGTCGTCCCGATGAAACACTTGATGTTGAGGCTTCTTTGTCTCGAGATGGACTGCGGGTTGATTCAGTTATTTTTGATGGGGCCGACACGCCAACACATGCCGACTTTATTGACAATGTTGTAGCAACCTCGGGTGACCTTGATGTTGTGATTTTGGCGTTCGGACTTTTGGGAACCCAGGAGGAATGTGACGATGATCCGCAAGCAGCGGTCAAGATCGCCCACACCAACTACACCGGGGCAGTTTCAATTTCATTAGAAGTTGCCAAACGTTTTCGTCAACAAGGACACGGACGACTCATCATCCTGTCAAGCGTTGCTGGTGAGCGTGCTCGCAAAGCCAACTACGTATATGGCTCAACGAAAGCGGGACTTGATGCATTTGCCCAAGGTCTTTCCGATGCCATGGTCGGCACTGGAGCGAGCGTGATGATCGTTCGTCCTGGGTTTGTGCATTCCGCAATGACGGCTGGCATGAAAGCTGCACCGTTTTCAACGACGCCTGACGTTGTTGCCAAGTTGACAGTTAAAGGATTACGCGCCGGCAAGCGAATCATTTGGACACCAGGAATTTTACGCTGGGTCTTTATGGTCATGCGCCACTTGCCAGTTGCTATTTGGCGTCGGATGCCCGAAGGCTGAGCGCACGTTCGCGAAGTCAATCTTCAAGTATTGATGTATCAATACCTTCGTACTTGGCATTGAATTCGCCGTTACAAGTGGGCGTACAGGTGCCATCGGGCCGCTCTGGTACCGGAACCAGCACTTCAACCGCGTAGTCGTATTCTGGTTCGTACGGAGCATCGTAAGGACCGACGCCTTCGCCGTTTTCGCATTTCTGATATAGCCGCACAAGATCGTGCTGATAGGAGCCGCGCAAACAGAAATTGTCTTCCACGATTTGATTCGGAATATCCGATCCAAAGGCCACTGATTCATTTGGCTCAATCCAACCTGACCAAAAGCGAGTGAGAATTAGCCAATCGGCGCTTGCCACATCATCGGCCAACCGTGACCCTTCCTTATCGGCGAGACCCGGATCCATTTCGATGTAATAGGTTGCGGGGGTCAGCTCGGGGAATAAGTGATAGAAGAACGCATCGCTGTATGACGTGTTGCGTAAGTCAACGGGCCCAACCAATAGTCGTTCGCCGTCTTGGGCAAGTTTGTCAAGATCGGCAACGACTTCTTGAGTTGCTAGATACGGGCGAGTGTCACCGAGGTAGAAGTAACGATCGCCGCGGGTCACTTGCATGACTTCGGTTTTGCCCGTCACACTTCGCCAGACGAGATCGGTGTAGGTGCGCAGTGTGTAGAACGGACTGACCACCAAAATCAAAATCATCAAGGTTGCGCTTGCGGTGGTGATTCGAACGGTTGGGTGTATACGACGATTGCGAGCACCGATGATTTCAAAGAGCGCAACTAGCAGCAACGGCCAAGAAATGCATGACACCCACAGCAAGTGAGCGCTATCGGGACGTTGTAAAGCTTGGGGGAGTAAACCGATTCCGAATAACCCGGCAGCAAAGAGCGTGGTGAGTCGGGGTTTGGCGCTCGTGAAAGATCGCTTGCGATGACGAAAAGCCATCAGAGTGATGAAGAATGCAACGACTGGCAACATGAAAAACCAAACGAAGAGTTGCTGTGGTGCCGATAGAGACGGAATGCCCCACCACGGAGCGAACTTTTCGCTGATGACTTGCAAGGCGCCTTGCAAGTAACTCCAACTTGGAGGCCGAGGAAGTTCGCGACCAGGGCGTAAATGAATCACGGGGTCGAGCAACACTCCGCGAATCATTGCTGAAGGCCCCGCTTGGATGAGGTGAATCCACACCGAAGTCAAACCAATGACGAGACCGATCGCGCATTGCGAAATGATTTGGCGTGAACGCTTCCACAACGCCCACACAAGTACTAGTGCAAGCGCCAGGGCGAGATCAGGACGGAAGGTTAGGGCGAGTCCAGCAAAGAAGCCAGCAGCGATCCACGATGCGCGCGACGGAACTTGTTGCGAACTTTGATGAACCGCGCGAATCGTGAAGATGACCGACCACAAGGCGATGCCGACTCCACCGCTCCATGCCAAAGCTTGGAGGCCGATGGGGGTGAAAACAAAAATGAGGGAGAATAGCCCGACGAGCGTTGACAACTTCTTGCCCCACGGGCGCGTGAGCACCATCAGTCCAGCAACGATCAGGAGATGCTGCAGTAACCCAAAGGTTCTCTCAGACGTGAGGTTGATGCCGAAGACGCGCATCCATAACGACAACAAGTGCAGCGAACCGGGGCCATACAGATGTAAGAAATCAACGTTGGCAATTGCGCCTTTGATGACTCGCTCTGGGAAGACGAGCATGAAGCCCTCTTCCATGGACGAACCTACAGATCGGTATAGGGCGGGAAGTGCGAGTGCTATCGCTGAACCAACAATGGCGATCGATGCCCAAGTTGCCCTCGTTGCTCGACTGAAAATTCTGGAGATCTGAATACTGCCACCGTGTATGAACGGCTGGGATATCAACGTTTGGTCAATTGGTGGTGACTCGGGTTCAACATGTGAATCCGAAAGTCGAAATCGGTGCCGTACCTTTGAGAGCAACGGGAAAACTCCGACTGCAGCGAGTATGCACAAAGCAGGTTCGGCGGGAACTCGAAAACGCGTCGTGCCATAGGCATACATCGCGGTCAGCGTGACATTGATGAATAAAGCCCCAAGAGGTAACAATCCCGCACGACGTTTGCGAATGAGCCACGCCCCATACAACGAGGCGGCTGCCAAGCCGTAGTACATAAAGAGGCCGGCTCGTGCGGCGTTTTTGTCGCGACCCTCAATGGGTGCGAATTCGGTGTTTTGCCATGGACGGAAAAGTTCCCATTGGCGACCCACTCGGGCCGCAACAACCTTGGGTAGTTCACCGATGTGATCTTTGGCGTACTCAAATCCCTTCTCGCGCCAGTAGAGCGATTTCTGGGCTTCGTCGCCCGTTGCATCTTTTCCTTCACGCCGTAATTGTTCTTGGCAATCAAATAACCAAAAGCCCAAAAACTTTCCGGAGTAGGCCTCGTCGCAATTTGCATAGACGAATAATTCATTGCCATTTGTTGATAGTGGAACCAGCTCTTCAAACGAACGAGCATTGCGAATAAACCACGGCGCCAAAACAATCAGGCATGCCAATGCAGCCACAGCAATATTTTTGATTCGTGTTCGTAGCGCCACATCTCGTTGAAGCAGAATCCATGGAGTAATCAATAAAACTGAAAGCAGAAGTCCTTCGCCACGAGTTAGTGCGGCAAGGGCTACCAGTGCACCCATCGCAACAGCCCATCGGTACTGTGCAGACTTTCGTTTGGTGTCGCGCCAGCAGTAGGCGGCATAGACCGTGGCAGTAGTGCACACCGCCATGAGACCTTCGGGAAACATCACGCCGTCAACAAGCCACAAATTGGGATAAATTGCCGCCAAGATCATGGCGAGAAGTGCGACTGCGTTTCGATGTTTTTCTGGTGCAACTCGTCGCGCTACTAATCCAACAAGGGCAACTACTGCAGTTCCGATCAAGAGCGAGAAGAACTTGTGGTCGAAATAGGTAGTGCCACCAAGTCGAGAACTAAACGAAAGCACAAGTGGGTACAGCGGTCCGTGGAGTGCGCTGGCATACCACTCCTGGTAGGCGATGAAATTGAGTGGTTCGGGAAACCCGTGTCCCGTCGCTAGCAAATTGGCGGTCGAATGATAGAAGAGTGGATCTCCACCGTCAGTTCGAGTTGGTGCGACGACGAGCAAAGTTCCCAGTCGCACGACAAGGGCCATCGCCAAAACGCCGACGAAAGAGGTGCGAAAAGTTGGCAGGGTCAACTTATTGCAAAGGGCAAGAGTGGCGATGAACCAGATACCAAGAATGAGCAATAAACCAAGAGTGACCGAGGTGACCGCTGACCATAGAAAACTGGTGAGTTGTGGGCCAACAAGAGTGATCACGTTGCCGTCTGAGTTGAAAGTGATGCGTTCAACATGTTGGCGGGTGATGAGGTCGATGGCGAGACGTGAGAAGAGAAAGAGACCAGGGGCAACGAATGCAAGCACTGTTGCGAGGCGATGAGAAAACGCAGATTTGAAAAGTGGAAGAGATTGAAAGAAATCTGATATCGGGCGTCCGCGAATGATGGTGATCACCAGGGCGATGAACGCGAGCAGGCAGGCGAGGCCAACAGTTGGGCCTACAAACGGTTCGCTTTGTTGAAAGAAGAGGGCCGTCTTCACGAGGTGTCGTGGTGAAATATCTAATTGTGGTTGAGTGATCAGAACTCCGAGAAGAACTATCCACCAAGTGACATAACTGAGAGCCAGGGTTGCTGCGAGTCGTCGTCGTATCGAAGGTTCTGGGTGCAAATGCAGTACGCAGGCATGACCGATAACAACCAAAGTTGCAATTGCCACAATGCCGAAGACCCAGTCGAACCACTGAGGATGAGCGCTTCCTTCATTGAGGCATGCCGTCAATACGCAAAGTCGAATCAAACTGGCGGCACCGAGGAGTGCGGCCGGACGACGAATAGATGAGTACAGAGTCGATGAACTGATTGTTCAATGTTAGACAGTCTGACTGCAGCGCTTGGGGAACATGAGCGAGGGAAATGACCTGAAAATGAGCCGCTAGATGGTACTTTCGTGGTGTCGTGAATACCTCCCGCCCTTCTTTAGTCCGCCAAGTGAAGCCTCTGATGAAACTTCTTGGGGTGTTGCTGGCTGGAGTGCTTTTGGCGCTCTACTGGTGGTGGCCGGGACTGGTTGGAGCCGGAGATCCTGCGACACGGCCGGCAGTTTTGGTTATGGGCAATGGAGATCTGAAAGAAGCCCAAACCGTCGTCAGTCGACGGTTGATCGAAGAGGGCTACACGGTGGCATGGGTTGATGCGCCGACATCATGGTGCGACATCGCAGATGCATTTGACGATACCGCAATACAGCCGAGTCAGGCCATTGTTGTATACGTTGACCCAACGTCCGCAACGGCATCGTGTTCTGTACCTCCCGATGAGGTTGCTTTGCGTATTGGTGAAGCCGCGAAAGAGTTAACTCAGGCGCGACTAGTTGTGGTGACGGGTCTTTCTGAAGAACCAGATGTAGTCGTTGAAGCAATGGGCGAAAGTGGTGTCCGCATCATTGATCCGTCGGATTTGCTTGGTGGTGTTGACGAGCGCATGGATTGTTTGTGGTGGGATGATTGCATTCCCGACGGCAAGGGCTTTGGATATGTCATCGTTCGGGAAAGCGACGGTTTGACTTTGGCTGGTCAACAGCGAGTCGCACGAATGATTGTGGCGAATGTCCAATGAATGCGCAATTGTCGGTGCAAAACATGGCCGAGGAAATGCTGGCTCGGCAAGTACGCAAAATTCATGTCATCGCATGGCGTGACTTTGACGATGCTGAAGCCGGGGGATCCGAAAAGCATGCTGATGAATTCATGTCGCGTTGGCAAGAAGCCGGGTTGTCAATAGTTCACCGCACGTCTTTGGCATCTGGCCAACCCACGACGAGTC
>JBIKYT010000063.1:0-10904 GCA_044355095.1 Ilumatobacteraceae bacterium
TGCAAGAGAACAACCAACGCTCCACCGGGAACGAGAACACGAACACACTCGTCGAGACCGACAGCACGGTCACCCCATAATTGAATGTTGTTCACACTGACAACGGCATCTTGCGAGTGATCTGGCGATGGAATTGACTCTGCCGCAGCCCGCTCAACTCTTGTGTTCTTTTCTACTCGCGCGCGGCGACACCGAGCACGAGTTCGCTCAACCATCACCGCCGACGGGTCAAGACCAATCACCAATCCGTTTAATGCGCGACGAGCAGCTGCGACTACTCCGACTCCTGGTCCGCAACCAATCATCAAAACTTTGGCATCAGGTCTCGATTTCAATACATCGACTGCTGCGTTCTCCATGTCTGCATTGCCAGTAGCCATCACCGTCGCCATGATTCGGCCGCCCCAGCCATCCCACGGCAGTATTCGATTCAAGATGTCCACAACAAAATTGTGCCACACACGCGTTCCAAAAAATGGCGTTTCGCGTTCCAAACGTTTACTGAAACCACAGCCACTGCCCCATCAACATTGGGGTTTGGAATTACGCACCAGCCTCTACGAGTTCTCGACCGTCGGATGTGTGGACGTGCGTGATGCCGGTTGCATGGTCGATGGTTGTCGTGTATCCCGCAGTTGCCTTGTAGCGGTTGTGTTTTCGACAGAGCGGGTCACCGTTGTCGGGTGATGTTGTTCCACCTTCAGCCCATGGTCTGCGATGGTCGGCCTCGCACGTCAAGGTACTGCAGCCTGGCCAAATACATTTTCTGCGTCTCAGAAAGATCGCTTCACGTGACGAACCAGTGAATAATCGTGATTTTCGTCCGAGATCGATCACGGTGCTGGGTGAACTCATGACAACGCGTCGTACGTGGCCGAACATTGATGCGACGATCGCATCAAACGGATCGATCGCAACACCAGCGGTGGATTCGCAATGCTGTTAGTTGTTTGTTGTGGTGAGACTCGTCGCTGGCTCGTGGTTGACTCACCGACGTCGCCCACATACCCGAGATCTGTGTCGTGTTGGTGATGTGGGCTCAGTCGACGTTCGTCGCCCCCGACCAGCTGCGTCTCACCAATCTGATCATTCGCAACAATCTCACGATGAGATCAATATGCGGTGAACCGTATCGGTGTGGGGCGCAGCCTGTCGTCGGGTGACAACATCAGATGCCTTGATGGTCAACGCTCTGACTTCACCGTTCGGTGGCATCTGGTTGGAGACCGGCGAGCAGGCGACGAGCCCGACACCAAAACACTCAAACAAGTACCTATTCACTTTCTAAAAACTGGACGATTTCCTTGAGCGCACTGCGATCTTGGATGAAGAACATGTGGCCGCCGTTGTACTCGCGATATTCAGATGATGCAATTCTCGTAGCAATCGCTTGCCCATTCGCAGGCGGTGCGATTCCATCAAATGTTCCGCTCGCTACCAAAACTTCTGCAGTCACGTTGGGTAGACGATCCCAGACGTCGTGATATTGACGAGCTTCTAGTTGCAGCAGTTCACCTCGACGCTTGTCTGTATCAACAGCTGCGACAATTGGTCGGCGGTACATCTCGTCTTCAGGATGGTCAATGAACCACTGCTCGTTGAATCGAGTATCACTTAGGCCTAAAGATTTATCAGCGCGAATCTCTGGATCGAACAAAGCCAATTCGTGCAACGGATATGAACTACCGCCATCGCCGCCGGGACTCGTGCAACACAACACCATCCGCTTCACTCGGTCGGGATACGTAACCGCCAATTCTTGGGCCACCATTCCCCCGAAACTGATGCCCAAAACGTTGAAACTTTTCCAGCCAAGGTGATCAGCCAGCGCAATAGCATCGGCGGCGTACTGAGCCATTGAATAAGGACCCTTTGGAATAGATGTCTTTCCAAGACCGCGCTGATCATGGATCGCTACGGTGAATGACTTAGCGAAATAGTCAACAAGCAGGCTCACGGCTTCGATGGTCGATCCAGAGCCATTCAAAAACACCAAAGGGGATCCCGATCCCCTGACCTCGTAGTAAAACGAACAGCCATCATGACTGAAGAAGCCACCGGCACCAGACATCTCGTCACTCACCGACACAAACTAACCTAAGCGCATGGCTTTAGACCCGGTATTGATTGACGGAAACGGCATCGAGAAAGCTGGAGTCATTCTCCGTTGCCGAGACTTTTCCGCCAATCTCACGTTCTTCACTGAAACCCTAGGTTTCCGGGTTGAAACAATCCATCCAGCTGATGGTCCAACTCACGCGTCATTGATTGGTCACGGTTGTCGCCTTCTTCTTGAGCCTGGCGCTGACCAACCTTTGAATATTCGGTTAGTCGTTGAACCAACAAGCGCGTTGCATGCCCAAACACTCACCTCGCCAAACGGATCGATTATTGAATGTGTGCCTGCGCAACCAGGCATGTCACTTGTTCCGCTTGTTTCTTCTCTCGTTGTCAACCATGAGGATGCTGATGGATCTGCGCAAGTAGGTCGTGCGGGAATGCTGTATCGAGATCTTGTTCCCGGCCGTCAAGGTGGCGCGATCATTGCATCGCTGATTCGTATTGCCGAGGGTGGTCCAGTTCCCGACTATGTGCATTTCCACGAAGTGCTTTTTCAACTCATCTTCTGTCGTTCGGGTTGGGTCAAAGTTGTGTACGAAGATCAGGGTGAACCATTCATCCTTCATGCAGGAGACTGC
The DNA here is from genome assembly GCA_044355095.1 of Ilumatobacteraceae bacterium. GTDB lineage: Bacteria > Actinomycetota > Acidimicrobiia > Acidimicrobiales > Ilumatobacteraceae > Casp-actino8. The sequence continues at coordinate 2,700 of JBIKYT010000063.1, forward strand.
GTGATTCAGCCCCCAACGATTCGTCATCGTGTGCTTGAAAGTGGAGACAATCTTGAAGTCATTGAAATCGGTTATCCAGCAGAGCACTTAACAAATGCCGACCCCGCGACATCGTTACCTAATTCCGAGGTGAATCCAGACCGCGTTTGGGAAGGGCAAAGTTTCATCAGGCACATTGCAGCGAATGCGAAATGGCAACAACTCTCGGCAGGCGTTGAATCAACTGACACGGGAATCTTCACTGCGACGCAGGGATTGACCGATGTGAAAGTCATCATGGCCCAGGTCGACAGCCAATGGGCCCAAGAAACGATCAAGCCCTTAAAATTTGAGTTCCTCTTTGTACTTGAAGGCGACGCTCACGTTTCAACCACGCAAGACGGCGAGCATGCACTTGTTAATGGTTCAAGTTTGGTGATCCCACCTGGAAACGCATATACGGTAAATCACGATAGTCAAAGTCAAATACTGAAACTCTCATTGCAAGCCGTCAAATAGATCAGAGAATTTTACTGACGTCCCATTTCGGCACGAGCTTGTGCCTCGGCATTTTTCGGATCCTTCTTAGTTTCAATCAAAGTGATTGTGACTGACTCCAAAGTTCCTTCAAATGGAAAGCCGTCACTTCGGTTGGCGTAGTCAAAAGCAACCGGAGAACCATGGTCATACGCAACTGAAGGTCCGACACTCGAAATCACGCGCATGACGAAAGGTAGTTCCATCCGTCCGACTTCCTCTTGGTTGACCAGCAAAACGACATAGCCCGCCTTACCAGTTCGGCGAAGCTGACACGTGAGAGTTGATGGACCGGTCGGCAATTCTGCGTTTGATCGCACAACAAGGTGCTCGCCGAAGAAGTTGTAATCAAAAACCAGGCGATTGTCGAAGATGTAGAAGCTGAAACCGGAGTTCTCCGTTCCAGTGGCGTAGATGACTCCACCTTCAGCGTCTCCGCGATCGACGACTGCTTCCATATCCCAACTACGTCCACCCATCGCTGCCGATGCCTGTGAGGGCAACGGCGCCATCGGTGGTCGGTACACATATTTTCGTGACTCTGGGTGAGGACTGTTCTTTTTGAAGTTGATTCCGAACAGCTCAAGTCCTCGATCATCAAGCGGTAAAACACCTTCGTTCTCGGCTTCTTCCCACCACAAAGCAATGAGTTCGTTCAACCGATCGGGTTCTTGTTTGGCTAGATCATTAGTTTCAGAGCGATCTGCTTCAACGTGATACAACTCCCACACGTCGTCATCAAAAGAAACTCCTGGGGTATGACGGGTCACGGCTTTCCATCCGTTGGCGTAGATGCCGCGGTGGCCGACCATTTCGTAATACTGAACGAGTTTGCGAGTCTTCGCTTCTTTGTGTTCAAAGGTGTAGTTCATTGCCACGCCCGAAATAGGCATTTGCTCAAGACCGCGATACGTGTCGGGTGGTGTAATTCCGATCGCTTCGTAGATCGTGGGCACAATGTCATTCACATGGTGGAACTGATCGCGTAAAGACCCGGTGTCTTTCACACCCTTGGGCCACTTGATAATGAGAGGAACGTGAATTCCGCCTTCATGGGTGTTCTGTTTGTAGAACTTGAAGGGCGTATTGCCTACTTGGGACCAACCCCACGGGTAGTTGCTATGACTATGTGGTCCACCAATTTCATCAAGACGATGAATTGCTTCATCGGGCATTTCAATCATCATGTTGAAGAACTTCATTTCGTGAAGCACACCGAATGGTCCACCTTCTTGAGACGCTCCGTTATCAGCAAGCAAGACGATCATGGTGTTGTCATCAAGGCCGAGTTTCTCGATTGATGCCAGCAGACGACCTATTTGAACGTCGGTGTGATCAAGAAATGCCGCGTACGCCTCTTGCAGCCGGCAAGCGAGGCGTTGCTGATTATCTGAAAGTGTGTCCCATTCTTCGACTCCAGGATTGCGAGGCGCCAACTTGGTGTCTGCCGGCAAAAGGCCTAATTCTTTCTGACGGGCGAACCAACGATCGCGGAAAACATCCCAACCTTCATCAAAGGCTCCGCGATATTTCGCCATGTATTCGGGCGGCGCCTGATGAGGTGCGTGAGTAGCACCGAAGGCTAAGTACATAAAGAAAGGACGATCGGGGCGAACGCCCACTGAGTCATGCACAAAAGTGATTGCGTGATCGACGAGATCCTCGGTGAGGTGATAACCGTCTTCAGGTCCTGCTGGTGGCTCAACCCAATGATTGTCATAGACGAGTTCGGGATAGAACTGATCGGTTTCGCCATCAAGGAAACCATAGAAGCGATCAAAGCCTCGTTGTAACGGCCACTGGTCGTACGGACCAGCTGGCGAAGCATCAACCATCGGACACAAATGCCATTTACCTAAAGCGAATGTGGTGTAACCCTCTTCGCGAACTACTTCGGCAACCGTTGCAGCGTGGTTCGAAATATGACCGCGCATGTGCGGGAAACCAGAGTCGAAGTTTGAAACCCCGCGCATACCAACCGCATGATGATTACGCCCAGTGAGAAGTGCAGCGCGTGTTGGCGAACACAATGGCGTTACATGGAAGTTCGTATAACGAAGACCTTGCTCTGCCAATCGATCAATATTCGGAGTGTCAATAGTTGAGCCAAAGCATCCCAAGTGCGAAAAACCCAAGTCGTCGAACAACATCACGATGACATTTGGAGCCTTCTCGCCAGGGTGCTTATTTGGTGGCCACGCGGCCTCCGACTCGGCAACAGTTCGACCAATTTTCCCGGTAAAGCCTTCGTAATCTTTCACAAGTATTGACAATAGCCCTGCCACTACCTACCCTCGGCACATGACCACAGATTCCTCAATATCTTCTCGACCCGTCGCCATCGTTGCTGACGGCCATTTCTATGTCGGACCCGAACTTTGCCGCCATTTGGCTCGTCGCGGTTTTGACCTTGTCGTCGGAAACGCCTCTGATGAATTTGCCGAAGAATTGCACCAATTAGGCGCTCGCGTTGAAGTCGTGGCAAACGTACAAGATCTTGCGCAACCCCAGAATTCCGAACTTCTCGTCGAACGAGCACTCACCATCTTTGGTCGCATTGACTCGGCCGTTATGTTTTCTGGGCAGATTGTCACCGGTCGCTTTGTGAATTCTTCACTTGAGGATCTTCGTTCAGTTCTTGTGGGCTGCGTTGAAGCGCCCTACAACTTCATGAAAGCAGTTGTTCCAAAAATGACGCCTCAGGGACAGGGACAAGTGCTGGTAATTACAAGTGCTTCAGCGGCTCGACCGACACCAGGGGCACCCCTGTACTCCGCTGCCCGAGCTGGAGCGTCCATGTTGGTGAAGAACGTTGCCGATGAAGTTGCCCGTACTGGCGTGCAGGTGAATGCTGTCGGAACCAACTTTATGGATTTCCCAGCCTTTCTGAAGGCGTCTGGTGCTACCGATCCAGAGGTACGCGCCAAGATTGAGTCGCAGGTACCCATGAAGCGTTTGGGCACTATGACTGAATTCGCAGCATTCTGTATGGCTTTCCTTGATGGATCAAGCAGATTTACAACAGGCCAGTTCGTGGCTTATGCAGGAGGCTGGGCGTAAGGGCAGAATAGGAGGGTGAAACGATCCCTCTACAACGACGACCATCTTGCCTTCGGTGCCAGTTTTCGAACCTTCATAGCCAAAGAGATCACTCCTTTCTACGCCCAATGGGAAAAAGATGGAATTGCTCCTCGAGAGATGTACGCCAAAGCCGGGGCCAGTGGCTTCTTGGGTATGGCGATTCCCGAGCAATACGGTGGCGGTGGCATTAAGGATTTTCGGTTTAACGCAATTATCGCCGAAGAATTAGCGGCAGCCGGTATTGGTGGAGCTGGTGCGGGCATCACCTTGCACAACGACATCACAACTCCGTATTACATGGAGATTTGTAACGACGAACAAAAAGCACGGTGGCTGCCAGGAATCGCTAGCGGTCAGCTAATAACCGCAATCGCAATGACCGAGCCTGGTACCGGCAGCGATCTTGCCAGCATCGCAACAACTGCACGCAAAGACGGCGACCGTTACATTTTAAATGGTTCAAAGACTTTCATTACCAATGGCATCAACTCCGACATCATCATTGTTGCGGCGAAGACCGATCCAAGTCAGAGACATACGGGAATGTCCTTGATGGTTGTTGAACGCTCTATGGTCGGATTTGAACGAGGACGAAATCTCGAAAAGATCGGCATGCACAGTCAAGACACTGCCGAACTGTTTTTCACTGATGTTGAAGTACCGGTTGAAAACTTGCTGGGCGAAGAAGGTCGCGCGTTCCATTACCTCACATCGAATCTTGCTCAGGAGCGCCTATCAATAGCTATCGCTGGTGTGGCATTCGCCCGATCTGCTCTCAACTGGACAGTTGACTACGTCAAGGAACGCAAAGCTTTCGGACAGTCGATTTCCAATTTCCAAAATACGAAGTTTGTATTGGCAGAGCAACGCACGGCGATAGATGTTGCACAGGCTTATGTTGATCAATGCATCTTGGCTCTTAATGAAGATCAACTGACTGCCGCTGAAGCAGCGGCAGCGAAATTCTGGTGCACCGAGCTACAAAACAAAGTTGCCGATAAGTGCCTGCAACTATTTGGAGGGTATGGCTACATGAGCGAATACCCCATCGCTCGCACCTATGCCGACGCCCGGATCACCACCATCTACGGCGGAACGACAGAGGTAATGAAAACAATCATTGCCAAAGAGATGGGTTTATGAAACTTGCCCTAAGCGCAGAAACATATCGCGAACCAGATGCCTTCAAAATTGAAAGGCAAGCCGTATGGGCAACTGAATGGATCATGTTTTGCACGATTGCAGAGTTGTCGCAACCAGGCGAATACTTCGCCGGAGAACTTGCCGGATTCAATATTCTTTTGGTAGTTGACCCTGAGGGCTCAATTGTCGGCTTCCACAATGTTTGTCCGCACCGAGCCGGGGTCTTGGCCTGGCCTGGTCAAGGGACTCTCGGAAACCTTGTCTGCAAATACCACGGTTGGGCTTTTGGCTGGGACGGAAATCTGAAGTCGGCTCGAGATTTTGGCAATGATGAACCATTGTGCGCCGAGCATTCAGAACTGAAGAAGATTCGTGTTGAAACTTGGGGACCATTGGTATTTGTTCATTTGGGTGAACCTGCGGAGTCTTTGATTGACTCGCTTGGTGGCTTAATCGCTAAGACCGAGAGTTTTCCGGTTGAAACTTTCTCGTACGCACGGCGCATGACGCGCGAACTCGCGTGTAACTGGAAGACATACGTAGATAATTACCTTGAGGGTTATCACGTACAGTTATTGCACCCGTCACTTAATCGTGCACTCAAGATGTCAAGTTACAAAGTGTCGGTACACGACGATTCGTACTGCGTTCATGAATGCGAACCTTCGGATGGATCACCGGTGGCCGGAGCGTGGCTTTTCCGGTATCCCAACTTGGCGATCAATCTTTATCCATCTGGGATGAATGTAGAGCGAATCATGCCTGTCGGACATAATCGCACCCAAGTGGTCTACGACTACTTTGCGTTTGACACTTCAGAAGACAACATTGCTCAAATGGTGGCCATGTCGAACGAGATTTTGGATGAGGATCAAAACATCTGCGAAATCGTGCAGAAGAACTTAGATGGCGGTATTTACCAGGCTGGACCTTTAAGTCCGAGCCATGAAGTTGGCCTTGAATGGTTCCAAAGAAAAGTCCGAGACGCTTCCAAAAGCATGTAAAGCGCTCTCATCTCTTGATCTCAAGAACATCAGTGGAAGTCCAAGCGCTAGCAGAACCTCGGTTATTGATGACTCGCAGAACAAGGTACGCCTTTTCGGCCGAATTAATCGGAACCTCAATCACGAAGGATTCAAAAGCACTTCGAGCAACCTCAATGACCGACGTTTGATTCACCACTTGAGCAATCACACACGATTCAATGATGTTTGCTGTCATTGTTAATGAGCCAATGAACTGCGCAGCAGGCACACCTAGTTCGGTCGCCGACAGCAACTGCTGCGAATCTTCTAACGAGTCTGAGACGTAGGCGGCAATATTTGTTTCAATCGCGAAATTGCCGCCCCCGCTTCCGGTATCTGAACCGATGCGTTCTTGACAGATTTGCAAAAGGCCCTGTTCGGTTTCTGGAGTCGACTCGCCCACCGATCGTTCGTATTGGTCGTACAGTTGAACTCTGATTGTGGCGATGTCGCCGTCAACCTTTTCAACAATGGCAGCAAGATTTGCATTACCTTCGCCGTAGAAACGTGTCGATCCATCGCGATAGACAATGAGCGACTGGTCTGTCGGCAATACATCAGTGACAGGGTCCGAAGTTTGAGTTGCTGTATCGGTTGATGCGACCGGAGAGTTCGTTGAAATACCTGAACTTTGTGCTGCTGAATTATCGCCGCGCATGAACCAGCCAGCAATAATTCCAAGCGTTACTAAAACAATTACCCCAATCCACCAAAAAGGTTTATTGCCCCGCCGCGTATCTGGAGAAAAACTGGATGGTTCCTCACCCAAAGTTGACCGTAAAGAATTTGCTTTGATACGGGCCGCTTCGGATTCTGATTTTTGGCCTTTCCGTTCTTGATCGGCAGCTAGGGCCTCTAAGCGTGCCGCTCGACGCCGTACTCGATAACGAGAAGTACCAATAACGTCAGTTGGTGAATCGGTGACATCAACATACAACTCTCCCAGTTCACCTTTGTGAGGAACAATTGAAGACGACACTGCTGAACCGTCAGGTTGAACGCGGGCTCGGTCAACTGCGAGCAAGTCACCACTTTCACCTAGTGCAACCCGGACCCATAAACGACCTTCTCCTGGCTTGATTCCAGCCAAACGAATCTTCAATTCGAAAGTCCGTGGATTCCACACCACATGAGCCAACGGTGAATCAGTGACACGCTCAACTCCGCTGACTTCTGGCAAGTTAACAACTGCTGTGCGAAGACCGTCTGGCGTTCCTTCAACAACCACCTCAATGGGAACGCCATCAGCAGATCTCACCGAAAAGTCAACAGCGAAAGACGACGGCACTGTCAAAGAAGTTGCATTCGTCATGAGTTGAGTCGTGCTGGATACAAGTTGCTCGTGTCCAGCAAGGTCAACGTCAGCGATTTCGATATCAAAATAAGCTTCTTCGGCATCAAGAAGCAACGATTGAGCTTTCTCGTTCACTTCTGTAAAACGAGTCCCGAGAACCAACGAGCCGTTTGACTCGTAATCCTCATCATCAAAGACAAGTAGAGCTTGTTGAATTTCTTGCTTCGAATTGATCCAGAGATGAACACCACTCACAACAATGTGTTGATGAGACGTCCCATCAGGCGCGTGAAAGGCGACTTCTAGAGTCCCGGTGAGGCGGTAAGCAGAAATGGTGGCGCGCATCACACAATCCCTACTGATTCTGCGGCATCTCGCAGAAGACTGAGGACACAACGTGAACAACGACTTTTACGCTGTCGCGCTGCTTCTGAACGTTCCTCAGGAAAGTCATCATCTACTTCCTGCAACACCTCATACATCAAATCAGAGATTGAACCGCGATCTCCGATTTGCATCATCGCTAATAATTTTAGGGCAGCCGCAAAGACAACATCGTTCGGACAACCCGAACATTGAAAATCGTTTCTAGCATGAGCGATCAGGGCCCGCCGCCAACGATCAATAGTGACAGTGTCATCAACCTTATGCATTTGATCCAAGACGGATGCATCAAAAATCTGATCATCCATTATCTGAGATCGACTTTCGACCCGCCGTACATTACGTGCCACGTCAATGGCGGTGCGCTGCATCGAGCGAGCCGCATATCGATGGGCCGATAACTCATCGTGCATTTGTGGAAAAGTTTCCTGCCGTCGAGACAGCGCGGTGCGGACTTTGACCCAGGATTCTGAATGAATGTCGCCAGCCATGTCGGCGGGCAGTCCCTGTCGGCGGCAACAGATTTCTGACCAACGCACCGACTCTGCTGTTTCAAACCAGTCGAGTATCGCCTTGACCTGTACCGCGAGATGCCAAAGTTCGGGTTTAACTGGTGAATCAGCCATCGAACCGATCTCCGCCCACATCCATGGCTTACTACATCTTTGAGTTTGCTGACGAACACACCTAAATAACGCCATTTCGCTGTTCTTGTGACAGTTCTGCGAGAATGGGACATGGCCGTCGCCCAACAAGCTCATC
>JBIKYT010000064.1:0-10777 GCA_044355095.1 Ilumatobacteraceae bacterium
ACGGTGTTGCGGAAGTCAACCGAACGACCCTGACTGTCGGTCAAGCGACCTTCTTCAAGAATCTGCAACAACGTGTTGAACACGTCGGGGTGAGCCTTTTCGATTTCGTCGAACAACACAACACTGAACGGCTTGCGACGAACAGCCTCGGTGAGTTGGCCACCTTCTTCGTAACCGACATAGCCGGGGGGCGAACCAACCAAACGGCTGACCGTGTGCTTCTCCATGTACTCAGACATGTCGAGTGTGATGAGCGACTTCTCGTCACCAAACAAGAACTCACTGAGCGTCTTGGCCAGTTCGGTCTTACCAACACCGGTTGGTCCGAGGAAGATGAATGAACCGCTCGGGCGCTTCGGGTCTTTGAGACCTGCACGCGTACGACGAATGCTTTGCGAGACAGCCTTGATGGCGTTCTCTTGACCGATGATGCGCTTGTGCAGTTCGCCTTCCATGTTGAGAAGCTTTTGTGTTTCGGCTTCGGTCAACTTGTAGACAGGAATACCGGTCCAGATGCTCAGCACTTCGGCGATGCACTCTTCGTCAACTTCGTCGAACAGATCGACACCACTGGCCTTAATTTCTGCTTCTTTGGCAGCCTTTTCAGCCTGGATGTTTTTCTCTTCGTCGCGAAGACGACTGGCCTCTTCGTAGTTCTGATCTTCGACGGCCTTCTTCTTGGCCTCTTGCACTTCGGTCAGACGAGTTTCCATCTCTTTGAGATCGGGAGGAGTCTGCATGCGCTTGATGCGCAGACGGCTACCGGCTTCGTCAATGAGGTCGATGGCCTTGTCGGGAAGATGACGATCGGCAATGTAACGGTCGGCCAAGTTGGCAGCTGCAACAAGTGCTTGATCGGTGATGGTGACCCGGTGATGTGATTCGTACTTGTCGCGCACGCCACGAAGAATTTCGATGGTGTGAGCAACCGACGGCTCATCAACTTTGACTGGCTGGAAACGACGTTCGAGAGCAGCATCTTTTTCAAGGTGCTTGCGGTACTCGTCGAGTGTGGTTGCACCGATGGTCTGCAGTTCACCACGAGCCAACATCGGCTTGAGAATGCTTGCAGCATCAATGGCACCTTCTGCAGCACCAGCACCAACGAGCGTATGAATTTCGTCGATGAACAAAATGATGTCGCCGCGGGTCTTGATCTCTTTGAGAACTTTCTTCAAGCGCTCTTCAAAGTCACCGCGGTAACGGCTACCGGCAACAAGTGAACCGAGGTCGAGTGTGTACAACTGCTTGTTGCGCAAAGTTTCGGGAACATCGTTGTTGACAATCTTTTGGGCAAGACCTTCAACAATTGCGGTCTTACCAACACCAGGCTCACCGATGATGACTGGGTTGTTCTTGGTACGACGCGACAGAATCTGCATGACGCGTTCCATTTCGCGGGCACGACCGATGACAGGGTCAAGCTTCTTCTCACGAGCAAGCTGCGTGAGGTTGCGACCGAATTGATCGAGAATTTGGCTGTTGCCTTTTTCGCCGTCTTCGCCCTTTGGAGCGCGTTCGCTGCCGGCTTCTTTGCCGCCGCCGGGTGCACCTTCGGTTTTGCCTTGCGGACCTTGGTAACCCGACAACAACTGAATCACTTGCTGACGAACACGACTGAGGTCGGCGCCCAACTTCACGAGAACTTGTGCGGCAACTCCTTCGCCTTCGCGAATGAGACCCAACAAAATATGTTCGGTGCCGATGTAGTTGTGACCCAACTGCAGAGCTTCACGTAGTGAGAGCTCGAGAACTTTTTTGGCGCGTGGTGTGAAAGGAATATGACCCGATGGCGACGATCCACCCTGACCAATGATTTCTTCAACTTGCGCGCGTACTGCTTCGAGTGAGATACCCAAAGTTTCGAGTGCCTTCGCAGCAACACCTTCACCTTCGTGAATGAGTCCGAGCAAGATGTGCTCGGTACCGATGTAACTGTGATTGAGCAAACGAGCTTCTTCTTGGGCCAGCACAACAACTCGTCGGGCTCGGTCTGTGAAGCGTTCGAACATGCTTAGCCTTTCGTCGAAGTCAGAGGCTTGAAGTACTGACTTGAAAATCACTCTATCTGTGGGGGGTGGGGTGAAGAGGTGGCAGAGCACACCAAAAAATGTGTGAGACATGGCTCGTCGTTTGTCTCAGAAAAACCCGAAAAATGGGAATAATTCAGAGATTTTTGTACTGGTTTCTTGAGGTCCAGAAACGATGTGTGCTCCATCTATTGTGCGGAGGTGACACAAACTCAGCGCGGGAATCATCAACGATCTTTTGCCACCGACAATTCGCAAACGATCACCCTTCCAGGTGGGCAAATGACCCACGTGAAACATGCCGAACAATCCGAGGTTTTGCGGCGTCATTTTTATGAAGTTTGTCAAGGTGTGTGGACACTGGTCGGAAACGGACTGTCGAATCAGACTTTTGTGGAAGGTCCCGAGGGCATAATCGCCATAGATACGGGCGAGTCGACCGAGGAGATGCGCGAGGCCATCGCCGAATTGCGCCAGGTCACCGATCGGCCGATCGTGGCCGTGCTGTACACGCACTTTCACTATGTGGGCGGGACCGAGGCGGTTTTCGAAGATCGGGCGGCGCAAGGGATTGCTGACCCCCGAGGTATCCATATATATGGTCACGAAAAGGTGGTCTACAACCGCAGTCGCACCGCGACCGAGATCGCCACGGCCTACGGCAGAGGGCTTGTTGAGCAATTTGCCCTGATGTTGCCCCCAGATGGCCCCGACGGGCTGGTCAACGTGGGGCTTGGGCACTTCTACCGCAACCCTGCTCACGCCCCATTTACCTCGGTTTTTGTGCCCCCGACCAGGACTTTTGGTGATTCGGCCACTCTTGAGGTCGCCGGATTGACCATCGAAGTCACGCATGCCCCCTCAGATGCCGACGATTCGGTGACTTTCTGGTTCAAAAGCCTGGGTGTGGCCGTGCACAACCTGGTCTGGCCCGTGCTTTTCAACATTTTCGCCATTCGGGGCGAGGAATACCGAGATCCGCAGGTGCTCATCCGCGGGGTCGACCACCTGTTGTCCTTAAAGGCCGAGCACCTTGTGGCCGCCCATGGCCCGCCGATGTCGGGATCAACCGAGATCGCCGATCGAGTCACTAAATATCGTGACGCCATTCAGTTCATCTGGGATCAGTCGGTGCGGTTTATTAATAAGGGTTTCACGGCCGCTGATGTGGGGCACCTGGTGAACTTGCCGCCCGAATGCGATGACGACTTCATCACGGCAGAACGATACGGAGTGACCGAGCATCACGCCCGTCAGATTCGAAACGGACTGTTCGGTTGGTTCGATGGCGATGAGTCGCAACTTTTCCCGTTGCCCAGTGACGAACGTTCGCGCCGCATGATCGACGGTTTTGGTGGACGCGACAAAGTGCGTTCGCTGGCGCGTGCGGCACTTGATGCCGACGATGTTCGCTGGGCGACCGAGTTGTCAACATGGCTGGTGCGCTCAAGTGCTGTTGGTGAGATCGCTGATCAAGCAGATCGACAGTTGCTTGCTGATTGTTTGCGCACCATTGGCCAACGCACTACCGCTGCGAACATTCGTGTGTGGTGTTTAACGCGCGCACTCTCGCTTGAAGGAAAAGTTGATACATCACGTTTGTATCAGCATCGCTTCAATCGCAAACAGATTCTTTCGTCGCCGATTGAAAGTTCTGTACATGTTTTGCGTGTGCTCGTTGACAGTGATCGTGCACATGGTTTGAACACTCATATTGCTTTTGATTTTGGTGATCGCGGAACCACTGGATTGCATATTCGAAACAGCGTTGCGTGTGCAACAAACGGATCTGGTGCGCAACACATCGTGACTTGTTCGCTAGAAACGTGGGCCGATCTGTTGACTGGTAAGTCACAGCTGTCTGCGGCGATTGATGCTGGACAAGTTGTGGTAACTGGCGACGCTGCAACGTTGAAGTCGGCGCTATCAATTTTTGAAGTTGAAGGATTACGTTCATGAATACATCGTTGCCACATGGCACTGCACCGTACGCAGGGAAGATCGCACGGTTGACCCCCGACTCTGAAGGTGCTCCGGTTCCGCAAGTGAAGGCGCCGGCCGACGCACCAAACATTCTGGTGATCATTCTGGATGATGTGGGCTTTGGCTCGTTCGGAACATTCGGTGGACCAGTGCCAACACCTGGGCTCGATCTTGTTGCCCAAAAAGGTTTGCGTTACAACCGCTTTCACACCACTGCACTGTGCTCGCCCACTCGTGCTGCGTTGTTGACCGGACGTAATCATCACGCAGTGCACATGGGTGGCATTCCCGAACAGGCCAATGGCTTTCCGGGTTACGACACGATCATTCCGCCCGAGGCCGCAACCGTTGCCCAAGTGTTGCGCATGAACGGATATGCGACGGGTTGTTTTGGGAAGTGGCACCTCACACCGATGTGGGAATTGGGTCCCGGTGGTCCGTTTGATCGTTGGCCGACTGGATTAGGTTTCGATCGCTTCTACGGAATTCTCGGTGCCGAGTCATCGCAATACGAACCACCGGTGTACGACCAAACGACGCCGGTGTCGCCACACCTTGGCCGCGAGAATTATCACCTCACTGAAGATCTGGTTGATCAGGCCATTAACTGGATTGATCGCGTGAGTGTGTCGTCACCAGGAAAGCCTTTCTTTTGTTACTTGCCGACACCAGCAGTGCATGCGCCTCATCACGCTCCGCGTGAATGGATTGACAAGTTTGCTGGTCAATTCGATGCAGGTTGGGATGCGTTGCGGGCCGAGATTTTCCAACGTCAGATTGAGCTGGGCGTCATTCCGGCCGACACCGAACTAACTCCGCGGCCTGAAGAAATCATGTCGTGGGATGAATATCCCGATCGTTACAAGCCAGTTGCAAGTCGGCTCATGGAAGCTTTCGCTGGCTTCTTGGCGCACACCGATCATCACATCCACCGATTACTCACTTCTCTTGAAGAGCGCGGCATGTTGGACAACACACTCGTGTTCTACATCACTGGCGATAACGGTGCATCTGGCGAAGGAACATTGCATGGCGCGTGGAGTGCACCATCATTCCAAAACGGTCGTCCCGAAGATCCCGAGTGGTTACTTGAACACATGGATGATTTCGGCAGTGTCGATTGCGAAAACCATTACAACTATCCGTGGGCATGGGCACTTGATTCGCCATTCCAGTGGATGAAACAAGTTGCATCGCACTTTGGCGGAACACGAAATGCAATGGCGGTGTCATGGCCAAAGGGCATCACCGACGCTGGTGGATTGCGCACGCAGTTTCACCATGTGGTTGATATCGCACCGACCATTTATGAAGCGTGCGGCATCACGCAACCGAGCAGTGTGAACGGCATTGAACAGATGGAAGTTCATGGCACATCAATGGCGTACACGTTTGATGATGCCGACGTTGCCGATCGTCACGAAACCCAATACTTCGAAATAATGGGCAATCGAGGTGTGTATCACCGCGGTTGGATGGCTTCGTGTTTCCATGGTCGACCACCGTGGATTCGCTGGCAAGGAATGCCCTTTGATGGTGAGCAAGAGCATTGGGAGTTGTACGACTTACGCACCGACTTCTCGCAAGCAGTCGATGTTGCTGCGCAATACCCCGAGAAGTTGGCCGAGTTGATGGAAGTCTTCGATCGCGAAGCTCGACGCAACAGTGTGTACCCGATGCGTGATCCGGGTTCGGGTTCGCAACTTGTTGCACCAGTGCCATCAAGTCTTGGTGATCTCACCAAGATGACGTACACCTCGGCGCACGCGCGCATGCCCGAGTTCAGCGTGGTGAATGTCAAGAACACGTCGTGGCGGATGACTGCAGTTGTCGAAGTTGGTGAAGCTGCACAAGGTGTGATTGCGTGTCAGGGCGGCAATATGGCCGGCTGGTCGTTGTATGTGTCAGAAGTTGGCGTGCCGACTTTCCATTACAACTGGTTTGGACATCAGCACACGTCGGTCGCGGCGCCAACAGCGCTCACGCCTGGGCGCCACGAGATTGACATGTTGTTCGCGTACGACGGTGGCTTTGCCGCTGGCGGCGACGTGGCGTTGTCGGTTGATGGTGGGCTGGTTGCCGAGGGTCATGTGCCCAACACCGTGCCAGTGATCTTCTCGATGAGCGGTGAAACATTTGATGTGGGAGTTGATACTGGTGCGCCAGTTGGCCCGTATCCCCACCAATTTGAGTTCGCCGGCAAGATTGTCGGCGTCACTATCGAACGCTTAGGTGAACGACCCGAAGCAGTGCTTCAGGCCATGCGTGATGGGCAGATCAGGGCGAGCATTGCCTCGCAGTGATCTGCTGTAACCGTTGACACGCCGAAATCATTGGCTCCGACTTAGGGTGCTTGTGAAAATGTGGCATAGCCTGCAGTCGTGAGCCAGACACCGCTGTTTGATCTCGAGTCTTCTGATGCCGACCGTCGTCGGGTTGAAGAGGCATTACTCGAAGCAGTTCAAACTCCCGATGCGTATCTCACCGAAATAGCGTCACACTTATTGCTCGCAGGTGGCAAGCGTTTGCGCCCAATGTTCTCGGTCGTGGCTTCGCAAGTCGCTGGTGCACCAACCACTGAAGATGCAGTGCAAGGCGGCATCTCGTGCGAGCTCGTACATCTTGGTTCGCTGTATCACGACGACGTGATGGACGAATCGCCCACGCGTCGCGGTGTTGAAACTGTGAACGCCAAGTGGGGCAACTTGCAGGCAATTTTGGCTGGAGACTTTTTGTTGGCGCGCGCATCAGAAATTGCTGCATCGCTCGGCACCGAAGTTGCCGCATTGTTGGCCCGCACGATTGGGCGTTTGTGCGAAGGTCAGATCGAAGAGTTGCGTCACACCTACAACGTGGCGCGACCAGTTGAAAGTTATTTGTCATCAATTAGTGGCAAGACCGCATCGTTGTATGCGACCGCCGCGCGCATCGGTGGCTTGGTGTCAAAATTTGATGTACCCATGGTGAATGCACTCACCGCTTATGGCGAGGCTTACGGCATGGTGTTCCAGATCGTTGATGACTTACTCGACTTGTCGGCAACCGACGCTCAACTCGGGAAGCCATCGGGACACGACATGGTTGAAGGCGTGTACACGTTGCCCGTGTTGCACACTTTGGCATCGGGCGGAGTCCCGGCTCGCGAACTGGCTGATGTTTTAGGTAAGCCGCTCGACATGGCCGAGCGCGACAAGGCGTTGTCGATCGTTCGTTCAAATGGTGGCATCGAAGCAGCTATTGAAGTGGCGGAGATGTATGTTGAGGCCGCTGAAGAAGCGTGTCGGGCATTGCCGAATTCGGCCGCGACTGTCGCCTTGCGATTCGCACCGAATCACTTGTTGTCAACTGTTCGCTGACGCATTAATTGAAACCCACCGATCTGGTCGGGCGAACTAGTAGAAAACCTCAGTTATTTCCGACCAGATCGACCGAAGGTATTTAGTTGCCCCAGCGGGATTGGCCAAAGCGATAGCCAACACTGCGAACAGTCTGAATCAGGTTCGCCTGCTCTTCACCAAGCTTGGCCCGGAGTCGACGAATATGTACGTCAACAGTTCGCGCGCCGCCGTAATAGTCGTATCCCCACACTCGTGACAACAAAATCTCGCGGGTGAAAACCTTGCCAGGGTTCTGGGTGAGGAACTTCAGCAACTCATATTCCATGTACGTCAAGTCAAGGGGGCGACCATCGATTGATGCCTGGTATGTCTCGAGGTTCAGGGCAAGCCCGCCGTAGTCAACCACATCGGGTTTAATGCTTGACGACATGTAAGCAAACACATGCTTGAGTCGTGCTTCAAGTTCGCGTGGATGGAAAGGCAACAAGCAGAAATCGCTATACAACTCGTCGCGCAGTGTGAGATCGTCAAGTTGTGCGCCAGTCACCAACAGCATCAAGGGCACTTGAATTCCGTCGCGCTTACGCAACACGCGACACACTGCCCATGCGCCTTCCATATCTTCGTCGGCCATCACAATGGCGCCCAGCCAACCTTCGGTTGGTTCGGCTTTGATCACGGCATCAGCAGAGGCAAACGACTTCCAACGAAAGCCGGCCATGTCGAGCGTGCGCGCCAGTTCGGGCGACGGTGACTCGGGAAAGACTGCGATGAGATCCATGACCATGCTCGTGCTCAGATGCTCTTCAAGTAGCGCTGAAGTTCAAATGGGGTGACTTGCGTTTTATAACCGCGCCATTCAGATCGCTTGTTACGCAAGAACCATTCGAAGATATGTTCACCAAGAGCTTCACGCACCAGGGTTGATGATTCCATCACATTGAGTGCTTCAGACAACGACTGCGGCAATTGTGCAATACCCAACTTGTCAAGATCGCCGTCATGCATTTCAAACAAGTTGGCATCGGCTTCGGATGGCAGTTCGTAGTTTTGTTCGATACCGCGCAAACCGGCAGCCAAGATCACCGAGAACGCTAAGTACGGATTGCACGCCGGGTCGGGTGATCGATATTCAATGCGTGTCGCCGACGGGTTTGCCTTCTTGGGAACTGGCACACGGATGAGTCCACTGCGATTATTGCGCGCCCACGACACATGTACGGGTGCTTCAAAACCAGGCACTAAACGCTTGTAACTATTGACTGTTTGATTGGTCACCGCAGTGATTTCGCTGGCGTGGTGCAACAAGCCAGCCATGAACTTCTTGGCGGTGTCGGACAAGTTGTAAGCGTCGTCTGGCGAGTAGAACGCGTTGCTGTCACTATCGTCGGTGCCGTTGTTATTGAACAAAGACAAGTGCAGGTGCATCCCGCTACCTTGCACACCTTCAAGTGGCTTAGGCATAAAGGTTGCGTGCACACCTTGCGCTGCAGCAACTTCTTTGACGACCAAACGGAAAGTCATCACGCTGTCGGCCATGGTGAGTGCATCGGTATGGCGCAAATCGATTTCGTGTTGTGATGGCGCATCTTCGTGGAATGAATACTCAACCGGAATGCTCATGGTCTCGAGTGTGCGAATGGTTTCTTTACGCAACGTGCCCGTGACGTCGGTCGTGGTGAGGTCAAAGAACGATGCTTCGTCAAGCGGCTTAGGAGGCTGACCATTTTCGGGTGGAGCAAAATAGAAGAACTCCATGTCGGGAGCGATTAAGAAATCGAGTCCCATTGCTTGAGCGCGCTGCAAGTTGCGGCGCAACACCTGACGCGGGTCACCACCAAATGGCGAACCATCAAGGTTGTAGATATCGCAGAACACTCGGGCTTCGGGTGCCTTGTTGTCGGCCCATGGCAACATCACAAATGTGTTAGGGTCGGGAATCGCGAGCACATCGCTTTCTTGCACGCGTGAGAAACCATCAATTGATGAACCGTCAAAGGTCATGCCATCTTCAAGAGCATTTTCAAGTTCGGCTGGGCTAATGGCGAAACTCTTGAGGTTGCCTAAGACGTCGGTGAACCACAAACGAATGAGCCGCACGCCGCGTTCTTCGACCGTGCGAAGTACGTAGTCACGCTGTTGATTCAACATGTTCATAATTTCAGTCTGCCTTTGGTTGCTGAAGAATTGACACGGTAAATGACCCAAGAAATGAGATGGGAAACAAACTGGGGGCCGGGTTTCCCCAGCCCCCAGTTCAGATTGCTAATACCTCGATGAGACGAGGCAAGGTGTTTGGCCTCAGCCGCAAACTGTCTCAAGAAGGAGACGGCACACGGTGTACGGATCCATGTTGGCGTTGGGACGACGGTCTTCGGCGTAGCCACGACCGGTCTTTTCGACCATGAACGGAATACGGATTGAAGCACCACGGTCAGAAACGCCGTAGCTGAACTTGTTCCACGGAGCAGTCTCGTGCTTACCGGTGAGGCGGCTTTCGATGTCGTGACCGTAATTGGTGACGTGCTCCATGACCTTCTTGCCGATGGCGTTACATGCGGCGGTGATGGCCTTCATGTCCTTGTCATTGCGCATGGCCTTGGTCGAGAAGTTGGTGTGCGCACCAGCTCCGTTCCAGTCACCCTTTTGTGGCTTGGCGGCCAACGAGATCACTACGTCGTAATCTTCGGCGATGCGGTGCAACAACCAACGAGCGACATGCATGTGGTCACTCACGGTGAGGGCGTCAGCGGCGCCAATCTGGAATTCCCACTGACCGGGCATGACTTCGGCGTTGGTGCCTTCGATCATGAGGCCAGCATCGAGGCAAGCCTGAGTGTGCTCTTCAATGATCTCGCGACCAATGACGCGGCCGGTGCCGACGCCGCAGTAGTACGGACCCTGCGGTTCGGGGAATCCGCCACCTGCCGGGAAGCCGAGCGGGCGACCGTCGGGACGAAGCATGGTGTATTCCTGCTCGATACCGAAAATCATTTCGTCAGCAGCGAACTTCTTGGCGGCCTTGGCGCAAGCAGCACGAGTGTTGGTTGCATGGGGCTTGCCGGTGGTTGCCGACGTGACTTCGCACAAAACGAGAATGTTGTCGCCGCCACGGATGGGGTCGGGACAGGTGAACACGGGAATCAAGGCACAGTCAGACTTGTCGCCTGATGCCTGATTGGTTGACGAACCGTCGAAACCCCAAGCTGGAGGGGCGGTCACGTCGTCAGCCAAGATCTTGGTCTTTGAACGGAGCAACGGTGTCGGCTCGGTGCCGTCGATCCAGATGTATTCGGCTTGATAGGCCACTTGGTCCTCCAGGGATTTGGTCCGGCGATGCCGGGTTAGTTGTACGGGGCAGCGAAAGGATCGCAGGGGGGCATTTCTCGGTCGTTGCCCAATTGTGAACGCTGTGTGAACCATCTT
>JBIKYT010000065.1:0-10653 GCA_044355095.1 Ilumatobacteraceae bacterium
AAAACACAAAGCCCCACCGTAGTGGGGCTTTTGGTGGGCATGACGGGACTCGAACCCGGGACCTCTACCATGTCAAGGTAGCGCTCTAACCAACTGAGCTACACGCCCAAAAGCAGGACTACCCTACAGCCTGCGCAGGGTCGTCGCCCACCCTTGATCTTCATATTCAGGGCGAAATCGACTCACTTCAATCGCAAGGCAACTTCGTTGGCCATCAACCGACCCGCCCGAGTCAACGTGACCTGCCCATTGTTGACCTGCACCAATTCGCTCATCAGTTGAAGATCGCCCACACTAAATGAATCAACGGGCACCCCTTCACGCATCCGTAAAGCCAATTGCAATCCTTCAATGCGTTGAGCATCAACATCAAGCTCTTCGCTTGACGACTCGGCGCTCTGCCCCGAATCAATCAATTCAATAAAGCGATCGGGCGTGCGCACGTTCCATGAACGACGACCGTCGTGATGGGCATGAGCAGCGCTACCAAAGCCGGCGTAGTTGCCTTGAAACCAATACAAACGATTGTGCTGGCATTCACGTCCTGCCTGCGACCAGTTCGACACTTCGTAATTCTCCATGCCCGCAGCGGTCAGCAAATCATCAACGACTTCGTACATCTCTGCTTGAACATCATCATCAGGATGTCGACTCGGATCGTCAGCTAATGGAGTGCCGCCTTCGACTGTTAAGCCGTAAGCCGATACATGCGTGGGTTGGAGATCGACAACCGAAGCCACAGTTGCAGCCCAATCCTTCACCGATTCACCATGAACGCCATAAATTATGTCGAGGTTGATATCGGCGAAACCGACCTGACGCGCCAACTCAACAGACCGTTGAACATTTTCCGGATTATGAGTTCGCCCAAGTGATTGCAAAACATGGCGTTGCATCGACTGCACGCCAAAACTCAATCGATTCACTCCGCCATCGCGAAAAACCCGCAGCATGTCACTTGTGATGTCATCGGGGTTGCACTCAATCGTCACTTCAGCATCGCCCGTCGTCGGGACACCTTCAAGAACCTTCATTAATGATTCGGGAGGCACCCGCGTCGGCGTTCCGCCACCGACGAAAATTGATGTTGCGGTCGGCATACCTGACTCCACCGCTCGTGAAATTTCGGTCGATAGCGAGTCAAGGTATTTCTCAATGATGTGATCACGATCAGTAAACGTGGCAAAGGCGCAGTAATCACACCGGTGACGACAAAACGGAATATGGAGATAAACGCCATACCCCGGATTTTCAGCAGTGGCTTGCATTAACTACTCGTCGCTGGCTTAAAAAGGATGCCCAGTTCTTCAAGATGACCGCGCACATCGTCAATTGCCACATCAAGCATGACGGCAATCGCGCGCACATCATCGGCCCGAACCGTGAGCACCTTGCCGTTGAAGTCGCCGCGCTGAACTTGAATCATTGTCAGGTACCGCGACAGTGTGGCGAAACTCGGCCCATCAATCGCAGCCAACTTCACCAAGTCGATAGCCAATTTCTTCGAGTCTGAGACTGATCGCCCATCAGCTAGTTGCACATCTCTCGGCAATAGTTGCTCAATCGGCACATCATAAAAATCCGCAAGTCGCCGCAGACGAGGCAACGAAATTGACCGCTCCCCCCGCTCGTAAGCGCCAAGAACGGACGCCTTAAATTCATCCTGCGAATTTGACTCAACTTCTTGCAAAGACAATTTCTTCTGCCGACGTATTGAACGGAGTCGATCGCCAACTCGAACGTTGTAGGCCAGCGACTCTGCATCATTTTCGTCAATGTCAGATGAACGACCAGACTTCTTTGAGACGACTGCCTTCTTAACCATGTTGCGACCTTAAGTAAGTCAACATGACTCCGGCAGCGACTGCCGCAGTTTCAGCCCGCAAGATTCCGCCAGGCAATGAAACACGACGAGTCATCAGATCCATTTCCTGATGCGTAAAGCCACCCTCTGGACCAATCACAATTGTTGATAGGCCCGCGTCAGGGGCCTCGCCTTCAGGGTCGGCGACAGCAAGGTGTGGTCCGTAGGACTCCACAAAGTACTCAATTGACGGACACACATCATGAATCGTCGGTATGAAAACTGAACGACTTTGCATGGCGGCCTCGCGGGCAATCTTTTGCCAGCGCACTTGATTCTTGGCACCCTTGTCACTGTCCCAGCGCACGATTGACCGTTCAGTAATGATCGGGATGATGTGATCAATACCTAGTTCAGTCAGTTTTTGAATCACCAAATCAGGTTTGTCATTCTTGGTCACCGAAAACGCGACCGTCAATGCGCGTGGGTTGATCTCGGTCTGCACCGTTGAATCATCAGTGGATAGCACCGCCGACATCGCGTAGTGACAGATGCGCCACGAGCCGCGGCCATCACTGACCGAAACCTCTTCACCACTTCGTAGACGCAGAACCTTGGCCAAGTGATGAAAATCATCATCGTTCAAAACCGGCGCGTTGATATCAATCACAAACGCGTGAGCCGCGGCACGACGCCGCTCGATCATGAGAATGCCGACTTGATTCGTGAGAAGAAACCTTTATCAGCTGGCGCAACATCTTCGCCACGCTTTTCGGCAAAGGCACGGAGTAATTCTGATTCGTCATCGGACAATCTGGTCGGCACGACCACTTTGACTATTGCGATCAAATCGCCTCGACCAGTTGACTGCAATCGAGGCACACCCCGCTTCTTGAGCACGAACTGCTTACCAGGTTGTGTTCCGGCAGGAATCAACAATGTTTCTTCACCGTCAAGAGTTTCAAGTTCAAGTGATACTCCCAGAGTTGCCTGAGCAATTGAGACTTCCACTTCTGTCACAAGATTGATGCCATCACGCTCGTACATCGCATGTGGCTTCACCCGCAAGTGCACAAACAAATCTCCGGCTGAACCACCTCGTTGGCCAACTGCACCACGGCCCGTCAAGCGCAACGTCGAACCAGTATCAACACCGGCGGGAACATCGACTTGGAAAGTCTTTTCAGTGATTACTCGACCTTCACCGCTACATGTAGCGCAAGGAGTTGCAATGATTTGACCAAAGCCACGGCAGCGCTGACAGGCCTGCATTGAAACCATCTGCCCGAGCAAGCTTTGACGTATGCGCTGAACTTGACCGACCCCGTTACATTCCGAACATTTCACTGGCTGCGTTCCAGAACCTGCGCCCGAACCAGAGCAGTCATCGCACACCAGAGCCGTGCGCACACTCACGGGAACATTGGCACCAAAGACTGCTTGTTCAAATGAGAGATCGGCAACGACTTCTAGATCTTGCCCGCGCGGCGGACCTGCCGGACCACGCTGTTGACCAAATGGACTGCCACCGAAAAATGATTCGAAGATATCGCCGAGGCCTCCACCGCCGCCAAAGAAATCTCCGCCTCCGCCACCACCAGCACCGGACACTCCGGCTTCACCGAAACGGTCGTAGCGAGCCCGTGAATCGGCATCGGACAAAACTTCATAGGCCTGAGCAACCTGTTTGAACTTTTCTTCGGCGCTGGCGTCTCCGGGATTGGCGTCAGGGTGAAATTGACGGGCTTTGACGCGGTATGCCTTTTTGATTTCATCGGCTGAGGCATCGCGCCGTACATCGAGGAGTTCGTAATAGTCAGCCATAATCGTCGCAATTCTACAAAGGTTATTTTTCGATCACGACTGCTTAGCTCTCGCCGAGTCGTCGACCCAATCGGTCTGAAACAACCTCAACGGTCGCAAGTGCTTGCGGATAGTCCATACGGGTTGGCCCAAGTACCCCGATCGTTCCGAGTTGTTCACCGTCAACCACAACTGGCGCCACCACGACCGAGCAACTCGCCAGTGGTTCAATGCCATGTTCCGCACCAATGGACACGCTGAGGCCGCGATCAAGGATGTCTCGCACCAAGGTCACGACCAAGTACTGCTGCTCTAACGTCTGCAACACCTGTCGCACGACATCAACCGCATCAAAAGCCGACGCCATGGATGACGCTCCACCAACAAACACCGAGTCATCCTCACCGACATGACGAAGTGCGGCATTTGCTTTCTGACAAATGGAGTCAACTCCAGCGTCGCCACTCAACGGAATTTCGCGTGATCCGGCCAACGCATGACCGACGAGGTGTCGTTGCATGTGAACAGTTGCGGCCCCAAGGCGAGTTTCAGAGACCTCGGCATCAAACTCAAGGTGCTCGCTTTCGACTGAACCATTCGACATCACGGCGACCACCATGGCTTGACGCGCTGAAAGTCCAACAACTTGAACCGCACGAACTTCGGCACGTTCAACCTTGGGACCGAGAACCACTGATGCGTAATTAGTGAGACCCGCAACCAGGTGCGATGTACGTGCGAGCAGTTCTTCCATTCGACCATGCGCACCATCAAAGAAATCACGAACCTGACCGACCTTGACATCGTCGAGACGACCAGGCTGGCTGAGATGGTCAACGAAAAACCGGTAACCCTTGTCGGTTGGGATGCGTCCAGCCGAGGTGTGCGGCTGAGCCAAGAAACCTTCTTGCTCAAGAACCGCCATTTCATTACGTACCGTGGCCGAAGAAACATTGATGTCAGGCGCGGTCGCAATATGGGTTGAGCCAACGGGCTGGCCGGTGCCGATGTATTCCTGCACCACAGCTCGCAGAATTGCGGTCTTCCGATCGTCCAACATGACATTTGTAATCTAGCGCACCAAACCCGATGGCTCAGGTCCCTTCAACACCCATGGCCTTATAGCGAGCCAGAGCCTCATCACGTTCGGCGTGATGGTCAACAATCGGTGCCACATAACCGATCGGGACCCCGGCCCCCTTGCGTTTGCTGTCATGAGGAGCATGGATCAGAGAACTTGGTAGTGACGCAAGTTCAGGAACAAAGCGACGCACATAGTTACCTTCGGGGTCGTAGCGCTCACCCTGCAACATCGGGTTAAACACTCGGAAATACGGCGCTGCATCAGTTCCGGTACCAGCGGTCCACTGCCAGCCATGTGCGTTACTCGCCAAGTCGCCATCAACAAGATGCTTCATAAAGAACTTGGCACCCCACTGCCACGGCAGGTGCAGATCTTTCACCAAAAAACTGGCAACGATCATGCGCACCCGATTGTGCATCCATCCTGTTTGCACCAATTCGCGCATGCCCGCATCGACGATCGGATAACCCGTTTCGCCACGGCACCACGCGGCAAATCGTTCTTCTGCGACTGGTCCAGAATCATGAACTAAACCGTCAAGTTTGCGATTCAGGTTCTTCCAACCTGTGTCAGGAAATCGAAACATCACATCGGCATAAAACTCGCGCCACGCCAGCTCGCTGCGATACACATCATGTGATTTGCTCGGCACCAAATCTGCCAACAATTGACGCGGGTGCACAATGCCCCAACGCAAAGCCGCCGACAGACGACTCGACCCATTCACAGACGGATCGTTGCGCCGATCTGAATATCCATCAAGACCTTCTTCACCGCGATGACGATATTCATTCCACTGATCAAGAACTGCCTCTTCATTAGACGGCGGTAAATCAAATTCAATGTCGGGTCGCTTCGGAGGACCTTCACACTTAATCGTGGGTGCTCCATACCACTGCGGATCACGTGGTGCGTCCTGCGGAGCCATCCAGCCAGCAGCCAACCAACGTTTTGAAAATGGCGTGAACACCGAATACGAGAGCCCGTCGTCTTTCGTCACAATGCCTGGATCAACTGCATAAGACGAACTCACGCCGTGCAGTCGCTTGCCAACACTCTTCAGCCTGGCACCAACCTCGGCATCGCGACGGCGACCATAAGGAGCGAAATCACGAGCGACATATACATCATCGACTCCCACTTCTTCAGCAAGCGCAACAATCACGTCAACAGGATCACCATGTCGGTACACCAAGGCTCGACCCATTGAATTATCAAGAGCGTTCAGTGCATCACACATGTACGCAACACGTGGAGCGCCAGAATTCTTGAGCAAGTTCGGGTCAACGACAAAAACCGGAACAACATCAGAGTGATCGGCTAATGCACGAAGCAATGCTGGGTTGTCGGTGAGTCGTAAATCACGACGAAACCACATAATCGCACGAGACATAACGAGCCCTTACAAGTCGGGGAAACGCAAACGAATTGCGTTTCCATGCGCTGGGAAACCTTCAATATCGGCAAGAGCCAGAACTGTTGGCGCCAAACGACGTAATGCCGCATTATCGGCGCGGGCAATCGCGGTGCGCTTCAAAAACGCCTCAACGGTGACTCCACTCGTCACTCGCGCATACCCATTAGTTGGCAATGACGCTGGTGGACCCAAAACGAAGTTGCCCGCAGAAAACGGTGTGTCTTGTCCAAGCAGAATTTCGCCAGCATGCACGAGCATCTCGATGACCGACTCTTCAACATCGGCGCGTACAACTAATTGCAAATGTTCTGGCGCAAACTCATTAGCGACGAGCGCAGCCTCGGTCATATCTTTCACCAGGACGCAGCCACCGTTGATACCAAGCGAAGACGCCGCAGCTTCGGCTCGCACCTCAGGCAATAACGCAATCTGCTTCACTAATTCAACTTCGGTTGCGGCAGCCAACGAGACACTCGTCGTAATCAACAAGGTGCAACTATCGGTGCCGTGCTCGGCTTCAATCAACAAGTCGGCAGCTAAACGAACTGGGTCGGCTGAATCGTCAGCAATGACAACGCTTTCGGTTGGCCCAAGCGCCATTTGTGTCGCGGTTCCGTAGCGCTGCACCTCAAGTTGCGCGACGGTGACCGGCAACGAACCTGGTCCCATCAGTTTGACCACTCGCGGAATTGATTCGGTTCCAAAGGCCAGCGCGGCTACGCCGGCAGGACCATTCACCCGAAAGATTTCTCGCAAACCAAGTTCACGAGCCACGGTGATGACCACTGGGTCGACCGCACCATTGGCGCCCGGCTGCGGTGGCACGACAACTGCAATGTTCTTCACGCCAGCCACAACTGCTGGCGTGCCGAGTTGTGCGAGAACACTTGGGTAACTGGCTTTGCCGCTTGGGCAGAACAAACCGGCCGAGGCAATTGGGCTCACGCGCTCACCCACCATCAACCCTGGATCGCTTTCAAATTGCCAATTGCCAAGATGGGTCAAGAGTTGCTCATTGAACCGACGAATGTGGTCAACCATGTCGGCAATGGCAACACGCAATGCTGGATCAACTTTGCTCGGGGCCGATTCCCATTCGTCATCGCCGACGCGTAGACCCGATGGCGTCACCGAGACTTTGTCGAACTTGGCGAGAGCATCACACACTGCGGCATCGCCCCGTTCACGAACGTCAAGAACCAAGGCTGAAATCTGCTCGCGCAGTTCGGTGGTGATGACCTTGTTCAGATCACGATCAACCAACGCCGAACGTTGAGCCGCATCAAGTTGCGACCATGTCAATTGACGAAGTACCGAAGAACGCGACATCGCCACTCAGAGTACTAGGGCTTTTGAATTTGGCGAAGTTGTTTTCAAGAAGTACACGACAATCACCAAAATCAATAGCGATAACAGGCTTCCATAGGCAAGCGACCATTCGGGACCCGCCCAGTCGGCGATGAGTCCCGTCACCGGCCCGCCGATAGGCGTTGAACCCAAGAAAGCCACAGCCGACAGGGCCAACAAACGTCCACGCATATCGGCAGGACTCTGCTGCTGGACGAGCCCGTTAAACGACGACAAGAAGATCGCTCCCCCAATACCTAATGGAATTGCGCCGACAAAGGCCAACCAACCCGAGGGCGCCCACGCCACCATTGGTCCAGATATTCCCAAGATGACCACACTGCCGAAGAACAACTTCAGTGACGCTTCTTTTCGCGACGCCGAGTACAGCGATCCGGCAACACTGCCAACACTGAGCACTGATAGCACCCAACCAAACCAACGGTCATCACCCCAACGGACCGCACTCAACTTGGGCAACGACACCGAATAATTGAATGCAAAAGTGCTCACCACCACCAACACAATGTGCAATGACAGCAACTGGCGATTGCCACTCACAAAACGCAGCGCATCACGAACAGGAGTGCCACCTGGCGCGGCCTTAGGCGAACTGAACATCATGTTGCGATTAATCATCGTCAATGAGGCCAGCACGGCCACGAACGAGATGCCGTTAATCGTAAACAACCATGCAGTACCTAACGGACCAACCAATGCCGCCGCTAACGCTGGCCCAAAAATACGCGAACCTGTCATCACTGCGGTGTTCAACGCCATGGCATTGCTGATGTCGTCGGGTGGAACGAGTTCGACGACTAAACCGCGCCGTGCGGGGTTATCAAAGGCATTTGCAAAGCCGAGCAACAACGACAATGCATAGACAACGGGCACCGTAACCAAGCCGGCGAAATCTAAAACTCCCAACAGCAACGCTTGCGCGGTCATCAACGATTGCGTCAGTAAACACATCCGCCGTTTATCGCGCCGATCAGCAACAGCACCAGCCCATGCGCCAAAAATGAGCATCGGCAAAAACTGCATAGCAACCGTGATTCCGAGATCGGTTGCTTTTCCGGTGAGGCGATACACCAAGATCGACATTGCAGTCGATTGCAACCACGATCCAACGTTAGAAAACAGCAAACCGCCAAAGAAAAGACGGGCGTTGCGGTTCTGTAACGAACGAAAAGTTTGCGACGAACCCATGGGGTTCAGTCGTCCAGTTTTAAGGCCGAAATGAAAACGTCACCGGGCACTTCAACGCGCCCGATTGCCTTCATCTTCTTCTTGCCTTCCTTTTGCTTTTCGAGCAACTTGCGCTTACGCGTAATGTCACCGCCGTAGCACTTTGCCAACACGTCTTTACGCTTGGCTTTCACCGTTTCGCGAGCAATCACTTTGCCACCGATCGCAGCCTGAATCGGCACGTCGAACATCTGGCGCGGAATCAGTGTCTTCAATTTTTCGCACATGCGCATGCCGTAAGTGAACGACTTGTCGCGGTGCACGATCATCGAGAAGGCGTCAGCAACAATGCCATTGAGCACGATGTCAACCTTCACCAGGTTGCTGCGCTGGTAACCATCAAGTTCGTAGTCAAGACTGGCGTAACCCTGCGAGCGACTCTTCATCTGATCGAAAAAGTCGACAACCACTTCGGCCAAAGGAATTTTGTAATGAAGCTCAACGCGCTCAGGCGATAAGTACTCAATCTTTGACATATCACCACGACGCGACTGGCACAGTTCCATCAAGGTTCCGGTGTAATCCTTCGGAGTAATGATGCTCACGCGGAAATACGGCTCTTCGATGTAATCAATATTCTGCGGCGGCGGAAGGTCAGCCGGGTTGTCAACGACTTCGACTTCGCCATTGGTTTTCATGACGCGATATTCAACGCTTGGAGCAGTAGCGATCAGCGACAAACCAAATTCACGTTCGAGACGTTCTTTCACGATCTCCATGTGCAACAAGCCAAGAAATCCACAGCGGAAACCAAAACCAAGCGCACCTGATGATTCAGGTTCGTAGGTCACACTGGCATCATTGAGTTTGAGTTTTTGCAAACTCTCACGCAGGTTTTCAAATTCGTCGCCATCAATTGGATACAGACCACAAAAGACCATGGGCTTCGGATCGCGGTAGCCAGGCAAAGCTTCGGTTGCAGCCTTGCCGTAAATCGTGACAGTCTCACCCGAACGTGCCTCGGCAACATCTTTGATACCTGCGATCAAATATCCCACTTCGCCGGGTCCGAGTTCGGCCACTGGAGTTGGCACGGGGCGACGAACGCCGATTTCAATGATTTCTTGTTGCGTGCCAGCCTGCATGAACTGCACCCGAGCGTTTGAGTTCAAACGACCGTTCATCACTCGGATTGATGAGACCACACCACGGTATTGGTCGTACTGGCTGTCAAAGATCAACGCTTGCAGCGGTGCATCAGGATCGCCAACGGGGGCTGGAATGTGTTCACAGATGGCATCCAGCAGTTCGGGAACTCCGACCCCGGTCTTAGCCGAAATACGCAGAATGTCGCTCGCCTTGATGCCGAGCACATTTTCAATTTCTTGGGCGTACCGGTCGGGATCGGCAGCGGGAAGATCGATCTTGTTCAGAACCGCCACGATCTCAAGATCATTCTCGAGGGCCAAATAGCAGTTCGCCAGAGTTTGAGCCTCAATGCCCTGAGCAGCGTCAACGACTAACACCACACCCTCACACGCAGCTAACGAGCGGCTGACTTCGTAGCCAAAGTCAACGTGACCAGGGGTGTCAATGAGGTGCAGCGTGTAACCCTTCCAGTCGACACGCACGTTTTGGGCCTTAATAGTGATGCCGCGCTCACGCTCAAGATCCATCGAATCAAGGTATTGAGCCCGCATATCACGCACTTCAACGGCGTGGGTCATCTCCAAAATGCGGTCAGACAAGGTCGATTTGCCGTGATCAATATGGGCAATGATCGAAAAGTTGCGGATGCGAGAGAGGTCCATGGGGAAAGGCGCTGGGGTTTTGCCACCCAAAAGGGTGAACCGTGCTCTGAAGAGACTAGCGTTCATCTGAACCTGAGAGGGGCTTGGCGTTGGGGAGTATCCCCTGCGCTGGTACTATCTCAGGGCTGTTTCAATCGCATTGAGGTTCCCGTGGCAAATATTAAAAGTCAAAAGAAGCGCATTCTTACGAACGCCAAGC
>JBIKYT010000127.1:0-2925 GCA_044355095.1 Ilumatobacteraceae bacterium
GAATCGGCACACCCAAAATGAACAACGGAATAAACAGCGGCGCCAAGAAAAAGTAGGTCTGACCTGGGGTGTAGGTCTGGCTATCGGGGTCGGCGCGGCCCCCGACCACACTCGTCGACACCGCCATTAACAGACCCAAGAACAAGGCTCCGCTGTCGCCCATGAAGATCTTGGCGGGATTGAAGTTGTGCGGCAAGAAGCCCAAACACACCCCCAAGGCAATGATCGCAATGAGCGGTCCCATATTGGGTTGAGCAAGGGCGCCCAGATCGTCCAGTCGGCGACTGTACAAGAAGAACGAGGCGGCGGCGATGGCCACGATGCCGGCGGCTAAACCATCAAGACCATCAATCAAGTTGACGGCTTGACTCATTCCCATGAGCCACAAGATCGTGATGAGCGGAATCCAGTCGTTGCTCAACACGAAGACGTCCAAGAATGGGACGCGGAAATAAAACATCGTGGCGCCGAAGTACACCAGCACGAGTCCGGCAATCACGGTGCCAGTCACTTTGGCTGGGCTGGAGATCTCACGAATGTCATCGACAAGACCCGTTGCAAAGATCACAACAGCCGCCAACAACACGCCTAACGGTTCGGAGTTGTTATTGAAAACTGGTGAAAAACGCCCCATTTGCCAGGCGATTGCGAGAGCCACAATGAAGCCCAAGAACATTGCAATGCCACCAACATCAGGAGTTGGCACTTTGTGCACGCGACGTTCATCGGGCTCGACCACCCAATTCATACGCGTCGCTAATTTCACCACAAAGGGTGTCGAAACAAACGTCACGAGTGCGGCGATCACACCTATGAAGAGATAGCCAGCGGTATCGGGCACGGTTTGAGACTATTCCCGAATGAGTTCAGGAACAGACAACTGAGTGATCAGTTGCGTATTTCAGCGGGCGGGGTAGGCCGGGAACGCTGCACACAAGGCGGCAACGTCGGCCTTGACCGCAGCCACTTCGTCGGCATTATTGCGACTGCGCAAGGCCCGAGCGATGAACGTGGCGATCTGAGCCATTTCGGGCTCTTTCATACCTTGAGTGGTCACCGATGGGGTTCCGATGCGCACACCCGACGTTACGAACGGGCTGCGCGGGTCGTCGGGGACGGTGTTCTTGTTGAGCGTGATACCCGCGAGGTCGAGCACTGCTTGGGCTTCTTTACCAGTGACTTCGGCGTCAAAAGGACGCAAGTCAACGACCATGAGGTGGCAGTCGGTGCCGCCCGAGACCAAACGGAAACCGTTTTGAGCCAGAGCTTCGGCGAGGGCTGAAGCATTAGAAACGACTTGCGCGGCGTACTGCTTGAAAGCCGGCGATGCGGCTTCACGGAAAGCAATGGCCTTACCAGCAATCACGTGTTCGAGCGGTCCGCCTTGCCAACCCGGGAAAACTGCCTTGTCAATGGCGGCGGCGTGCTCGGCCTTGGCCAAGATGCAACCACCGCGTGGACCGCGCAAAGTCTTGTGCGTCGTGAACGTCACGACATCGGCGTACGGAACCGGGTTGGGGTACGCGCCACCTGCAATGAGGCCCGCCAAGTGCGCGGCGTCATACAAGAAGTAGGCGCCAACTTCGTCGGCGATTTCTTTGAACGGTGCCGGATCAATACGGCGCGGGTAACTGGTGGTGCCAGCAACGATCATGCGCGGACGATGTTCAAGGGCAAGATCGCGCACTTGATCCATGTCAATACGCTCGTCACCTGGCGTCGTTTGGTAGGACTTGAAGTTGTACAACTTGCCACTCGCGTTGACGGGCGAACCGTGTGTGAGGTGACCACCATGGTCGAGGCTGAGACCAAGAACAGTGTCGCCTTGGTTCAAAAGAGCTTGATAAACGCACATATTTGCGTTCGCACCCGAGTGCGGTTGCACGTTTGCGTGATCGGCACCAAACAACGACTTCACTCGTTCGATTGCTAATGCTTCGATTGAGTCAACGACTTGATTGCCACCGTAATAACGCTTGCCGGGGTAACCCTCGCTGTACTTATTTGTGAGCACACTGCCCACCGCACGCATGACTGCGGGCGATGTGAAGTTTTCGCTGGCGATCAATTGCAGGCCACTGATCTGACGATCGAACTCATCATTGATGAGGTTTTCGACAACTAGATCGGGATCAGAATCAGAAGGAAAAGGCATGGTGGTCTCGCTCGGGGTCAGAATTCGTTTTCAAGTTCAGTCAACATTGCCACTCGGCGAGCGTGACGACCGCCTTCAAAGGCAGTTGATATGAACGTTGTGACAATTTCCTCAGCCAACCCGATACCCACAACGCGGGCGCCGATTGACAAAACGTTGGCATCGTTGTGTTGGCGAGCCATGCGGGCGGTGTACAAGTCGTTGCACAATGCGGCGCGAACTCCGCGAACTTTATTGGCCGCAAGTTGTTCGCCTTGACCGCTGCCACCCATCACAATGCCGAAGTCGGCTTTGCCGTCGCGCACTGTGCGACCCACGCCTGCGCAGATCGGCGGGTAATCGCAACTTTCAGTTGAGTGTGTACCTTGATCGTCGACCGTGTGTCCGGCCGCGGTCAAAAACGCCACGAGATGTTGTTTGAGATCAAACCCAGCGTGATCTGATCCGATAGCGATACGAAGTGGCCCAGTAGACATGGCTTTCATCTTAGGTATGACACAGCCCATTAGATAGGTTGAAACGATGAGTTTGGACCCCCGCACACCGGTGATTGTTGGCGTCGGCCAACAGTTGCAGCGCATCGACAACCCGCTTGAAGCCTTGGCCCCTGTCCCCTTCATTGCCAACGCAATTCGCGAGGCCACCAAAGATGCCGGCTTGTCGTCAGTTCCGAATGCCGATTCAATTCGCGTGGTCAGTTTCTTGTCGTGGCGTTATCGCGACCCCGCGCGCTACATCGCCGAAGAACTTGGCATCACAACGCGTGAAAC